>JAZKAC010000023.1:7541-11180 GCA_040389325.1 Chlamydiota bacterium | reverse complement strand
CTGGGAGTTGGCAAATGCTAAAAATTCCTTGGGGGGGGGCTTAGCAGGGGGGAACGTTTTTATCATAGGGCTATTGGCACTCTTGAGTGCGTCCCCATTATTGGATCTCTAGCGGCTTTGGTAGATGGTTTTGTGGGTGGTGTGATTTGTGGGAAATCAGATAAACGAGCATCTTCCGTAGACAGTTCCGATGCTCTAGGTGCAGAAGACTCGAATCTATCGAAAAACACCGTTACACCCCTCAAATTTCTTAAGGAGTATCAGCTTCCCAGTGACATGTCAGTGCAGGATTGTTTAGAGTGCTTTCACATCGAATACGATGACCTGAAAGAAGAGTATAAAGTAAAAAACAACGGCTTAGGGATTTTTGGAAGCGAGGGCGAGGATGATCTTAACGTACATAGAGTACATGATGGTGATAAAGAAGGGCTTTGTTGGATTGATGCGGAAGGACTCGGCCTTACCAATAAGGGGATTGAATTCCTGAACGCTCACAAAGAGACGTAAGAAGATTATATCGTCTAAACTTGTTTTTCTGTAAGCATTTGAAGCTTCGTTATTTTAAAGCTGCACTTTCTTGATCCAGAGTTTCCATTTCGGGTTATTTTTTGATTTTAGCAAAATTCTTCTTTGATGATTAAGAGGAAAATGTTACATAACAAAATATGTATAAAATTAAATGGAATACCATCCTTTTAGGAGTGCTCTTAAGCGCGACATCTTGTCAGCCTAAGAAACCAGAAGTTGGCGCAAAGCCACCTGTCCTTGTAACGGCTTTTCAGATAAAGCCGATAACGATTCCTGCTGTCTTTGAATTTGTAGGAGTTGCTAAGAGTTCTCACCCCGTAGAAATTAGAGCTAGAGTTGAAGGGTACCTATGGAGTGTGGATTATGTAGAGGGAAGTCCCGTTAAGATAGGGGACCCTTTATTTCAATTGGATCCAAGACCTTTTATTGCAAGCTTGGAAGAAGCTTCTGGGATGCTGGATAGAGAAGAGGCTATCTTATGGAGAGCTAAAAAATCATTAGACCGGATGACTGTTTTATTTCCTAAAAATGCGGTTAGTCAAAGAGATCTTGATGATGCAACGGCTTCTGTGATGGCAGCTGAGGCTTCTGTCATTTCCGCTAAAGCTAATGTAGAGCAAGCAGAACTTAACTTAAGCTTTACAAGAATCGCAGCGCCTATCGATGGACTATCGGGTAGAGCTATCTACCAACAAGGGAGCTTGATTTCCCCCAGTGTAAATGGGCTTTTAACTCAGGTGTCTGTCATAGATCCCATTTGGGTTCTTTTTAACGTATCAGATAATGAGCTTTTGATAGGTAAAGGGGAAAAGAAAAGAAAAGAACTTATCTTACCTGATCAACAAGAATATACTGTGCAGCTAGAACTTTCTGACGGATCTCTTTTTCCTTACACGGGAAAGCTTAACTTTACTTCGCCGACGCTTGATCCCGCTACGGGATCATTAATTGTAAGAGCTACATTCCAAAATCCTGAGGGTCTTATCTTACCTGGACAGTTTGTTCGGGCAAGTGTCATGGGAGCTTCTAGGCCAAATGCCCTCATAATACCAAAGCAGTCCGTATCTCAAGGGCGAGATGGGGCGTATGTCTTTGTTATTAATAAAGGCGGCACCGTCTCTTTAAGGACGATACAGCTAGGGGAGTGGTTTGAAAACTACTGGATCGTCAAAGATGGCTTAAAACCTGGAGAGGTTATTGTAGTTGACGGTACGAATAAGATTGCAGATGGCGCTTCCGTAAAGGTTACGACCGTTTCTTTACCTTCCACTTCAGAATTTAAAGAAGAGTCTACTAAATGATCTCCCGTTTTTTTTTAAACCGTCCGATCTTTGCGATGGTGATCTCCATTTTAATTGTTTTGGTGGGCGGTGTTGCTTTTGTTAATCTTCCTATAGAGCAATATCCTAATATCACCCCGCCTCAGATCCAGGTCTCTGCAAATTATCCAGGCGCTAGCGCTCAAATCTTATCCGACTCGGTAGCAGCTCCGTTAGAAAATCAGATCAACGGAGTTGAGGACATGATTTACATGTACTCTCAAAATGCGGCTACGGGCAATATGACGATGAGCATTTACTTTGATATCGGAACGGACTCCGATATAGCACTTAATAACGTGCAAGACAGGGTGAATCTGGCGACGCCTCAGCTTCCTTCTGAAGTGCAAAAAGAAGGGATTGTCGTTAAAAAAGAAACGCCTACCATCTTACTTTTGGTGACCATCGATTCGGACGGAAGGCAAGATGAGATCTATACAAATAACTACGCAACAATCCACGTGGCAGACGAGATCCTAAGATTACAGGGTGTTAGTGACGCAAAGCTTATCAACGCAAGAAACTACTCGATGAGAGTCTGGCTTCGTCCCGATAAGATGGCGCAGCTACACATCGGAACTAGCGATGTGATCGACTGCATTAATAATCAAAGTTCGGATTATCCGATGGGACAGCTTGGAGAGGCCCCTACTGCAAAACCTGTGGACCTAACTCTTTCCATGACTTCTTTAGGACGCCTTTCAACACCCGATCAGTTTGATGAGATCATCTTACGCGCGACATCCGATGGAGCTACTGTCAAAATAAAAGATATAGGACATACGGAGCTCGGGGCTCAAGATTATACCGTTAACGGCGCCGTTAACGGAAAGACCTCGGCATTGATTGCCGTATACCAAGAATATGGAGCGAACGCTCTTACCGTAGCCGACTCGGTTAAAGAGACCGTAGCTAGGCTCTCTAAGAACTTTCCTCCTGGTATCACCTATTCGATTCCTTATGATACGACAACGTTTATTAAGCTCTCTATTGAAGAGGTGGAGCGGACTCTTTATGAAGCAGCTATTTTAGTTGCTCTTGTCGTGTTTGTTTTTTTACAAAGTATAAGAGCCACCATCGTTCCTGTTGTTGCCATGATTGTATCCATCGTAGGGACCTTTGCGGGGATGTATGTGTTGGGTTTTTCTTTAAATACGTTAACTCTTTTTGCTCTAGTCCTCTCCATCGGGATTGTGGTGGATGATGCCATTGTGGTTGTGGAAAATGTGGAAAGAAATATTAGAGAAAAGCAGCTCGGGGCTAAAGAAGCTGCCATTATAGCTATGCAAGAGGTGACAAGTCCCGTCATCGCCATCGTTTGCGTTCTTTGTTCCGTTTTTATTCCTGTTGCCTTTTTAGGGGGGATTGCAGGGGGACTTTATAAGCAATTTGCTATCACCATTGCTATCTCCGTTGTGATTTCAGGGTTTGTTGCTTTGACGTTAAGTCCTGTCTTAGCTGCTATGCTTTTACAAAAGCATAGCAAACCTAATAAGCTAGCGATTATGTTCAATAATGGTTTAAATCGTTGTACGGAGCGGTATGCCAAAGGCGCCGAGTGGATCATTGACCACTGGATAGTTGCCTGGACAGGTTTTATTGCGATTATTGTTTGTTTGGTTTGCCTATTTAAAATCATCCCTTCAAGTCTTGTTCCTCAAGAGGATCAGGGGTATTTATTTACGTTTGCCTTTTTACCTGAAGGGGCAAGCTTAGATCGTACGCAGGCCGTCACGGATGAGATGACACCGATTGCTCTTAGCAATCCTGCAGTAGAGACGTTTATCTCTAT
>JAZKAC010000023.1:0-7531 GCA_040389325.1 Chlamydiota bacterium | reverse complement strand
ATGATACCTGTAATGACCATATTTAGTTTGTATTTTAGTCTATTGGAAAATATTAACAGGACTCCCATATCTACCTGTTTTGTGATTTTAAAAGACTGGTCTTTAAGAACGACAAAAGAATTACAGGCGTCAAGTGTTTTAAAAGCACTCGCTAAAGACTTTTATAAACTTCCCGAAGCTCAGGTGTTTCCTTTCAACCCACCATCTATCCAGGGACTTGGGACTGTTGGGGGCTTTGAGTTTTGGATTGTGAATGAAGGGGAAGGATCGATGGAGATGTTAGAGTCCGTAACTCAGCAGTTCATTGAAAAGGCAAGACAAAATCCAGTGTTAAGTCCTCTTTCTTCTTCCATCCAGACAAATTGTATGCAGATATTTGCCGATCTTGATCGGACAAAGGCAAGAGCTTTAAATGTTCCTATCGGCGAAGTGTATCAGACGATACAAAGCTTGTTAGGTTCTGTCTATGTCAATAACTTCAATAAATACGGGCACGTCTTTCAGGTGACGGTTCAGGCTGATCCCGACTTTAGATCTACTTTAGAGGAGATTGGCAATATCTATGTCAAATCATCTGACGGAGCTATGGTTCCTATAAAGTCACTTGTTACCTTTAGTTATTCTAAGGGGCCTAATTTGATTAGTAGATTCAACACCTTTCCTGCTGCTAAGCTAACGGGAGGACCTGCTCCAGGCTACAGCTCGGGAGAAGCGATCCTTGCTATGGAAGCGGTAGCTAAAGAGGTTATGCCCTTAGATATGCATGCCAGCTGGAGCGGAGCTGCGTATCAAGAGCTGGCCTCCGGGGGGACCTCTTCGCTTGCGTTGGTAGGAGCTCTTATATTAGTGTTTTTGATTTTAGCGGCTCTTTATGAAAGATGGTCTTTACCTTTAGCTATATTGCTTGTCGTTCCCTTTGGAACGCTTGGAGCTTTAATAGCCGTTTGGTTACGAGGATTACAAAATGATGTATATTTTCAAATTGGGCTTGTAACCTTGATAGCTCTTGCAGCTAAAAATGCGATCTTGATTGTTGAGTTTGCCATCTTACGTCGTAAAGATGGGATGGGAGCTAGAGAAGCGGCTCTACAAGGAGCTAGACAACGTTTTAGAGCTATTATTATGACTTCTCTTACGTTTGTCTTTGGTGTCTTACCTCTTGTGATCAGCACGGGGGCGGGAGCTTCAAGTAGACATTCCGTAGGGACAGGCGTTATGGGGGGGATGATCTTAGCCACTTTCTTCGGCGTGTTCTTTGTTCCCTTTTTCTATAAGATCTTAGATAAGAAAAAAGGAGATGCTCCATGAGATGGCCTACCTATATTTCAGGAGCCTTAGTCCTTTTATCTACGGGGTGTAACTTTGCTCCTAAGTACTCTCGTCCCGATTTTAATCTGCCTTCGACATGGAGAGTAGAGGAAAAAGAAGGAGAAGATCTTGCAAACGGCACCTGGTGGGACCGGTTTAACGATCCCGAGATGAGCAGGTTGATACAGCTTGCTTTACATAATAACAACGATTTACAGATTGCCATGTGGAGAGTATCAGAGTACCTAGCTCAGTATCAGGTAGCAAAATCAAGTCTTTTTCCTCAGATCTCGGGAAATGGGGGCGCTACTAAGGAAAGATTTCCCGTGGACGCCGACTTCTTACCACCTGGGACATCTCCCATTACGCCAGATTATCATTTAAACCTCTCTCTTTCTTATGAGTTTGACTTTTGGGGTAAGGTTAGAAATGCGACGACTGCCGCATTTGCTTCTTACTTAGCGCAAATAGAAAATAGAAGAACGGTTGTTCTTACCTTGGTAGGATCGGTGGCTCAGTCCTATATTTATCTAAAGCAGTTGCAGTTACAGCTAGATGCTGCAACTGCCATTATGGAGTTAAGGAAAGAGTCCGTGCAGATTGCAAGGGATCGATTTGAAGGGGGGATTACCTCTAGAATAGAAGTTGATCAGGCTATATCCGTTTATGAAGAGACGGTAGCTACGGTTAAAGAGCTTGAGAAGAAACTCCCTCAGCAAGAAAACCTACTATCCGTTCTTTTAGGACAAACTCCAGGTCCCATAGATAAGGGGGTCCCTTTAAACAAGCTTTTCTTACCTAATGAAGTGCCTTCTTGTCTTCCTCAGGATTTGTTAACAAGAAGACCCGATATCTTGCAAGCCGAGAACAACTTAATAGCAGCCAATGCTAACATAGGTGTTGCAAGAGCTGCCTTTTTCCCTCAGCTTAGTCTTTCCGCTCTTTATGGAGTGGATCACTTATCTTTGCAGGGGCTATTTTCTAAGCCTTCTCGTACCTGGTTGTTAGGAGGGGGGATTGTGCAGGAGATCTTCACGGGAGGTCTTTTGGTAAGTCAGCTTAAAATTGCAGAAGTGCAAAAGCAAGAACTGGTTTTTGCCTATGAACAGACGATCCTTAACGCCTTAAAAGAAGTGGATGATTCCCTGATAGGATTTCAGAAAAATAAAGAGATTTATGCAGCGGATGCAGCAGAAGTAGTTGCTCTACAAGATTATCTAGCTCTTGCTTGGGATCGGTATTATGAAGGGCAAACGCAGTATCTTACGGTCTTGGATGCGGAAAGGCAGGTCTTGGCTGCCGAGATGAATATGATCGCAGCTCAAGCAGATCAGTTTTTATCCCTTATAGATCTTTATAAAGCAGTAGGTGGTGGTTGGGTTATAGAAGCTGATGCGGGGCTTAAAAAGGAGACTGGCAATCACAATCTAACACCGTAATTTTTTTACTTTGACTTCCAAAATGGAAGGGTGGAAAGGTGTGTTAGGATGCTATTATGAACATCTTCTTTTAAAGGGAGATCGTTTATCGTTTTTAAACTGTCTGTAAAAGCATCGGTTGTTTCTTCTACTGTACTAAGAACTAGCTTTTCGGAAAGCATTGCTTTTTCTGCAAAACGTTTAAATTGATCTAATGTAAGGGATGAGAATTCTTTCCTATCTACAAAGTTTAAAGCAAGTTGGTCTCCAGGTAAATAAGGAAGTGTAGAAACAAAATCGTAAGCAGGAGCAAGCGATGCTTTGTTTTTTTCCTTATAGATAAGAGACCAGTTTTTAAGATGCATGTCCCCATTTCCGATAAGAGCGTTAAAAACAAAGCGTTTGATAAATTCTATGATGCCAGGTTCTCCAATTTCGGATCGGATGACGTCCGCTATATTGCGATAGCTTGCATTTTTATATTTTTTTTCGGGGTAAACACCAAATACTTGAGCAAAATCTTCGATATGAATGCTGCGCCCGTGCTCTGCTCGATCAAACCTCTTAATGGCAAAGACGTACTTACCAAGATGAGAAAACTCTTGTGGCAATCCTTCCAGTTCTGCAATAGGGAGTAGCTTAGTCTCAGGAACATCAATGCCAACTTTTCTAGCTAACTCCATCATCGCGTATTCATTTTCTGGAACTCCTTTAAATACGGTGTGAGGGAGTTTTGTGATCCATTCGCCTCCGATTCCGTTTGAAGGAATGGTTAACCCGTGGTTGGTCTTTTCGATGGCTGAGAATTTCAACTGCACTCCCGCTAAGGAAAATCGTAAAAGAGTTTCTTTTTTCTTATCAACTGTAAGATTTGAAGATTTTGTTTGAAAAGGTAGCTCTTTGTTGTCGGAGGCTTGGATTTTGAGAGCTCCTGGTAGATCTTGTCCAAGGACCCATAAAAGGGAGAATTCGTGCAGGGGGTTGAGGTTTGCTCTTCTTGCTAAATACTCTCGTAGTAGTCCTTCAGGCAAAAGGTTAGCGAAAAATGGAGGGAGTCGAGTCTGTGTAGTTTTCACGTTTGTAATTAGATCTCCCAAAGTGTCTTTAAAAGATAGGCTAAGGGTTGGACGAGCCAGATTTTGGATATAATCTTGATCGAAGGTAAATAAGTTCTTATCTCCCAGTAGATGAGTCAATGTGCCTATTTGATTCTCGTAAAGAAGGACTTTAAGAACTTTAATTTCAGATGTCATCATCACTCTCGTCTAGTCGGTAGGCTGGAATGGGTTCTGAGGTCTTGAATGGATTTTGAATAGCCTGAACGGCAGGTAAAAAATGGGTAGGAATTAATACGAGCTCTAACTCAAGCGCACGTGCAATTTGAATAAGACTTGATGTTTGAAGATCAACCACCCCATTTTCAATTTTAGAGATATGATTTTGTGGGATTCCTGTTTTAATGCTAAGAGCTCGTTGACTCAGTCCCTTTTTTTTACGCGCTATCTTGAGCTCTTCTGCTATTTTTTGAATAGAATAAGTCATGCGATCCATTGTCCTGGGGTGCTAGTTCATAAGATATAATAGATGCAATAGGATGTCAAGTGATATGCTATAATATCTCAAAATTGATTTTTGATATATTATGACATATCAAAAAAAGTCATTTATCGCCAAATTCGACTACCATAAAAGAATGCGTGATTTTGATAATGGCAGTTTGAGGCGCAAAATGACATTTGCGCTGTCATTTTGCGTCCAAAATTACTATCTCGCACTAGTTTCGTGAAGGTCGTTATTCAAGATCGGGCCCTAGAGATCACCTCAGACCCTTCCAAATCTTATCCGTTTCCATTTGTTGCTTCGAATGTGAATAAGATTATTCTGTCGGCTGACCGTCAACAACTCAAGCTATCGGGTTAAAATTCGTCCAAAAAGCTCGAACCCATTTCCTAGCATCCATAATTTTTTCCCTACTTTTTACTTAAGACTTGGAATTAAAATAATCATCACCCAAAGCCCTCTCTAGGTTCTTTACCTCAGGTTTATGAGCAGTCGCGATTAATGCAAGATGATAAAGCTGTAAAGCTCTGCAATTAAATATTTTGTGTTTTTATTAAATTTCCAGAAAATAGTTAAAAAACCTAAAAAATTACACTATATCAATAGTTTATATTAATTACTGAATTAAGTAACAAAACGCTAATATGTTGAATTTTAATAAAAAGTAGTATATAATACAATCTATATAAATAGGCGGTTTTTAATTTGAATATAAATTCAGGTTCGGGCGGTAGTCCTCTTACAGTTTTTCAGAATATTCGTTCAGGGATGCGCGAGATGTCGTATCTTGCTAGCGGATCTGTCGTGAGGTCATCTCCTGTGGAGCCTTATAGACCCTCCTTTTTTGTTCAAGAAGTCTCGGATGACCTCTTAAAGAGGAGCTTGCGAGATACTGCCATGGAGTGGAAAGGGGTGGCCGAGGAGGCGTCCAGAAGGGCTGGCGTTCAGCTTGAAAGAAGACGGCTTTGCGAGTTGAGCTCTATTGCTTCTATGGTCTCAAGAGAGATAGACTGGGGGTTAAGTAGTTCTCTTGATCCAACTAGAATATTTGCTTGTTACGATGAGGAAAGCAATCTTCAATCTATTGCCACGGTTAAAAATGTCAAAGATGATTTGCATGTGGAATGTTTAGTGACTCACCCTAATAATATATCTTCTTCTAGTGCGGGAGTTAAGGGGTCTGGAACGGCGCTTATGCATCATCTATTCCGAAAGGCTCTTGATGAAAATAAGAAAAGCATCACATTGTTAACCTTGTACCAATCCGAAAGCTTTTATTCAAGGTTGGGTTTTGAAGGGACAAACGCAAGGAATATGATGATTACCTCAGAGAAAATCCAAAGTTTATTAGAAACAAGAAGATGTTTCAGCCCTAAACCAGCTTATCCGTTTGCTATCTCTCCAAATACTGTAACCTTAGTTTAGGTTCAGTCTAAAGTCAACAAGGCTTTTCGTTCTTTCCTTATGATAAATCCTTCTAGTTCAAAGAAAATATTTGAGATTTAGCTTTGAGTAACTTCTATAGTATCTCTTGCGTTCTTATATCAGTATTTTCTAACCAGTTAATAAGTTCTTCGGGATCATCCGTGATGATTCCGTCTACATTCATTCGGGTGAGCTCTTTCCATCTTTCGGATTCATTGACGGTCCAAGGGATTACTTGAAATCCTTTTTCTTGTAAGAAACTTACATTAATTAAGTTGCCCAAAAGTTTATGGTCAGGAGAAAGAATCTCCACTTGTAAGGAAGAGGCTAATTGCAGTAAAAGATCTAATCCGTTTTTAGGATCTAAAGGGTCGGCTATCAGTAAGCTTTTTTCATTAAAGATTAGCCCTAAATGGGCGTTTGGACTTTTATTGCGTATGGCTAATAAGGCATCTGGGTCAAAGGAAGAGTAATACACGCGATTGGAAAAGCCGTTTTGATCTACGAGATTTACGATCTTTTCTGCAATCAAGTCGGGGGTTCCTGTCCATTCTGGGAATCTAGGATCTCTTTTTATTTCTAAGTTGAGTCTAATTGTTTTTGCTTGAGAGTGAGAAGAGTTGTTAATCCACTCAAAGAGTTCGATGAGTGTTGGGATTGCTGTTTTGGGGATAAAGGCTTGCTTAGGAAATTTTTGATTTACTTGACCTCCTGCGTCGATTTCTCGAATTTCGGCAAGAGTGAGCTGTTTAATTAGAGGGGGGATCTCGATCAAAGAGCCATCTAAATAGGTACAGAGCTCTTTGTTGATAAAATAATCATGATGAATAACGCACTCTTCATCTGAGGTTAATAGAAGGTCAAGCTCTAAGACGTGGGCTCGCGCTTTAATGGCGGCATCAAAAGAAGGAAGAGTGTTTTCGGGCATTAGAGCTCTAGCTCCTCGATGCCCTTGCACTTGCAATGCCTGGACGTTGTTGAAAAGAAGCAGTGTTCCGCATAAGATAGACTTCATAAATTCCTCTTTGTTTTACTATTCAAACTCTATTTTGAAGGTTATCCATGAAAAGTGATTTTTGCAAGGTATCTTTTAGGGGAAATTAATAAGCCCAGTTGGTATAAAAGGGAAGATGTAACGAAGTTTTATTTGATAGTAGGGAGAGTATTATGATTCAAAATAGATCGATTAGTCCTGGTACAATTGCAGCTGTAAAAGAAATTATATATTGTAATGATGAAACTAAAGCTCTTAGAAAAGATCTTATAGACTTATTTCGACAACTTTCACCGCATCTTGAGGTGATGGAGGGGCTTATACGTGAAGAATTAACTCAGAAGGTTTTGGCGAGGATCGGAATGATAGATGATTCTCTGGATAAAGAGTTGAGCGAGTGTTTTGATAAGAACTTGTTAGAAGTATCTCGATTCGAGGATGCTGTGAATGTTCAAAGCGATAGCTTGACGGCCTCTCAAATGAAATCTGCAATGAAGGTGAGGCAATATTTAGAAAATGGTAAAAATCCGATATTTCTAGCAAAGGCTTTGTATCCCCATGACAAAGCGGCTCAGCAAAAATTCTTCCAAAGGTCAATAATTTCTCCTGCGGCTTTAAGCAAATCTCAAGTGCGACGATCAACCATCCCTGCAGGAAGGCCCTTGGAAAATAAAGGGGCGGGTTTTGATGAAATAGGAAAGAAGGTCCTCGCGACGTCTTTAGATCATCCTGATTCGGAGGGAATTGCTTTTTCCGAAAAGAAGAGAGTGAGATGGAGAGAAAGATTTCTTTCTTATTAAGTATATAGTTTAATTTTATCATATCT
>JAZKAC010000022.1:41437-42215 GCA_040389325.1 Chlamydiota bacterium | reverse complement strand
TTTGACCTAAATAGAAAACCCCCCGAGATTTTAGGTCTCGAGGGGTGTTTGGTTACTGAGATTTGCTTATATGTCAAGGTATCCATGCCCTACAGATGGATCCATTGCCTCGTAGTTCTTCTTCTTCGCACCCTCTATCTCTATGCCCTTTTGTATAGAGTGGAGTGTAGGGTATTTTGGCATAGGATCCCGACGCCGCCCGTACCTGCTTACTGGAGCTTGTTTGGTTACTACTGGAGCCGATTCTTCTTGGGCTTTAGTTCTAATGCCAAGTCTAAACATATGAGGGTTAGGCGTTTTGACAGAACCTGATTCTGCAGTTTTTAGTTGCTCTTTCAAGTCATTGATTTTTAGATTAGAATTAGCCACTTGTTTGGCACGCTCTGTAACCTGAGCTGCTACTGGTTGATTAGTAGACATTATGCCCGATTTATTAAACATCGGCTCAAATCCAACGCGAGCGTTGTTAATTGCTAGCTCGTAGGTGCTTATCTTTTCTTTTAAATCAGCTATTTTGCTGGCTTTTTTAGTTTCTAAGTCCATTTTTTCAGCTAAGTTACTAATAGCGACCCCTTTGGAAATAACTGGATCGAGAAGACAGTTTTTAGTCTTAAATCCAGTGCTTTTAAGCGTGTTAAATACTCGGTCTAATTCTCTTTCTTTGGTAGCTACCTTTTTACCCAACATACTCCTAACTTTGGATTGGATTGTGGTAGCACTTTTGTTCTCTTTAGCTTCCTTAGCTTCCTTAGCTTCCTCAACCTGAGTATCCTCACCC
>JAZKAC010000022.1:0-41337 GCA_040389325.1 Chlamydiota bacterium | reverse complement strand
ACTTGAGCTTCCTCAACCTGAGTATCCTCACCCACTTGAGCTTCCTCAACCTGAGTATCCTCACCCACTTGAGCTTCCTCAACCTGAGCTTCTGGAGCAGTAGCGTAGAAGCAAGAAACTGCTCTACCTGCTAAGGTGGCAAGCCCCATTGCCCCGTCATACATTTTACCTGCTGCCCATGATAGGGTGCTTTCTATTCCCAAGTCTGGGAGTGTGTTGTTATGAAAGTCAGATAACATGGTCCCTAGTTTGCTTATTCCTTTTACAACGTCCATAATATTCTCCTTTTATGTATTATTATTAACTGTTTTAGTTCTTATTATTTACTTGTGCTTATATTATAATATATTTGATTATTATAAATCAAATTAATAGTATTAATGTTTTGTAGGTGGTTGATAGGTAATGGACAAGATAAGTAACGTTTGTTATGTTTAAAAGATCTTGTGAGGGAATATGATTTTAGAAGCTAAGGGATTGGGAAAAGAGTTCTTCGGGAAAAAAGCTCTGAATGGAGTGTCCTTAGAGGTCAAAAAAGGGGATATTTTAGGGGTTATCGGAGGAAGCGGCGCTGGGAAGTCTACGCTGCTTAGATGCTTAAGCTCTTTAGAGTCGGAATTTGAGGGGGAGGTCCTGTTCTATGGAAAGCCCTTTAGCTTCGGGAATAAAAAAGCCCTTAGAGAAGAAAGAAGAAGACTTGGGATGATTTTTCAACATTTTCATCTATTACAATCAAGAAGTGTGGAGGATAATGTCTCTTTACCGCTGGAACTTAATGGAGTTGGGAGCAAGGAGAGGGTAAAAGAGCTTTTAGCCCTAGTGGGACTTCAGGGGAAGGAAAAGTGCTTTATCTCTAAGTTAAGCGGGGGAGAAAAGCAAAGAGTTGCTATAGCAAGGGCGCTGGCTCAGGATCCTGAGGTGCTGTTTTGTGATGAGGCCACTTCTTCTTTAGATCCTAAGACTACGGGAGAGATTCTAGATCTTCTACAGAGGCTAAATAGAGAGCTTGGGCTAACTTTGGTTCTTATCACTCATGAAATGGACGTTGTCCGGAGGATCTGTAATAAGGTCGCTGTCATGGGCCAGGGGGAAATGGTAGAGTACGGGACTGCTTTAGAGGTGTTTAGCTCCCCTAAAGATGGGATAACTAAGGGTCTTATGCAAAATAGCACTCATATGCTTGATTTGGGCCCTTTAAGAGAAAAAGAGCCCGAGGCTCTTTTTCTAACATTGCATTTTAAAGGAGAGACAGCTCAAAGTCCTATTTTATCTTCTATGATCAAAGAACTTGGGATTGAGGTGAACATTTTAGCTGGGTGGCTTGACCGGATTGACGAAGTTTCCATAGGCTCTTTAACGATTGGGGTTAAAGGAGAACAAAAATCCAAGGTATGCGCCTTTTTAGCAGAGCGCGGAGTAAGTTACGAGGTTCTTAATGAGATTTTTTAAATAAAAAATTATTATACATGTGAGATTGTTCTTTATATTGCAAGCTTGATAAGCTAGAATAGGTAAGTAAAATAAGAGGCCTATATGAAAAAACTTCCTATTGGGATTAGCGAATTTTCGGAACTTCGAGAGAAAAAATGCGTATATGTAGATAAAACAAAACATATCTATTCCTTGTTAAACGATAACTCTAGAACTTTTCTCTCTCGTCCCCGTAGATTTGGGAAATCTTTGTTAGTTTCCACGCTAGCAGCTGCTTTGCAGGGAAAAAAAGAGCTATTTGAAGGGCTTTGGATAGCTAGTAGCGATTATGCATGGGAGCCTGTAGGAGTTATTAGGCTAGATTTTTCGCAGCTTAGTATAGAAAGTAAGGAATCTTTTGCAAAAAGTTTATCTGTTATACTACGAAATATTGCAAGGCGATATGAAGTAGAGTTAAAAGATGGGTTAGACTTAAACTCTGCACTGCTGATTTTAATTGATGCTCTTTGCGATAAGTCTAGACCCATTCATTTTAAATCTGTAGCCATTCTTATTGATGAATATGATTATCCTATTTTACATACTCTTCATAAACCGGAGCTTGCTGTAGAGATTCGAGATATTATGAAAAGTTTCTTTTGCGTGATTAAAGCGCAAGCAACATTTGTCCAATTTGTTTTCGTTACAGGAGTTAGCGCTTTTAGTAAATCAGGACTTTCTCCTGGGTTGAACAACTTAGACAATCTTACCATGAATGAAAAGTTTTTTGATATCTGTGGTTATACAGATAAAGAAGTCGATTTATACTTTAAAGAGCATATGGAAAATTGGGCTACTGTTAGAAATGTGGCTTATGAAGAAGTAAGACAGCAACTTAAAGAATGGTATAATGGTTATCGTTTCATAGAAAACACTCCTACAGTATATAGTCCTTTTTCTTTTTCCAGCGCTTTGCACCTCCAAGCATTGCGTAATTTTTGGTTTGAATCGGCAACTCCTCAAGTCCTATTAGATGAATTGAAAAAAGAAGAAAGGCTAGAAGAAGGTAGGCTGCTTGAGTTGGATCAGATGGAGGGAACAGGAGATTTACTGCAGACATTTGAAATCGAAAGTCTTCCCTTGCCCGCTTTGCTTTTTCAGATGGGATATCTTACTATAGCCTCTTATAATTCCTTAACAAGAAACTATCAGTTGAAATATCCAAATTTGGAAGTAAGGGCTTCTTTTACAAGACATCTTACAGCTCTTATCACGCAAAAGAGCACAGCTTACATTAATCCTTTGATTGGCAAAGTATATGGATTTTTGGTCGAAGGAAAAATAGAGGAAATGGTTGCTGTTTTAAGAAGTATTGTAAGTGGTATCCCCTATCCCTTACACATTAAGCAAGAAAAATTCTATCATGCTCTATTGCAGACAATTTTTTCTGCAGCAGGAATTGATACAGAGTCAGAGCGTTTGACAAGCATAAGACGGGTGGATATCATCCTCAAGCTTCCTAATATCATCTATATCATAGAGCTGAAAGTAGATGAGCTCCCTGAAGTAGGGCTAGAGCAGATAAAAACGCAAAAGTACTATGAACCTTTTTTACATACGGGACTGCCAGTCCATGCTATAGCGATCTCTTTTATTCGTAAAAAAGCATCCAAAAAAGAAAAGAGTAGTTTTACAATCAGTTATGCAACAAAGGGCCTAAATGCTTGATTTTAGTTTAATGGGACAGCTTATTCCAAAAGCTTTGGGAGAAACCTTATACATGGTGGTGGTTTCTGGTTTTTTCGCCTTAGTACTAGGCCTTCCTTTGGGATGGGCCCTTTTTCATACGGAAAAAAGGTTCCCGTGGCTATATAAAGGCTTAAGCTTATGTGTTAACGCGGGAAGATCTTTTCCTTTTGCCATTTTGATGATCGCTTTAATCCCCTTTACCAAGTGGATTATAGGAACAAGTTTAGGCACGACTGCGGCTATTGTCCCTTTATCCGTTGCTGCGGCTCCTTTTTTTGCTAGATTGGTAGAAAGCGCTTTTAAGGAAGTGAGCTTCTCTTTATTAGAAGCCGTCTCTTTAATGGGAGCTTCTTCTTTTCAAATATTTACCAAGGTTCTTTTGAAAGAATCCTTAGCCTCTCAGATCAGGGCTTTAACGATGACGGCAATCAATTTGACGGGATACAGCGCTATGGCGGGATTGATTGGAGGAGGCGGGCTTGGGCAGGTCGCGATGCAGTATGGCTATCAAAGGTTTAACACCCCTATCTTACTTGTAACTGTAATTTTATTACTTTTAGTGGTAGAATGTTTCCAATGGCTGGGGAACTTCTTGGCTAAAAGGGTGTCTCATGAATAAAAAATTGTTTTTACTTTTATTGCCTTGCCTCATCTTTTTAGGGTGCGGAAAGAAAGAAGATAGAAAATACATCACTATTCAAGCGAGCTCGGCTCCTCATAAAGAAATTTTAGAATTCATCAAAGCCGATGTAGAAAAAGAAGGTGTTTTTCTCCGGATTATAGTCATGGATGACTATAACATCCCGAATAGGGCTCTTTCGGAAGGTGAAATCGATGCCAACTTTTTTCAACATAAGCCTTTTTTGGAAGAACAGATAAAGCAATTTGGCTATAAAATAGCCTCTTTAAGTGATGTCCATTTTGAGCCTATGGGAATCTATGGATCGTGGGACCTTATCAAGAAAGGGGGCCTCATCACAATCCCTAGTGACCCCACAAACGAGGGACGGGCTTTGATGCTACTTGAAAAGGGGGGGGTTATCACCTTAAAAAAAGGAGTCACCTATCCAACCTTATTAGATATCATAGATAATCCTTACGGTTGCACCTTTAAAGAGGTAGAGGCGGCCTTCCTAGCTCGTACTTTAGATGAGGTGGCAGGTTCTCTTATTCCTACAAACTATGCCCTTTTATCGGGGTTACATCCAAAAAAAGATGCTTTGCTAGTAGAAGAGACCTCTTCTTATGTAAATGTCATCACGGTACAAGAAAAAGACTTAGAAAGTCCTGAACTGCTAATCGTAAAAAAGCATCTGGAGTCGGAAAAGATGAGATCTTATCTTGAGCTAACCTATCAAGGGGCTATTTGTCCCGTACACTAGTCTTCTAGGCAAGACAGGATGTCTTGGACTTCTTCTTGAAATTCGGAGAGTATTTCTGGATGATTGCGCTGCACCCAAGACTCTATGGACTTACTGACGGTGAAGACTTCTTTTAAGGTGCCCCTAGAGCTTTTCATGGAAGTATCGAGAGGAAGGTAGGTGCTTCTGATGTAGATGGATCTTTCATCGATAAAACCGTAGGCTATTTCCAAGTTTTCATTTGCGTGGGCAAAACCTTTTTGACAGCTATTTTTTACAAGCTCCAGTACTTGACACAAAGATCGGATGGCTTCTTCCTTTTTTTCTTCAAAAAGAAGGCGCGTTATATGTTCGGGGAGCAGCTCGGCCTTTCTTTGCAAAAGGAAAGGCACTCGATCCAAAGGAATTTCGTGACTTTTCCCTTGAGCATCCACTACGTGTAGTTTCATCTTCAAATATTCCGTGCGAAATAGATGTAGAAAGGTTAGGGCATTTTGATAACGAAAATGTTCAAAGGCAATTTTTAATCCTCCGAAGAACTCTTGTCTAATTCTTGCTCTCTCATCGATTTTATTTAATCTTTTTTTATCAAGCCAAGGAAGAGGAACGTAGTTTAACCAGTACTCGGGAGTCATCCTTTTCATTTTAAAAAATTTAATAACTTGCTGTTGATCGTGTGAAACAAATACGTAGGTATCGTCTCGTTCCGCTAGGTAGGTAAAGGGCTGAGAGAGGATGGAACGGATCGTTTCGATCTCTTTTTGGGAGTGGCTAAGAGTTGCCTGAAAAGAAAAATCTCGAGAGGGTTTGATCTTATCAATAGAAAAAGAGTCATCATGGAAAAAACAGATGGAAGCTATCAAAAGGGTGAAAGCGCTTAGAGTACCGATGGACCAGAAATAGAAGAATTTGTTTCCCGCTTTTTCCACGTCCTTAAAGAACCCCCGTTACGTTGCTCGACGAAGAAGGGTATCATCTATTTAAAAGAAAGTCAATCTACGTTTTTATTTTTTAATCCAAAAAAATACGTGGCATTTTGTTAATTAATTATTTTAATTAGATTAATTCCGGTTAAAATGGTACTATTATTGCATGATGAATAAACTCCTTATTAGTTTACAGCACCCTTTTGTAAAGGGTCTTGTTCGATTAAGAAAAGATCGAGCCTTTCGTAGAGAAGAGAAAAGAGTTCTTGTAACGGGTTGTAAGTTGGTGCAAGAGCTCATTGAGAGCAAAGCTCCCGTTGAAACTCTTATACTGGAAGCGGACTTTGCTTTTCCCTCTACTATCCCTACGGTTAGGGTCACGAGAGATATCCTTAAAAAGATTACGGGTCTTGAAGAGCCTGAAAAGGTTGCAGCTATTTTATCCATGCCCTCTTTTTGTGATCTTTCTAAAGTGTCGTATCTTTTAGTTCTAGACGGAATTGCGGATCCAGGGAACCTCGGGACTCTTTTGCGCACAGCATGGGCTCTTGGCTGGGAAGGGGTTTATTTAACGGAAAACAGTTGCGATCCTTTTAATGAAAAAGCTCTTAGAGCGGCTAAGGGAGCTACTTTTTCCATACCTTTACAAGAAGGAACATGGGAAGATTTCAAAAAGAAATCTTCCTGGTTTAAGACGTTTGTAGCAGACATGGAAGGAACTTCACTAGACTTGGTAAAAGCGGTTTCTCCTATAGCTCTTATATTAAGTCGAGAATCGACAGGAGCTCGCATGGAAGCTAAAGAACAATTTTCTTCTATTAAGGTTCCCATGTGTAAAAATACCGAGTCTTTAAATGTGGCGGCAGCCGGAGCTATTTTGCTCTATGAGCTTAAAAGGAACCTATGACAAAAGAACAAGAGCGCTTTCTTTCTTGCGAAGAAGAATTTCATGGAAGTGATCGTAAGCTATCTAGAAGTGAGCGTAAGCAAGCTATTAAGCAAGATAGATCACAATATAAAAAAACCGATTTGGCTCAAAGAAAGAAAAAAGAAGTCGTCTCGGAAGAGATTTCTAAAACGGCGCTTCGAGGTCGCGTTCTTGGCATCTACTCCGAAGGGATTCACGTAGAGGTTGAAGGAGTTTCTTATAGATGTCAAATAAAGGGTTCTTTAAAAAAAGGGAAACAAGAGACAAAGAATATAGTTGCTGTCGGAGATTTTGTCTTTTTTGAGCCGGTAGAAGGGAGCAGCTTGATTTTTAGAGTCGAGCCGAGACGCTCGATCCTTTCTCGTGCGGATAACTTACTTAGAAGAAAAGAGCAGCTGATTGCCGTTAATATCGATCAGGTCATTATCACGGCTTCCGTGCTCTCCCCTCCTTTGAAACCTTTTTTGTTAGATCGATATATTATTGCTTCTCAAAAAGGGAATATGGATCCGATTATCGTGATCAATAAAATAGACCTTTTAGAAACGGAAGAAGACAAAGAGCTTGTAGCTCTTTGTCAAAAGGTATACGAAGACCTTGGAATCCCCGTTCTTAGAGTGAGTGTGCACACGGGAGAAGGGATTGATGAGCTAAAAAAAAGGATGCAGGGGAAATCTTCTGTCTTTTCAGGTCAATCGGGAGCGGGCAAGTCTTCTTTAATCAATGCCGTAACGGGCTCTACACTGAGAGTAGGAGAGGTTATAGCTAAAACGGATAAAGGCGCTCATACGACATCAACTTCAAAGTTGATTCCTATTGAAGGGGAAGGGTTTTGTGTAGACACTCCCGGCATCAAAAGCTTTGGAGTGTGGGATCTTGTTGCCGATGAAATCGAGCATTACTTTGTGGAGATCAAAGAGGCTTCCTTACGTTGTAAATTTCAAGGGTGCGCTCATCAAAGTGAACCGAGTTGCGCCGTAAAAGAAGCTATAGAAAAAGGAGAAATCTCCCCTATCCGGCTAGCTTCCTATTTTGCCTTATTAGACACGTTACAAAAAAAGCATCGCACTCGTTAAAAATCCATTATTTCAATTCGCCTCATTCGCCTCATTCGCCTCATTTGAGGCATAATTAAGTTAAAATAAGGCAAATGAGGAGAACCTGTGAGCTTATTTTGTTATCCCGAGTCAAGGTCGGCTTTGGTAAAATTTAAAAGAGAAATTTCAAAAAATGAACAAATCATTAAAACAATTATCGCTTTTCTGCAATTATGACAAATGCGTATTTTCGCAACCTGTTTATAACCAATCAATTATGAAATTTTATTGATTTATTCGGATCTGAATCCGATTTTTTAGTTGATTTATTCGGATTCCAATCCGATACTTAAGATAAAAACAAACAATGGGAATCCTGTGGGTAATGTAGATCTGTTTTATCAACTAAGTCAAAAATTTTTACACGCTAGAAACCAAGTGTATCGTCGTTATTTCATTCAAAAAACCTTGTTGAGCGAGAGAATGTCTATCCTTGTAGGACAACGAGGAATTGGGAAAACAACGTTATTAATTCAGTATTTGCTGGATTATGCTCAAGGGGACCTATTTAGCCCCAAAATCTTGTACGTCCCTTCGGATCACTTATCTTTGGGAGGTTCTACTATTTATGAGATTGCAGAACAATTTATACAAAACGGAGGAGAATTTATTGCCTTCGACGAAATTCACAAGGCAGAAAACTGGTCTAGCATGTTGAAAAGTATTTGTGATAGTTTTCCAAAATTAAAAATTCTAGCTTCTGGCAGTTCTGCTCTTGAAATCCATAAAGGTTCTCATGATTTGAGCCGACGCGCCATTGTCTATCGCATCCTTGGCATGTCTTTTCGTGAGTATATGGAGATGACATTAGATCTTAAATTCCAGCCCATAGAACTTAAAGACCTTCTTTCAAATCATCAAAAATATTGTTATGACATTTCTTTGATTTTAGAAAAAAATAAAAAAGAAAAAATATTACCTCTTTTTAAAGGCTACTTAAAACACGGCTTTTATCCTTACTGGTTCGAGTTAAAAGAAGATACGAAATTTGAAATTACACTCGAACAAAATGTGCATACTACATTAGAGGCGGATCTCACTTCTATTTATCCTCATCTTTCAGGAACGAGTATTAAAAAAATTCGTCATCTATTGACATATATCGCGCAAAATGTCCCCTATTCTCCTAACTGGCATAATTTAAGCAAAATTTTAGAAATAGGCGACGAACGAACATTAAAAAATTATTTTACACTGTTAGAGGATGCCGAACTTATATTATCATTATATAAAAGTTCAAAAAAACTCGATACGCTAGGAAATCCCGCCAAGATTTATCTGCAGAATACTAACCTTTGCTATACAATCGCAAGAGGCTATGAAAACATCGGAACCTTAAGAGAAACCTTTATCTTTAATATGCTTCATAAAATACATACCGTGACACTTCTTACTAATGGAGATTTCTTAATTGATAAAAATATTCTCCTTGAAGTCGGCGGTGCAAAAAAAACAAAAAAACAAATTTGGCAAGAAAGCCATGCTTATATTGTCTCGGATGACATAGAGTTCGGCATTGGTGATAAGATTCCACTTTGGGCTTTTGGTTTTCTTTATTAAAAATCCAATATTAAAGTCCTAGTAAAATAAATCATTTAAGATGAGTTCTCGATCTACGCTTGCTAGCGCATGCGAATTTTTTTGCACTCCATAGGGCGTTATAAGCGTTGTAAACAAGGCTTTTCTTGTTTCTGTTCGATTCCTAAAAATATTCTTTTTGCTTTTTAGGTTTTCTGCATAAGATTTCGTAATAAGAAACTCTGAGTCCCCGTATTTTATTTCGCATAAATTTACACACTTATCTTCTCGATCTATAACAAGATCTATTTGAGCTCCTTTTTCTTCCGTATCTCTAGCCTGAACCCACCATCCAGAAGCCACGGTTTCCACTCCTGAAATACCTAAGGCTTTTTTTATAGAAGTGATGTGTTTGAGACAAAGACTTTCAAAAGCATAGCCGCTCCAAGTGTACCAATCGGCAGTGCCTTGTTTTTTCATCCAAAACTCTCCGTTTCCATTTTCTAAATTAGTCCTAGCTAATTTTTTGACCCAAGAAAGATAAAAAAACGAATATTCGTCACAAATCCGATACTTACCATCTATTTTTTTCTTTCCAAAAGGGGGAATATACATAATAAAACCGGCGTCGATCAACTCTTGAATTGTCTTAGAGGAGGATCCTCCTGAAGTCAGTCCCGCTTTTTTTAAAAGGTCATTTTTAGTCATTCCGGAGATTATTTCTGCTAAAGCTTGAATAACAGCAATGTGGTGTTCGCTATTTTCAAAAAGAGAACTGTAAAGAGCCGAAAACTCTTCATAAAGAGCTCCTTTATCCGAAAAGCAGGTTAGGCCAATTGTTTGGGCCACGGAATGTCCTCTTTTCACATAAGAAAGATATTTAGGGACACCTCCGAAGGCCATGTAAAGATCGGCAATTTGTTTTCGATCTAATTCTATCTGCCTTGATTTAAGATAGAGTTCCACTTCTCTTAATGAAAAAGGCAGTAATCTCAATTTTCTCGTCACTCGATTATGAAGGCCACCTTTATCGTATATGATTTTTTTAATAATCCAAGATGCTGAAGAACCGCATACAATAAGAATAATCTGGGGATTTTTTGATAGATATCGATTCCAAAAATGTTCTAGCGCTCGCAAAAAACCCGACTTATGAGAAGCTAACCAAGGCGCCTCATCAAAAAATAAGATGATTTTCTTATCTTGTATTTTCTCAACCGCTTCTTGCAACTTTTGAAAGGCTTCGCTCCAGCTTTTCGGGATCGCAATTTTATTACCCTCTCCAAATATACGAGAAAATTCAAAAGAAAATTGAAATAGTTGTTCGGCTAATTTCCCTTGTTTTACTCCAGTAGTCTCAAAATATACTCCCTTATCTTTAAAAAATTCACTAATCAGGAATGTCTTTCCAATTCGTCTTCTTCCATATACGGCAAGAAAATGAGGTTCGGGATCTTCATAAATTTCTTTTAAAATACTAAGCTCTTCTTCTCTGCCTGTAATCTGCATATTCCCTATCCTCAGCGAAAGTTGTCTATTTTATCCTAGTTATCGCTGAGTATACAATTAATGGCGGCGAAAGTATAGCTAAAAAGGTGAGTTATCGCCGCCAATAACGAGTGAAGAAAATCTAAGCTCCTTATATTAAAAAAGCTCTGTTTTTTTGAAAGGTTGGTTTTCTATGTAAATTTCGGCGAAGGAAAAAGAGGGTGTGGGCTTCTGTGGTAGAAATTTTTTACAGGCTAGAAACCAAGTGTATCGCCTGGCTTAAAAGCTTTTTTTCTAACCATGTTCCTTATCTACGGCGAAAGTATAGCTAAAAAGGTGAGTTGTCGCCGCCAATAACTAGTGAAAAAACTTAAGTTCCTTATATTAAAAAGCTTATTTGTAAAGGTGCTGTTTTTTGGAAGGCTGGTTTTCTATGTAAATTTCGGCTAAGGAAAAAGAGGGCTCAGCCGTCATGAGCCGGGTGTGGGCTTCTATGGGAGCAAATTTCTTGTCCGTGAAAAGAACAAAAGCTGGAGGGACTAAAATTCCGATTTTTGGAATGAGGTCCCCTTGTGTGATATAGATCTTAAGTAAAGAGGAGACCTCCTTCCATCGCTCGGCAATGGGTTGAGAAACGCCCGGGGGATTAAAAGACATGGATCCTTGAGCTGCGATAAGAGATTTTTCAAAAATGGTTGTGTATAGAGATAAAATGCCTCCTAGACTAAAGCCCATAACCTTTGCCGGGTTGCCTGAAAAGAGAAACGCTTTTTCTAGCCAAGCATGGATATCCGATCTTGCAAGATGGAAAGCGGAAAATCCAGTTCCCGAGATATCTAAATCACTTAGAAGAGAGGCCCAGCTTTTTTTAGAGAGTAAAGAAAAATCACTGCCTCGAAAAAGCAAGATAGGATTTGCTTTTTTGTGAAAAGGGAGCAAGCCAAAGGCCGGCATCTCATGCCAAAGATCTAGGACTTCATTTACTTGATACTCTACTAAAAGGGGCTTACCCTCTATAATGCAGGGGATCTTGATTTTTATCCCTTTTTGGAGGTTACGGTAGGCTAGAGCTTTACTCAAAATCTCTCCTGTAGCGAGCTCAATGAAGAAGAGATTTTTGGATGATAGTAAACAAGCTAAAGCTTTTTCTATGGGCTCGACATCGGATAGTTGGTCCGTCACGATTCCTATAAGAGGACTTTGACAAGAAAAAAAACCGTGTTTTTTGGAAAATGCTTGTAGATCGAAATCGGGCTCTGCATATTCTTTTATAGAGTCTTTAGAAAGTAAGGGAAAGGTCCTTATCGGAAGAGGAGTTACCATATTGATCCACTCGTCAAGCTGCACAAGTGCTTTTTCTCTAATTTCCATAGAAAGGGCGCACCCTTCCTTTGCATCTACCCTAAAAAATAAGCAAAGGAAGATGAAAAGAAACTTAATTGTTTTCAGATCCAAATAACGCATTTAGACCCTCTTGGAAATAGGAGTGGACAAACGAATCTGAAAAGGGAATGGATTCCCCCACTTCGTTTTGAATGGAAAGGACCTTTAGTCGATTGCAGTGGAAGATGTTTTTAGAGTTGCAAAACTCCGCTATCATACGGTGGTTGCCATTTTGTATATAGAATTGGTAGGGGGTAAGGCTTCCGTTGTAGCGAGTTCCTATCAGGTAAGATGTGGAAGAAGGGATGAACAAGCTTTTTCCTTGAAAAAGAGAAGCCGTGCTATTTTCTCCTATAATATAATGAAATAAGGTAGGGAAGATATCGATTTGAGAAGCTTTATTACCTTTTTGTAAAGATAAGCCTCCTGAAGAACTTCCCATTTTCATGTATAGAGGGACTTGGATTTGAGGAGGAGATAAATTGGATGCGTGGAACATGCATCCATATTCATTATGCTCTTCTCCGTGATCGGCTGTAAAGACAACAACGGAGTCTTCCCAGATACCTTTTTCTTTGGCCGTTGTCTTAAATTCATTAAATAATCCATCTACAAAGTGTAGAGAATTTTTATATCTATTTTGTATTTTTTCGAGGTTGTTTCTCTCATAGGATATTTTTATGTAGTTCATTTTCTCTTCTATGGGAGTGAACACGGTTTCTGTTTTTTCAGGCCAGCTATAATCAAAGTGTGGAGAATCCAGAAAAGTGATAAAGACTCGTCCCCCTTTTTTATCCGAAGAATTAATGTCATGACACAGTTGTCGTATGGCAGCTTCATCCGCTTGACAAGGCGAGATTGTGCTGTCTGTTTGAAATTCTTGTATAGAGTCCGCATTTTGCCCAGTATCTCCAAAGAGGACTCTTTTCATAGAATAAAAGTTTAGGTGACTTGAAGAGTAGACATGAATTTGATACCCCATCTTTTTCAAAATGGCTAGAGTGGGACTTCCTTGAGTCCAGGTCCTATTGTAGTATTTTGACCAGTAAAAGGGATAGGTAGAGTAAAAAATGGAAAACCAAGAGGTATGAGTGGCGTTAGAAATAGAGAGTGTCTGCTCAAAAGAGGCATAGTCTTGTTTAAACTGAGCAATAGAGGGGGTTATTTCCGAGGTTAAGAAATCTTCCCTTAGGGTCTCTACAACAAAGAGAAAAATGTCGGGAGTCCTTTCCAAAGAAAAAAGAGAAGAGTCTAACGTGTCGGAAGAAAGTTGATTAGACGTAGGGGTTAGATAATTGCTCACCGTGATCTTATTTTCTTCGGGAGCAAATAAAGTCCTTTTCCAAGGAAGCGATTTTGCATAAGGAACGCTGCTTTCGGGAGACTCGAAGAAGTGTAGGATCAGGTCATTAAAAGTAAGCAAAGAAAAGCTGATGGCAAAGAGCCCTATTAAGGTTTTTCCGGAGCAAAGAATAGGTCTTTTTTGATAGATCTTTTGTGTGAAATGAAAAATGAACCAACCCGAGACCATTAAAAGTATAGAGATTACTAGAGTCAAAATCCAGATAGCTGGTTGTATAGTAGTTGCAAGCAATATTTCTAAGGTGTTGGCAAATGTTTCTTGAAAGAAAAAAACCATCCCGTGCCATATGGAAATATCCATTAACCGAACTAATAGAAAATCTATGATGCGGCAAAATAAAAGTACTCCGAGAAATAAAATCCATAGCCGATGGGACCATTTCCAATTTCGATGTAAAAGGAGACTTGAGACGCTTGCCATGCAAAGAACCTCAACGAAAGATTCAATACCAGCATAAACAGCATAGATAAAACGTTCGGGATCGCTAGAGGGATCTATTAAAAGAACGTGAAAAATTTGCAGTCCTGCAAATAGCAGAAAATAGAATCCGTAATAAATGTAATTTAAAGAGTATAGCTGAGAGTCATTTTTTTTTTCATGCATTTCAAATTCCTTAGACTGTAATTGTAATACGCCTTTTTTTAACCTTTAACAGTCTAAAGAAATCCGGTCAACATTTGTTTTATAATAATTTCTTTACTAGATAAGCATAATTTTTGCTCTCGAGAATATCTATTACCATTTGTAAGTCTACTTGTAAAAGTTCGGCAAAGCCAGGAGCGTAGACAAGAAGATCTTCTTTAGCGGCATCATCTTTCATCCGTTTTTCAAATCCGTTGATGAATTCTTTATATTTGATGCTGTCTTTTTCTATTGTTTTAAGACATTTATGCAAGTAGGGGTCAGATAGGATGTATCCGATAAAGCGTAGAGGAGGAACAACTCTTGCTCGATCTCCTTTTCGGTTCATGCTGGCTTGGTTTGCTAATAACTGTAAGTAACTTTTATCAGCCAAGTCAGTGATGAGTAAGGAGATATTTTTTTTGTCTTTAGCCGTTAGACGAAGAGCAAAAAAAGGTTCGGCTTCTTTAGTTTGTGGTTGAGCGTCCGTTAAAGAAGAGCTCCATCCTTGCATAAGAGGCAAAGTAGATAAAGAAGCAGTGCTTAGGTAACAAGATTCTAAATCAGGGTCAAGGGAAGAATCTTTCATGATATTAAAAAGAAATTCATCCCAGTTTTTTTCCATGAAAGAAGGACTGTCTTGGATGGAATAAGCTATTTTATAAGGAGGATTTTTCGATAAAAACCGGGCCATTTCCGTTAGAGCGTTATTACACTCTTCTTCATCTTGAAAAGATAATGTGTAAAGATCTTCTTGTCCTGATTGTTGCGTAATAAATACCGTACATGTTGTCGCAGGAACCTGTTCACTTTGCAGTAGAAGGCTAAAGCCTGAAATAAAAATAAAAATATATCGTAAGCTGTGGCGCATAAAAGTCCCTTTTTAGTAGTAAAAGAATAAAAAATGACAGAGAGATTCTTTTTGTGCAAGAGTTGGATGTAATATTTTTTCCTTTTAGTTAAAAACCATTTTTTATATGGATTAAAGTAAGGGTCTAGATTTTACCTTACCTAGCAAGGAGAGAATATGAAGCCCACCGTTTTTTTGTTTGGAGAATCCGAGAAGGGAGAATTTGGCATTCCGTTAATTTGTCAATCTCTTCCCGAACTTTGTGATACACTAGGGAATCCTCCCGAAGAAAGTCAAGGCATGTTTTATGCCATACAAACACTTCTTTATAGTAAACAATTGCTATTTTGTCGCGTGCAAGAAGAGGGATTTAGCGTAAGAGATTATATAAGGGGGTTGGAGTTAATAAAATCGGAAAAGTGGGCTCCTCAGCTACAAGCTATTCTTATTCCAGGTGTCGGGGATGAGGAGATTGTAGATGCTGCAATGGGTCTTTGTAACATCCACAATAGTCTTTTAGTTCTTACGGAGAAGGATCTTTATGATTATTTAGTGGGATCGCATCCCATCATTACGTAAAAAACTTTATAAGGCCTTCAGAATCCGCCTTCATTGTTTTTTCCCCCTTGCTCCAATTGGCGGGACAAACGTTTCCATTATTCTTATGGAAGATTAAAGCGTCGAGCGTTCTTAGAGTTTCTCCGATGGAACGTCCGATAGCAAAGTCGTTGATTTGTTGATGGCGAACGATTCCTTCAGGATCTATTATAAAAAGTCCTCGATAGGCAATACCCTCTTTTTCATCTAAAACATGATAGCTTTTCGCTATAGCTTTATTAAGATCGGAGATAAGAGGATAGGTGATCCCTTCAATCCCCCCTTTACTTTTACATGTATTTGTCCAAGCTAAGTGACTATAACAGCTATCCACGGAGCATCCGATTACCTCGGCCCCTCTTTGTTGGAATTCGGATAAGCTTTCTTGAAATGCATGCAGTTATTGAATTCAGCAATTTCTGTTGGGCATACGAAGGTGAAATTTAAAGGGTAGAAGAAAAAAACAACATATTTGCCGAGGAAAGACCCTAAAGAAAAATTAGAGGTGATATTTCCTTGAACCAGTGCATTAGCGGAAAAAACAGGAGCTTGTTGCCCCATTAGTAGCATACTCATAGTTATTCCTTTTTTAAGTTAGGTGAATTTTTTGTGTGCATGAGTCATCCAAGGTTCATTTCTTATAGATGTTGGATCTCCATGCCCAGGAAATACCTTCGTATGAGAAGGCAGTTTTGCTAGCTTTTGTAAAGACTTCCACATGTCTTCTGGTTTTGATGTAGGGAAGTCAATGCGTCCCATCGTTCCTTGAAATAAGGTGTCTCCTGAAAAAAGTGACTCTTCCTTAGGCAGGTATAAGCACACCCCTCCTGGGCTGTGGCCTGGAGTGTGGAGAACTTGTATTGTAAGCTCTCCAACCGTAAGGATATCTCCTTCTTCCAAGAAACCAGTAGGTTCCATCCCTTCAATAGAAAAATATAAGGGCAGTCCATCCTTCCCTGGCAAGATAAGATTGGGGGCATCGAGTCTATGGATTAAAAGAGGAGCCTGTGTTGAAGAAAATAGCTCTTTAGCATCTGCAATATGATCCCAATGAGAGTGAGTAAGGAAAATCTTTTCCAGCGTGAGTTTGTGTTTTTGCAAAGCTCTTTGTATGAGGGGGGCACTTCCTTGAGAAGCATCGACAACAAAAGCTTTATGAGTAATAGGACAAGCTACGAGATAAGAATTAGTTTGACAGGGACCACAACAAAATGTTTCAAGGATCATAGATTAGATCTCTTTGTAATAAAGATGCACCGGAGAGGATTCGAACCTCTGACCTCCCGGTTCGTAGCCGGGTGCTCTATCCAGCTGGGCTACCAGTGCATTAGGCGGCCATAGTATCGCTTAAAAGGACCTTTTTTCCAAGCACTTTTATTATTTTTCCTCATATAAAGAGGAATGAAGTGAAGTTTTCTCGATAGAAATGGTTTGAAGGTGGATTGAAAATATTTCAAACTTTTTATTTTTGAGAAATAGGGAGTTTTCGTCTTGGACGCTTTTTGAGTGAATTAGTGGTCCTTCTTTCGGCTGCCGTCTAGCCAGAAAAATAATCAAAAAGTTCCTTTCCGCGGTATGGTTTACAATATCGATGACTCTTTTTAACTATTTCGGAAAATTCACTAAAAATACAAAATATTTAGTTGCAGCACCTTGCAACTTTACCGTCTTGCGTTAATCATGAAGCTTTAGACTCATCCGACAAATGAGTTCCTCCCTGTAGAGAAAGTCTTTAAATGTTTTCAAAGAAACCTGGATGGAGTGAAAATATCTTGCGGAATATCCGCTCGCTGCGATAACATAATATTATCAAAACGAGAGGATAAAGATCTTGAAAAAAGGACCGTCAATGATCGAATTAAGCTCAACCGATTTAGAAACAGCCTTAATTACTTTAGGAAAATTACTCCAAGATAAAGGCTTTTCTTACGAAGTAGTTGCAATAGGCGGTGGTGGCTTATTGTTAATAGGGCTAATGATCAGAACAACAAAAGATCTAGATTTGGTCGCGCTTATTGACAATGGTGAGTTAATTTCCGCAAAACCGCTACCAAACCCCCTCTTACAAGCAATAGAAGAAGTAGCCATCACATTTAATATGAGTAAAGATTGGGTAAACATCGGCCCTTCAGATCTGTTAACATTCGGGTTGCCAGATGGATTTAAAAGTCGCATGAGCATCATTCGTCATGGGGGATTGACAATTCACCTCGCAGGGCGATTCGATCAAATCTGCTTCAAGCTTTACGCAACAGTTGACCAAGGCCCAACGAGCAAACACTATGCAGACTTAAAATATTTAAAGCCTAATAAGATTGAATTAGAAGAAGCTAAACGATGGTGCATTACACATGATACATCAGAGGCATTCTTTCAGGAGCTAGAAATTGTCATAAGCCAGCTGAGGTAGTAAAAAAAATGATTCAACGGTTAAATAATGAATTAGCAGAGATTGCATGGAGTCTTTGGACTGAACTTGGGGTCGCGGGCACTTTCCGTAGACATAAAAATTGTTTAATCTCTCTTGAAGAGCTTATCATTTTAACTGCCGCCATTGCAGATTATGATCCACGCCTTCGAGATGAGGCATTGGATTGGTGTTCACGTTATCATCATTTCGTTTCAGTAAATCGCCTTAAAACTTTAGTGAAAAAAATTGGAGCCCCAATTTTTGAACCCTTTTCCACTTTTGCTTCGACGTTAAATACAATCACCCAATCAAACTGGCCAATCTTTTCGGAAGTTGTTCCGTTAAAATTTATCCCCAGTAATAAATCAGTATTACCTTCCTTAAGCACCCCTGCCCTCCTACAATTACGTTTGAGATCTTTTTTTGGAGTAGGCGCTCGGGCAGATCTTTTTACATACCTGCTGACTGAAGTTAAAAGCGACTTCACCGCATCTGATGCAGTGGAGATCGGATATAGTAAACGAAGCCTTGCAGAGCTTCTGGATAATTTAACCCTATCAGGCTTTCTTACTTCTAAAATCATTAGAAATCAAAGAAAATACGAATTAATTAGAACTGAACAGCTGAAGCGAGTGGTTGGAGAACCTCCCGAGATCGTCCCTCCTTGGCATCGCATATTAAAAGTCCTTATTTCCTTGCGTGATGATCTCATACGATCCGAAAAAGACAGTGACACTACAAAAGTTGTTATCATACGTAATGACCTAGAGAGAATGAAAATTCTCCTAAGCTCAGTTCATCTTTCTCCACCTTCTATCGAATCCGATCCATATCAATACCTGGAACGCTTTTCGAGATGGTTATTAGAATATACGAAAACAATAGCTCAAGGAAATTTCAGAGGACAATTTAAAGTGAATAGTGATTTTGAAAAAATAATTTCTGTTCTTATTCAGCACATATACAAATCGGATGACTGTTTAGACGGATTAGAGTTTATTCTTGCTTACTCCAAAGAGAATTTAATAAAACATTCTGATATTTACAGAGAGAGTTATCAACTTAGTTTAAATTTCATCAATGAGCTGAAGGAAGATTTGCAAGAGTTATTAGATTTTCCATTTCATCAGTTAATGGATAATAAAATTTCAGAAATCACGTACGACTATTCTAAAAACCATTTACAATCTTTTTTGAATTTTAATGAAAAATACACCTCCCTAAATCAAGTAAATGATCCACGACAAGCTTTGAAGCAGTATGACATCCTTCAAAATGAGCTAAGTAAACTTCATAACTTCATGAATGAACTAAGAGATCGACTCGCAAAAATCTATTTTTCTAAAACGAATATAAACCTATTAACATTACCTTCAAAACTACTTAAACGACACGCTGTCATGAAACTCTACTCTTCCTAGCCTTACACCCAAAGAACAAGGAAGGATCTGCTTCTTTTGGGTGCCAGGTCCCTGGAAAAATAATCAAAAACTTGCAAAATTACCGAGTTAACGGTATTTTTATAGTCAAACAGAAATAATTAATAAGAAAAATAGAATTTTGTGATATATTTACCGTTATATCGGTAAAATGTTAGGTGTTGGATATCGTGGATGTAAAGGAAATAGGGAAGTTGGTTCGATTTCATCGTAAAAAAGCGGGACTATCTCAGCTGGAGCTGGCAAAAATTGCGGGACTTGGTAAGACGGTCATTTTTGATCTTGAAAAGGGGAAGTTGAGTATTCGTTTTGATACCATATTAAGAGTTATTGAAGTACTAAACATAAAAATTAATTTTCAAAGTCCATTGATGCATTTATTTGAAGGGGAAAGCTAATGAGGAAGGCTAACGTATTTGTTAATGGTCACTTATCAGGAGAGCTCCTGGAAATTGAACGCGGTAAAGAATACTATTTTAATTACTTGGAAGCTTATAAAGGTCCTTCCGTGTCTTTAGAAATGCCGACTACGCAATTAGTTTATAAATTTGATCGATTCCCTCCTTTTTTTGAAGGCTTACTTCCTGAAGGGATTATGTTAGAGGGACTGCTAAGGCACGCAAAAATTGATCGCGATGATCTGCTTTCGCAGTTGATTACCGTCGGTGGAGATATGGTCGGAAATGTAACGGTGGAAGGTGTTTTGTGAATCGTTGTCCTATTACCTACGAGTTATCGGGAGATCGAAAGTACTCCCAAAGAGGTCTTAGTCTTTTCTCTATAGATTTAAAAAATTTAAACGATTTTCCGTATACGGCAAAAGAACAAGTTCTACTGGCAACGCAATTTGCCGATAAGTTATCTATTCAAGGCATTCAGCCAAAATTAAGCGTTATTTTGAATCCGACGAAAGAAATATTAGAAGTTGTAGAAAAAGGGGGAAGGTATCTGTTAAAGCCTCCCCATCAGCTGTATGAAGAGCTTCCTCAAAATAAAGACTTGACCATGAAATTAGCCGAGATCGTTAATATTGAAGTTCCTTTTCAAGGTATGGTTTATAATATCGATGGCTCTTTAACTTATTTTATAAAAAGATTTGACAGAATGAATAAAAACCAAAAAGTTGGAACGGAAGATTTTTCTCAGCTTTTAGGTTCTTCTCGTGATACAAAGTACGATTCTAGTATGGAAAAAGTGGCTTCTATTTTGGAAAAACACTGCACATTTCCTTTTTTAGAAAAAATAAAACTATTTAGACTTGTGATTTTTAACTTCCTTGTGGGGAATGAGGACATGCATTTGAAGAACTTTACTCTGATCAGAAGGCAGGATAAAGTGGAACTTAGCCCTGCGTATGATCTTTTGAATACGACTATGGTATTGCAATCCAAAGAAGAGATAGCTCTTCCTATTAGAGGGAAAAAAAGCAGACTTACTCGCGCTGATCTTGTTGACTACTATGGCCTTGAAATATTAAGACTTTCTGAAAAAGTTTTACAAGATGAGATGGGTCGCTTTGAAAGAGCGGTGCCTCTTTGGCAAGAATTGCTTGCTAAAAGTTTTTTATCACAAAAAATGCAAGATAGCTACAAAGAGCTGATTCAAGCTCGTTGGAAACGATTAAGAAAAGAGATCTAGAATAAAATGGATATGTGGTTTAATTTTTTTTTACGAAAAGAGAGCTCCATTGCGGACGGCTTGGAAGAGCTTTTATCTTGCGGGGTTCAAGAGGTCAGCGTATTGGAAGATATGGAAGAGGAGAAGACTTTTTTTTGTGGAAAAATGAAAAAAGAGTCCCTGCCCCTACATTGGAAACACATAGATGACTGCATTCCTATTGAAGAGGATATTGATTGGTCGCAGCAGTGGGAGCTATTTTGTCCTTATTTCGTAGAGGGCATGTGTAAGATTCCCCTTTCGGACTTTTCTGCAAAGAATAGGAAATATCTTTTACTGTCTCCTGGGGCCGGGTTCGGAGATCTTTCCCACCCTACAACTTATCTAATGATGAAGTTAATGACTCCTTATGTAGAGGGAAAGACTTTAGTGGATTTGGGGTGTGGAAGTGGTGTATTAGGTCTTTTCGGTTTGCAACTTGGAGCTAAAAAAGTCTATGGATTAGATATTGATCCAAAGGCTCTTGAGCATACAAAAGAAAATGCAAGACTAAATAGCTTGGACGATCAAACCGTTGTCGATTTTGATCTTCCTGAAGAAGCTGCCCCTGATGTTATGTTGTTAAATATGACGTTAGAGGAACAAAGGCTAGCCCTTTCTTCTTTTCCTCCTAATAAGTGTGCTCTATGGGTTAGCTCGGGGATTTTAAAGGAGCAAGAGAAGGAGTATCTTCTTTTTATGAAGCAATTTGCGCTTAAAGTACAAAAGATAGAGGAAAAAGAAGGCTGGCTCGGCTTTATTTTTACTAGGGATGAAGGTTCATAGTCATTGCATTTTCAAAAGATCCTTTAAAGCAGTAGCTTCCTTGGTGAGAAAGTTTTAGCCAAGGAGCTGCCCAGATCTTTCCTCCCATTTTTCTGACGTATTCACAAAATCTATGGTCTTCTGTCATGTAATACTTTGTTTCAGGGTTGATGGCACAGTCAAAAAAAGCAAATGCTTCTTCTTCTTTAGGCTCTAGGTAAGTATTTTCGGGGTAGGTCTTTTTAAATTTTTCAAAGGTCCCTCGTGGAACCATCATAAAGCCGGCATCAACTTTTAAGACCTCAATAGGTTCTTTTGAGGAAAAGGCTTTTTCTTCAAAAGGTAGTAACGCGTAGCTTCCCGTATAATCTTCTAAAGATTCGGCATTGCTGTCGACAAGTCCTCTTGTAGCGGCGCATTTAACTTGTTCCCATGAAATCGTTTTTTTAGGATAGAGTCCTGCCAAGACATCATATTTTTCTTCTTTATCCGAGGCTAGGATGTGAAGAAGAGAAAGGACATCTTTAGCTGTAAATCCGATATCGGCATCGATAAAAAGGAAGTGGGTGAAGTCGGAGCGTAAGAAGGAGTCTACACAGGAATTGCGAGCTTTTTGTACAAGGCTTTGATTTGTGATTCCACAAACGGTAAAAGGGATGTCATAGTTTATACATGCAGCAGAGAGATCGATCATCCCCTTAAGGCAACTAGAGGTGGACATTCTCCCATACATGGGAGCTCCGATAAAAAGCTTAGTTTGGGTGAAGGAATCTTTGGAAAAAGAAATGTCCGTCATATAAATCCTTTGATTATCCATCGGTTGGGTTCATGCCAAGAGCTGCTATTCGATCTAAAGATCCTTGAAATGAATAAGGTCCTTGATGGGAAAGTCCTAACCAAGGGGCTAGCCAAACTTTCCCTCCCATATCCCTGACACGATGGCAAAATAAATAGTCCTCCGGCATGTAGAGCCTTGTTTTAGGGTCTATTTCACAAGTGAAAAAATCGTATTCTTCTTTTGTTTCGGAGATTTTATAACTTTTATCAGGGTAAGAGTGTCTAAATTTTTCAAAGGTTCTTCTAGGAATTATCATGAATCCTGCACCGATTTTTAAGACTTCGGAAGGAAGTTTTGAAGAAAAAGGCTTTCCTGTTGGAGCTAAGAAGGTAAAATCTCCCGTGTACTGCGCTAAAAAATCTGCATCTTGATTCGCAAGTCCTTTTTCGACGGCTCGTTTAACTTTTTTCCAAGAGATCCGTTTTTTAGGGTAGGGCCCTGCTAGTATATCGTATTTCTCTTCTTTATCTTCATTCATAAGATAAAGAAGAGAAAGAGCATCTCTAGCGGTAAATCCTATATCGGCATCGATGAAAAGGAGATGAGTAAAATTAGATTCCAAGAAGGCATCAACACATGTATTTCTTGCTTTTTGCACAAGGCCTTGGTCGGTGATTTCATAAAAGATCATAGGGATATTATAAACGGCGCAAGCTGCCGATAGATCCATCATTCCTTTTAGATAATCCGATGTGCAAGCTCCCCCATACATGGGAGTTGCGACGAAGAGCTTAGTTTGCTTGAAGGAGTCGTCCGAGAAGGAGATATTCATAATATGAGTCTTTATTTTTTTTGGTTATAGATCGGCAGGAGACATGCCAATAGCTGCAATATGTGCTAAAGACCCTTGAAATGAATAAGTCCCTTGGTGGATGAGTCTTAGCCAAGGAGCTACCCAGACCTTTCCTCCCATTTTTCTAACATTTAAGCAAAATAGGCTATCTTCTCCCATGAATCGCTCGGTGGCGGGATCGATGGCGCAATTGAAAAATGCAAATTGCATATTGTCTTTAGATTCTCTAAAGAGATTTTGAGGATAGGCTTGCATAAATTTTTCAAAGGTTCTTTTCGGGATCATCATAAATCCCGTGCCGATCTCAAGCACTTCTGCGGGGGCATCCAAAGAAAACGGTTTCCCTAGAGGAGCTAAAAAGGTGTAGTTGCCTACATAATTTTCTAGGGATTTCGCATTTTCGTTAGCAAATCCTTTTTCAACGGCGCGTTTAACTTTTTCCCAAGAGATACTTTTTTTAGGATAGGGTCCTGCCAAAATATCGTATTTTCCTTCTTTATCCGATGCAACAAGGTAAAGAAGGGTGAGGGCGTCTTTAGCAGTGAATCCGATATCGGCATCGATAAAAAGAAAATGGGTCGAATCGGATTTTAAGAAAGCATCTACGCAAAGATTCCTACCTTTTTGAACAAGATCGGTTTCGGGAGCATAAAGAGTCATGCCTATATTGTAAGCTGAGCAAGCAGCAGAGAGATCAACCATGCCTCGTAGGTAAGCCGATGTGCATGTCCCCCCATGCATGGGAGTTCCTATAAAGAGCTTAAGTTTGGGAAATGACTCTTTTGAAAAAGAAATGTTCATGGAATGGATCCTCTTTTCTGCTCTTGTATGATAAAAAGCAAAAAAGAACAATATTTTTTTAAACTAAGAGAGAGCAAAAGATTCTTCATAAGGATAGGCTCCTTGCCTGATGAGCCTTAACCAAGGGGCCATCCAAACCCTGCCCCCCATTTTTCTGACGGCTCGGCAAAATAGACGATCTTCGGTCATGAAAAACTTTGTATCGGGGTCGATAGCGCAATCAAAAAAAGAAAATTGTTTTTTCCCTTTGGCGTCTTTATAAGTGTTTTTTGGATAATCTTGCATGAATTTTTCAAAGGTCCTTCTAGGAATCATCATAAATCCAGTGCCGATTTCCGATACCTCTACAAGAGACGTAAGAGAAAATGGATCTCGAGAAGAGGCTATAAAATTATACTCTTGACTGGAGCATTTGAGTTTTTCCCAAGAGATCGTTTTTCTAGGACAAGGTCCCGCTAACACATCATATTTTTTTTCTTGATCTGAAGAGACAAGGTAAAGTAGGGAAAGGACATCTTTAGCCGTAAAGCCAATGTCTGAGTCGATAAAAAGAAAATGGGTGGAATCGGATTTCAAGAAGGCATCTACGCAAAGATTCTTTGCTTTTTGCGCAAGGCTTTCGTTGACGAGTCCATGAAGAGTCATCGGTATATTATAAGTTATGCAAGTAGAAGATAGGTCGATCATTCCTTGGAGGCAATTGAACTTACACAGTCCTCCATACATAGGGATCGCAACGAAGAGTTTAACTTGAGGAAAAGATTTTTCTGAGAAGGTAATATCCACGACCGCAACTTCCTTTTTTTTCTTTGTAGGACACAAAGTTAAAAAAAACAATAAAAAAGAGGAGCTTTTTTGAGGGCTCCTCTTTTTTCTCGCCTTAAAAAAATGGGGAGAGTTACATCATGTCCATGCCACCCATGCCACCCATGCCACCCATGCCACCCATGCCGTCCATAGAGGAAGCTTTGGATTTCGGAACAGGTTTATCCGTGATCACGGCAGCTATTGTGATGAGCATTCCTGCAATGGAAGCTGCATTTTTTAGAGCGCTTTTTGTAACTAGAACAGGATCGATTACCCCTGCTGCAATAAGATCACAAAACTCGTCCGTGAGGCCGTTATACCCGAAAGAACCTTCTTTTTCGAAGATCTTCTCTGCTATGAGGCTTCCTTGCTTTCCGCAGTTTGTTGCGATGGCGGAAGCCGGCGCAAAGGCGGCTGATCTGATGATGTCAACCCCAATAGCCTCATCTCCTTTAAGAGAGAGGGTATCAAGCCTTTTTATAGCTCTTAGTAAGGCAACGCCTCCGCCTGGAACAACACCCTCTAATACGGCAGCGTGTGTTGCGTGTAAAGCATCATCAACTCGAGCTTTTTTCTCTTTTAGTTCAGACTCGGTTGCAGCCCCTACATTGATGACGGCGACGCCTCCGACAAGCTTAGCTAAACGCTCTTCAAGTTTTTCTTTCTCATATTCAGAAGTAGAAGAAGCGACTTCCGCTCGAATCTGAGCAGCTCGTTCTTGTACGTCGCGAGGATTGCCCTTGCCATCTATGATCGTGGTGTATTCTTTGCTAATTTTGACTTTTTTAGCCGATCCAAGAACTTCCAATCCTACATCTTCCAGGTAGAGGCCAAGATCTTCCGTGACAACGGTTGCTCCCGTTAAAATAGCGATGTCTTGGAGCATAGCTTTTCGTCTATCTCCAAAGGCGGGCGCTTTTACGGCACAAAGAGAAAGTCCCCCTTTGATTTTATTGACAACTAAAGTAGCTAAAGCTTCTCCGTCGAGCTCTTCTGCAATGATTAAAAGAGGCTTCTGCCCTTTTTCCATGACTTGTTCTAAAATAGGAACGAGTTCTTTAGCAGAAGAAATCTTTTTGTCTACGATTAAAATATAGGTGTTTTCGAGCTCTACCGTCATTTTTTCTGCATTGGTGACAAAATAAGGAGAAAGATAGCCTTTATCAAATTGCATTCCTTCGACAACATCCAAAGTTGTTTCAATCCCTTTAGCTTCTGCTATAGTGATGGTTCCATCTTTACCAACTTTTTGCATAGCTTCCGCAATGATAGCTCCGATTTCAGGATCATTGTTAGCGGAGATAGTTGCGATTTGCTTTATTTCTTCGGGACTAGAAATCTCTTTAGCAAGAGAGCTAAGTTCTTTGCACACGAATTCGACAGCCTTGTCGATTCCGCGCTTAACGCTCATGGGGTTGGCTCCTGCTATGACATTTTTTACTCCGGAAGAGAAAATTGCTTCTGCAAGAACTATAGCCGTTGTTGTTCCGTCCCCTGCAAGATCCGATGTTTTAGAAGAAGCTTCTTTAACAAGTTGCGCTCCGATATTTTCAAACTTATCTTTTAAGGTGACTTCTTTAGCGACGGTGACGCCGTCTTTTGTAGAAAGGGGAGCGCCAAAACCTTTATTGATCACAACGTTTCTTCCCTTAGGCCCCAAGGTCACGATCACGGTTTTTGCGAGGATCTTAACGCCTTTTGCGATAGATTTTAACGCTTCTTCATTAAATTGTAATAATTTTGCCATCTTTTCTGACTCCAGTTGTAATCGATATTAAGAAAGAATTCCGAGGATTTCATCCTCAGCCATGATAAGATATTCTGCTTCAGCTTCTTCTGTTTTAACTTCTGTTCCTGAATAAGAGGAAAATAAAACAAGGTCACCAGCTTTTAGGGTCATTCTTTGGATTTTTCCATGTTCATCCATTTTCCCCGGGCCTACAGCGACAACCGATCCTTGTTTCGGTTTTTCTTGAGCCGAGTCGGGAAGAAGGATCCCTCCTTTTGAAGCTGTTGCTTTAGAACGCTTTATAAGAACTCGATTGCCGAGCGGTCTAATGTGTGCCGTTTGTGTTGTCATCTTTTTTCTCCTTTTTTACTAGAGGGAATAGGTTAATTTATGAGCAGCATCTTACGCTGCTTGGGAGTTTTTTGTCAATTTCTCAAGGGTTTTTTAGCAATAATCCAGTAAGACTGCTAATTATATAGGAGATACTTCTTTCTTTTATCGAGGAACGGTTGTTTTTTGTCTTCGTGGTATTCTATCATTTTCCAAGCAGGATATTTTTCTTTAGTAAGGATGGTAAAAATAGCATCCGTTCCTTCCGCTTTACAAAAGAATTCTTTCTTTTCTTTAGATAAGGAAGATAGCTTTTTATTTACGATTTCGGGGTATAAAGATTTTAAGATCCCTAAAATGCCGTGTTGTAGTTTAACGGGCATAAATTCTTTTTTATCCAAAATAACAATTAACACCCCTTTACAAAGTTCCCCCTTGTACAGTCCTAAAGGAGAAGTGAGTCGGAAGGGAACGAATTTTACTCCAGGGAAGCGTTGATCATTTAGTTTTTTTGCAAACTCCTCTCCATTAATCCAGGGAGCTCCTATGACCTTAAAGGGTAGTGAAGAGCCAATGCCGATATTGACAAGGCTAAGCTCTCCTATGAGTCCCGTTGTTGCATAAAAAAAAGGACTGTCGGGCTCGGGGATGTAAGGGCTAGGGGGAACCCAACTAAGATGAGTATCCGTAAAATGCATAGACCGGCTCCACCCCTTCATAGGAATTACTTGTAAAGAGCAGTTGATGTTATATTCCGCATTAAAATAAAGAGCTAGTTCCCCTATTGTCATTCCATGACAATAAGGAACGTCTATATATCCGATAAAAGAACGAAATTTTTCTTCGAGCATGGGGCCGTCAACTAGGTTACCTCCTAACGGATTGGGTCTATCTAGAACAATAAGGGGGATATTTTCTTTAGCGGCTTCTTCCATGATATAGTAAAGAGTGCCTGCAAATGTGTAGGATCTAACTCCGATATCTTGGATATCGTAAATAAGGATATCGATATTTTTAAGCATTTCTTTTGTCGGTCTTCTCGTCTTCCCGTACAAACTGTGGATGGGGATCCCTTGTATTTTTTCTTGCGTGACTTCTTTTCCTGCTGAAATGTGACCGAAAAACCCATGCTCTGGGGCAAATACGGCAACTAGATTTAGCCCTTTTTGATTATGTAAAAATAGATCAAAGGTAGAGGTAAGTCTGCTATTTAGGCCCGTATGGTTTGTAATTAATCCTACTCTTTTTCCTTTTAAGCTAGTGCATAAGGAAGATTGGAAGAATAGATCTACGCCAAGATCAACACTTGAATAAGAACAAATTGATAACAAGCAGAATATAATAATTGATTTAATTGTTTTTTTAATAAAAAGACTTTAATTAAAGTTGGTTTTTTGTTAATTGTTAATTATGCATGAGTGTATTTAACAAATGAGCAAAACTATGTCTTCAAGATATTCGGTTTCCCTGCAAAAAGCAATAGAAAAAATCAAAGAAGTTTCAGGGAAGCAATTGACGGAATTAGAACGGGAAAAAAAGACGATAGACTTGGCTCTTGATCTTTTAGAAGCTTCTTTAAAAACTAAGACATGGGAAGAAAAGAAAAAACAGGCAGAGCTTTCTCATATGATGCAAGATGTTTCGGGAAAAGCTTTTACGACAAGCATGGCAGATCAATGTTTTCGAAGCACTTCTCCCTTGCGAATAGCGGATCAATGTGTTTACCTCTTAAATATTTTTGGGATTCCTAAGTATTTAAGCTTTTTTAAAAGAAAGCAGCTGTATCTTTTTCGTTTTTTAGGGCCGTTATGTCCTAGAGTAGTTGTTCCCCTTTTAACCTTTGCTTTACGAAAAGAAACGTCGGCCGTCATTTTACCGGCAGAGCCAAAAGCTCTTGCTAAGCATATTGCCTTAAGAAAGCAAGAGGGCGTTCAGGTGAATCTAAATCATTTAGGAGAGGCTATTTTAGGGGAAAAAGAAGCTCTTCAAAGATTAAATGTGTATTTGCAAGACCTAGCCTCCCCTAACATAGAATACATCTCCGTTAAGATTTCTACTTTATTTAGCCAAATTCATCTCATAGCCTGGGAAGGCACATTAGACATTTTGTCAGACAGGTTAAAGCAGCTTTATAGAGCTGCTATGTCAAATACATTTGAAAAGGCTAACGGGGAAAAAACGGTAAAGTTTGTCAATCTGGATATGGAAGAGTACCGAGATTTACACCTTACGAAAGAACTTTTTATAAAGGTATTAAGCGATCCCGAGTTTTTTTCTTTTTCTGCAGGGATTGTTTTACAAGCCTACTTACCCGATTGTTTTTTGATACAAGAAGAGCTTACAAGATGGGCTAAAGAAAGGGTATCTAGAGGAGGCGCTCCCATTAAAATTCGTATTGTGAAGGGAGCTAATTTGGCCATGGAGCAGTTTGAGTCAAGCCTTCGAGGTTGGCCGCAAGCCCCTTATCTAACCAAAGCGGAAGTAGATGCAAATTATAAGAAAATGGTCCTGTATGGCTGTGAGAAGGAAAATGCGGGAGCCGTGCATCTGGGGGTGGCTACGCATAATATCTTTGATATGGCCTATGCCATTTTAGTCCGAGCCGAAAATCAAGTAGAAGAATATGTGATATTTGAGATGTTGGAGGGGATGGCAGATCATACAAGACGTGTTTTACAAGCTGTAGCTAAGGATGTTCTTTTATACTGCCCTGTAGCGACAAAAAAAGAATTTTCAAGTGCCGTTGCCTACTTGATTAGACGTCTTGATGAAAATACGGGTCCCGAGAATTTTTTACGTTATAGTTTTGGGTTAAAAGTAGGGTCCCTGGAATGGAAAGATCAGGTAGAAAGATTTACAAGGGCATGTAACGAGGCATCTACCGTGTTTATAGGTCCGAGAAGAGAGCAAAACAGGGAAGATGCAGCTCCTTTATACGATACTAAAAAGCCTTTTTCCAATGAGCCCGATACGGATTTTTCTTTAGAGGTTAATCGTAAATGGGCTCAAGAGATAGTTTCTAGATGGCATAAAAAAGAGGGGGAACGGATCCCCTTTGTAATAGGTGGGGAAGAAGAATTTTCTTCTTTACAAGGAGAGGGGTTTGATCCTTCTTATCCCGACACCCCCTCCTATCAATATAGCTTAGCAAATTCTTCTGAAGTGGATAGGGCGATTCGTATTGCAAAGGAAGAAGAGGCTGCATGGCAAGAGGTTTCTATAGAAGAAAAAACGGAACTTTTAGCTAAGGTTGCACAAAAGTTACGAGAACATCGTAAAGATCTAATAGGTGCTATGATAGCAGATGGGGGTAAGGCTATCTTAGAAGCTGATTCGGAAGTATCGGAAGCCATCGATTTTGCTGAGTACTATTTACGTTCTGGGATTAAACTCAATGAGATGGAAGATATAAACTGGCAGGCTAAAGGCACAATCTTAGTCACACCTCCCTGGAATTTTCCCGTTGCTATCCCAGCGGGGGGGATCTTAGCAGCTCTTGTCACAGGCAACTGCGTTCTATTTAAGCCTGCTCCCGAGTCCGTGCTGAGCGGATGGGTTTTAGTAAAAGCTCTTTGGGAGGCGGGAGTCTCTAAAAGAGTGTTGCAGTTTATTAACTGCGAAGATGAGCCAGTAGGAAGCTTGCTAATTGCAGATGAAAGAATCAATGCCGTTATTTTAACGGGAGCTACGGGAACGGCGCGTCTTTTTATGAAGATACGTAATGACCTGGATCTTTCTGCTGAAACAGGCGGAAAAAATGCTATGATTATCACGGCTCTTTCGGATCGAGATCTTGCGATTAAAGATCTTATTCAGTCAGCTTTTGGGCATGCAGGACAAAAGTGTAGCGCAGCTAGTTTAGCCATTTTAGAAGCTGAAGTATATGATGACCCCCACTTTTTAGCGCAGCTTAAAGATGCCGTAGAGAGTCTGTCCGTAGGATCTCCTTGGACCTTATCTGCTAAAGTAACTCCTTTAATCCGAGAAGCGGGAGAAGTCCTTTATAGAGCGTTAACTACCCTAGAGTCGGAAGAGAAGTGGCTTGTTGAGCCAAAGCAGAATCCCGATAACCCAAATCTTTGGTCTCCCGGGGTTAAGTTGGGAGTAAAGCAGGGGAGCTTCCTGCATACGACAGAGTGTTTTGGGCCTGTTCTTTCCGTCATGAGAGCAAATAATTTAGATCATGCGATAGAGCTTGCTAACGGGACCATATATGGGTTGACATCGGGGATTCACTCGTTAGACACAAGAGAGATTAAAAGGTGGATGAGTAAGATAGAAGCTGGGAATTTGTATATAAATCGCTCAATAACGGGAGCTATTGTGCAAAGGCAGCCTTTCGGAGGATGTAAAGCAAGCGGTTTTGGCTTCGGTGTTAAAGCGGGAGGGCCAAGTTACCTCTATCAGTTTGTTAACTTCTTTCAAAAAAGTCTCCCCGTGCAGAGATTATCTCCACCTTTAGAGGTTGCTTGCTTAATAGAGCTTTGTGAAGAGGTTTCTTTTTCGGCCGAAGAATTAGGGGTTTGGTATGCAAGTATATGTAGTTATAGCTTTTGGATGCAGCATTTTCATGGCCGTTATGATTTGGATAAGCCAGAAGGCCTGTCCGATCTTGTGATTGGACAAGATAATATGCTCTATTATGTTCCTAGAAAAAATCTTGTTTTTCGCATACAAAAAGAAGACTCCTTAATAGATATTTTTAGAGTTCTCGCAGCAGCTATTTTGGCCAAGGTTTCTTTGGAAGTCTCTTGGAGTGATAGCCCTATCGATTTTTCAATCAATAGAAAAGAAGCTTTTCCTAACTTCACCTTTACACAAGAAAATGAAGGGAGCTTTTTACAAAGGATGGAAAAAGGTAGTTTTGAGCGTGTGCGATTACTATCTTCTCCAAGTGAAGAGCTAAGAAAGATCTCAGTCGAGATGGGATGCTTTTTAGACATAGGAGCGCCTCTAGCCAACGGCAGATGGGAGCTTTTGCATTATATAAGAGAGGTCTCCATTAGCTACGATTATCATCGCTATGGAAACTTAGGGATTCGAGAAGGGGAAAAAAGAAATCCTATTTTCTAGCACGGGTGCTTAGAAAGGAATGTAAAATAAAATCTTTTGCAAATTCTTCTCTATAGCTCTTGTGGTATTTGTTCGGTAAGATATTCTTGGAGTGCACTCCCTTATCGGAGTCTAACATATTAAGTCCCGCTATCCAACATGGGTTTGGCAATTTATCTGCTAATAAAGTTTTATTTGCCGTGGCTGATATATTTTTTTCTTCTTCAAGAGAAGTCCTACTTGAGCTTAAAGAAGATAGATCAACACCAAAATCGTTTTTTAGAAAACTGTCTAGCTGCCTATAGTAAACTTGTTGAATCTTTTCTGCGTAAGGCTGTCCACCTTCAGGACTTATAGAACATTCAGCATCTTGCATAGCTCTAAACCACGCAGCATTGATTAGGGGAAGACAAATTCTTTCCGCGGTTTCTATCTTATATTTCAAGGAAGCATTTTGATAAAAAAGTAAAGAAAGCTCAAACATAAGAGGGGCATGAAAGGGCCCATCTTCTTTTATTAATTTTTTTATTTTTAGTATCTTTTGATGAGTGTTTCCGCTATTCCAAATATCTTCCAAAACGGGGATGTAATTGCTCTCGTTTAAGGATAATTGAATGGATTCTTCTGGTCGTAAGAATTTAAAATTATGATACTCCTTTCTTTTGATTTTCCTTGCATAAACATTTTCGCAGTAGTCAATTAAATTTCTCATAAGAGCTTTTTCAGCAACATTCGTACTTACAATTTCCAGTTCCTCATCTTCTTCATCGGAAGAAGGTGCCGTTCTCCAGACGGGGTGTTCTTTAAACATATCTTTAGAAACTAGGAAGTCACCGCTTTCACGGTTAGCCTGAAGATGCATATTCGATATTGACGTTAGCATGTATGTAGCTTTTTCAACCGTTTTGTTATTGAGAGAATTCTATTTCACCTAGCTGACTCAGGAAAAGCTCGGCACTCCAGTAGTCTACAAATTTTCGCTCTTCTAGTCGAAGAAAATGTTCTATATCACGTTTAGCAGCCTTCCAGTCTATGGAGGTAATTTTATGTCTTAGCTCTTCCAGAAGCCATGCCTTATCACAAGGGATCTTTTTTTCTTTATAAGGCCCTGTTTGATAAAGTGCATTTTTTAGGAGTGGAAGGTTAATCGGAGTCTTTTGAGAAAGATACCATAAGAAATCAAACCAGTCTCGTCCCTTCTCGTATTCTCTACATAACAGGGCGTGACATTTACCGGAAAAAAGGCTCGGCATATCTTGCATTAGGATAGAAAATGGGTAGGGATAGGTTAAAAAAGCTGTCTCAAATTTAGATCCTTCAGGGGGATGAGTGTCGATTTCCAGTTTGATTGTAATCTTTTGTTCATCAGAAGGCAGTCTGTCATAACTTAATTCAAGAATACGAGCAAAAGAGTCTTCTTTTGAAAAAGCTCTTTTAACAGGTCCTTTTGCGTCAATTCGCTCTTTCATTTCTATTTGGACACCAAAAGATTGAAATTCCAGTTCGATAGCTTTTAGGTGAGATTCCCATTTGAAGTTATTTTGAGGCTTTAAAGCGATAAAATCCAAGTCTTCAGAAAATCTTTTCAATTGATGAATGATTCGTAAAGCCGCGCCTCCTTGAAAAGCTCCTAATTTAAAAAAGTCGCTTCTGGCTAAGCCTGTTAGTGCTATTTCTTGGTAGATTTCTTTTAAGGCGTTTAGTTCTTCTTGTTTAGAGGTGGAGTGATAACTTTTTAGTCGTTGCTGAATGATGGTAAGGGTCATAGAGAAAAACCTTTTTGTAATGCTTTAAGAGCCTTTTGCACTCGTAAGCTTGGGTAGTCTTTTATAAGATCTTCTAATGGGGTTATATCGGAATCCTCAAAGCTTTCTTTTTCTATACGAAGATCCGAGGAGAGATCTTTTAGTGTTTTCCATGTTTTTTTATTAGAATAGATCATGTCTGCGAGGGCTTTCCAAGGTTCTGCAATGAATAAAGTTGAGCCCTTCTTTTCGTGTAGCGTAACACCGAGAGAAAAAGCATCAAGGGGGATATGTTTATAGGAAAAAATACCGATAGGGGTAATGAATTCTTTACTTTTTTTTGGATGAGCGCAAGTGATAGACCTAACGGCTTCAGGAATCCACCCGTGATAGCTAAGAGCCGATTCAAAGCTTATGTAGGAAGGTCCGTAAATAATAGGGGCTATGGCAAAAACATCTACGGGATCTTTATTATGTAAAGAGGGGGCGATAAGATAAAAATCTTTTCGAATAGGGATTAAAAATCCTTCTTGAACAGACCTTTTAACGATGCCATATCGAGAATCGGGAGATCCATTTAAAATATGACATAGGTCGGTTCCCGAGACCACTGGCCCCTTGGAGTGAAGTAAGAATTCAAAAAAATGTTTATTCATAAATATGCTCATAACTGTCAAAAAATGACAGTTTCTTGCTAAATAGCAAAGTCGTTTTATGGGTAATACGGCCTCGTTTATCGAAGGGGCGTTAGAAAGTTTTTATTTCAAGTTTTTTACATTGAACAATATGGTTAGTTAGGAAGGAATGTAAAACCATGTCTCTTGCGTATAGCCATTTAAGGTGATCATGGTTTTTTTTCGGCTGAATATTTTTGGAGTACACTCCTTTATTAGAGTCCAATACGTTAAGTCCAGCTATCCAGCTTGGGTTCGGCAATTTATTTGCCGATAGAGTTTGCTTTGCCATAGACGCCATAATTTGCTCTACTTCCATTTGAATGTCTTCGTTGGGAGACTCTTCGCTCGGAGGTAAAGGAGAAAATACATCAATATCTAAATCTTTTTTTATAAAGCCGCTAATCCGATTAAGATAAATTTTTTGAATTTTTTCTGCATAGTGAAAGCTACCCTCTGGATTTATAGAACACACTGCATCTTGACAAGCTCTAAAAAAGGCAACCGTGATCAAAGGTAAACAAATTTTGTCTACGGTTTCTATCTTATGTTCCATGGAGGCATTTTGATAAAAAAGTAAAGAAAGCTCAAACATAAGAGGAGCATGGAATGGGCCCTCTTCTTTCATTAGTTTTTTTATTTTTAGTATTTTTTGGTGAGTGTTTCCGCTATTCCAAATATCTTCTAAGACGGGGATATAGTCGCTCTTTTTTAAGGAGGATCGAATTGAGTCTTCCGGTCTTAAAAATTTAAGATCATGATACTTCCCGCTTTTGATTTTTCCTGAATAAACATCTTCGCAGTAGTCAATTAAATTTCCCATAAGAGCTTTTTTAGCAATATTCGTACTCGCAATTCTTGGATCGAGCTCTGTTTCCCCATGTTTTCTATCATAAAGTCCCGCAATCCAGAGAGGGTTCGTTTTAATTATTTCTTTAGATTCTGTTGAGGGAAGGCGCATATTTGATATTGATGTTATCATTTTTTAACCTTTTTTTCGTTTTGAAATTTTAGTCCCGAATAACGCAGATTGCGAATAGGTTTTTATAGTACTTATGGTATTGTTTTGGTGAAATGTTTTCGGATCGCACTTGCCTATCGGAGTCTAATATACTTAGTCCAGCTATCCAACATGGCGTTGGTAATTTATTTGTTAATAGGGTTTGCCCCATCACTGCGGACTGCATTCGATCATACCGCGCACGGGTCTCTTTTTTTTCGAGAGGAGTCTTACTGGATGAGAAATGAAATAGAGTGTTTCCTAAATCTTTTTGTACAAAATTATTTATTTGATTAGAATAGATGAGTATCATTTTTTCTGCATAAGGTCGGCTATTTGTCGGATCTATAGAACATTCTGCATCTTGATTAGCTCTATTCCATGCAGCCAGAATCAAAGGCAAACAAATTTTGTCTACGGTTTCTATTTTATGTTTCATGGAGGCATTTTGATAAAAAAGTAAAGAAAGCTCAAACATAAGAGGAGCGTGAAACGGCCCTTCTTCTTTCATTAGTTTTTTTATTTTTAGTATTTTTTGGTGAGTGTTCCCGCTATTCCAAATATCTTCTAAGACGGGGATGTAGTCACCTTTTTTTAAAGAGGATCGAATGGATTCTTCTGGTCGTAAAAATTTAAGATCATGATACCTCCCGCTTTTGATTTTTCCTGAATAAACATCTTCGCAGTAGTCAATTAAATTTCCCATAAGAGCTTTTTTAGCAATATTCGTACTCGCAATTCTTGGATCGAGCTCTGTTTCCCCATGTTTTCTATCATAAAGTCCCGCAATCCAGAGAGGGTTCGTTTTAATTATTTCTTTAGACTCGGTTGAGGAAATACTCATATTTGATATTGACGTTATCATATTTTAACCTCTTTTACATTTTGAAATTTTAGGATTTTGAATATGATAATGCTTTTTAAGGAAAAATTCACTCTAAAATTATTCTATGAGTAACTGGTGCAGTAATGCCGCTCCGAATTTACGGCTATTTTTATAGCGAAGGCGTTGGAAGGTTTGCTTTTCTAAGAGGAGAGAGCCTGGGGCCCCTTCTTCTACAAACACGATGCCAGGAGAAGAGAGAAGATCACTTTTATCTAAAAAGTGAAGAAGGGGGATAACGGGACTATTAGGCTCTTTGGAAATAGGGTAGGGCGGATCGATGTAAACGATGTCATAGGGCGCTTTTTTAAGGGTTAGGATGGCTGTAAAGACATCTGCAGTCAGAAGATCCGTTTTTTCTTCTAAGTTAAAGGACTTGATGTTTTCTAAAAGGACTTTACTTGTTTTTCGATCTTTTTCAATGAAGGTTGCATGACGAGCTCCTCTACTTATAGCTTCGATACCCATAGCTCCGCTGCAGGCAAAAAGATCTAAAAAACGACTATCTCCTATGTAACTTTGGCAAATATCGAAGACCGATTTTCTCATTAAAGAAAGAGTTGGCTTGGTAAAAGACTCTTGAGGAGATTTTAAGGGTCTTCCCTTAAAGTCTCCTCCTATGATAGCTAGGGTCATTCTCCAAGAGTCCTTCCGTGAGTCATTTTTAAGATCTCTTTTGCTTCTTGTAGATAAGAACCTTTAGGATTTTGTAGAAATTTTTCATAGAGTAAGGAAGCTTGACGAAGAGCCCATTCTCTTTTGATTTGGACCCCTGATTCTTCTGCCACTGCAAAATCTACTTCTTTACTAACAAGAACCCAACCTTCTTCATTTTTACCTTCTAATGCAATTTGAAGATCGGCGAGGCGGTTGATTCTTCCCATGATGACAAAGGGCTCTTTATTATATAGGTGAGTAGATTGAGAAGTTCTTGGCAAGAGTACGATTTCGGCTTTAGGGTCATTTGTGTGGATGGAAAGCTGGATATCTTTTGCTAGAGGAGATTGTAGGGTCTTCATAAAAACACTTAATTTTCTAGGTAAGGAAGCATTTGTATCAGAATATAAAAGCTTACCGCCTGAAAGGGAGCTTAACATATCTAAATTGACAAGGTCGTTATTTTTTCCTACAGCAGCAGTAAAGAGGGTAATTTTGCCTTTATTTTTGTCTAAAAACCCAGAGAGGGCTTTTTGGTTATTAGAGCAGTTAGTAGAGGCTTTTCCGCTTGTTAACAAGACGGCAGTGTGTACTTCATCATTTGAATCGATATAATCCAGTACTTTGTCTAATCCTTGGAATAAGTCGAAAGAAGCGAACATAGCGCGATCATTCTTTTTCCCTAAAAATTCTTCAGCTTTTCGAAGATTTTGAAAAGAGAAGGGAAGGTTGTCGGAACTTAACTTGGTAATCTTTTTATCCAAGAGAAAGATGTTAAAACTATCACCTGGTTGCAAAGAAGAAAGTGCTTTAATGACAGCTCGTTTAAAGACTGCAATCTTATGATTTTCTATTCCAGAAGAGACATCGACAAGGAAATAAAAATTTTGTTTCACGCGATCTGCTTGTACAATATCTTTAGAAGCTAGGGTTAAAGAAAACACGTAGCCGTCTTCATCTGCAAAAAAAGAAGGGGTGAGGGTAAAACTATCATTCCACTGCATGCTATATAAAACTTGAGTTGGAAGATAGTCATCAATTTCTGCCACGTGAGCATGAGCTAAAAGGTTTTGAAGATCGGTTGTATCCGTAAATGAAGTAGGTAGTTCAAAAAGAGAAAAGGGAGATAGTTCCGTTGTTACTAAAAAGTCTTTAGGTTCTTCTAAGGAAGTAGAGGGAAGAGATTTTTGTAGGAGGGAAAGGTCTTTGGAAAGTGAAGAATAAAAAGCTTCATTTTTTGTAGAGAATTCTTGGAGTGGCGTTTTATTTTCTTCAAAAGAGATGAAGTCGTCGTTTAAAGGGGCGCTATCATAAGAAAAAGTTGGGAACTTATAGGATGTAGCTTCTTTTTGTGTAGATAAAGGAAGAGGAGAAGAAGGAGTAAAATTAAGAGCCATTAAAGATGGAGTATTGTCTTTTTCTAGCGCAAAGGGGGTAGGGCTATGAGAGGGGGCTTCAGGAAGAGCTTCTTGTAAAAGTTTAGTTTTGCATAGAGGAATGGATAACTCGTTATCCATTTGCTCCAGTTTTGTTCCTTGTAATAAAGAAGCAGGTTCTATGGAAGGAGGGCGATCCTGGTTTAAGGGCGTTTGGTTATTTGCTAGAAAAAAGCTCTCAAAGAATTCTTCTAAAGAATTATCTAGTGGGGAATCTTCTTCAGAGGTTGCCTTTATAGAAGGTTGCGTAGAAACAAGAAAAAGGGAGCTACAGGTAGTCAGGAAGATCGGGTGCTTTATCCAAAGATATAAAGCAGCCGAATGTAAAGCTAAAGAGGCAACAACACATTTAGCTAAAAGAAAACGGGCTCGGGTAGGTTGGGTAAAAAGATCTTTCATAAGAGGTCCTTTAACTCCAAGCTAGTTTTAATCCGGAGTTGTAAAGGTGCGGGAGTCAGGGGGTTTCCTTGTAGATTATGTAATAAAAGAGCAGAATGATCTTTATTTTCGGATGACTCTGGATTACATAACAAGATTTGCGCTTGTATGAACTGTTCATAAACCAAAAAGAGTTCTTTTTTTTCGGCAAGGTCTTTTGCTTCATAAGAAGATTGAAAGTTTTCTTGGCAGAGCTTCAAGAGCTCTTGTTTTTTTTGTAGGCGTAAAGAAGGATCTTTTATTAAAGAGGCTTTACACTCTACATATTCAAGACCAGCCTCTAGATGCAAGGGTTCTAAGGAAATGTTTTTTTGATTTTCCAAGTCCTTCAAGAGATGTAAAATTTCCATGCAAAGAGGATTATCTTCTATTTTTTCATCTTCTTTAAGCCTAGAAAATAAGATCTTACAACGCTCTAAAGTAGACTCTGCTCCAATTCTAGAATGATTGTCGGATAAAATGAGTAAATCATAGAGTTCTAGAGCCTTTGCCGAGTTATTTAAGGCTTTATAGGTTCCTGCAAGATCAAAAATAAAATGCTTTTGTAAAGAAGTTTGTAAAGAGGGCTTATTACTTATCCAACCTTCTAAAAGAAGAACTTTCTTTTCAAGTTCCAAGTTTTTAGAAAACAAGGTAGAGAGTTTATAAACGTTATCTTCCGTTTGCCCTTCTAGAGAAGGGTCTTGAAGTAACGTTTCAAAAAGAGTGATGGCTTTAGGATAGGAGGGGAGTTGATAGTAATATTCGGCAAGCCATTTGATGTTTTCTTTTTGTATCTTATGTTCTTTTTGACTAAAGACAATATAGAGGTGGTTAGCCGCTTTATCTAAAAGTTCCGTTTGAAGAGGTTCTTCTACGGAAGTTGCCTGCTTTAAATAGGTATTAAACAGCTGAATCCGAAGAGTTGGAGATTGTTCGTTTTGTGGATAGGATTCTAAAAAATTTTCGGCATGCAAAGCAAAAAGAAGATGAGATTCGGAATCCGATAAATAACAAAGAGCTTGAATTAACTGCACTTCTTCTAAAGAGGAGGAGGAAGGAAATTCTGCTACAAATTCTTGTGTAACATAAAGAGCTTCTGGAAATTGTTCTTCCAGAAAGATATTTTTGGTTAATTCTAAAAGGTAATGTTCTCTTTCCGAAGAGCTGAGTAAATTAGGAACTTGAAGAGTAGATTGTGCCGTTGTTATCCACTCTTTGCGACAAGAAGGGTTTTCTTTTAACAGGTTGGAGTAACAGTCCATTTGCAATCTAAGGAGCTCGGAAGAAAAGTTATTGGGGTAAGCATTTATAAAGGCATGTAAAGCCGTTTTTGCAGACTCCCATTGTTTAGAGCCGTAGAGTCCATGAATCAGACCAAGCTGGATAGGCATAAGGTCTGCATAACTTGGAAATTGTTGAATAAAGTGTTGAGAGGCTCTTGCCAATTCTTCTTTATTTTCTCCTGGTTTTAGAAGATTAAGATAAGTCAAATGTGTTTGAATTTGGATATCTTCTTTTAAAGAGAAGGTAGCAACTTTATCCCATATTTCTTTATAAAGATTCGCATTTTTAAGATGACTTGCAGAAGTTAGGGCCATTAATCCGGCTTCTAATTTCATTTCCTCAGAAAAGTTTGCATTTTCTGTAGCTTGTATAAGGTAGGTTATAGCTTTTTCGTTTTCTTGTAGATGGTGCAAGCTTTTACCTGTCAAATAAGAGGCTTCTTCTTGTTCTTTAGAGGAGAAGAGAAGATGAGTTTCTTCATGAGTTTGAATTAACTCCTTAAACCGCCCTGTTTGATACAAGAGGATAAGGGTATTATAGGCTGCAGCTGGTTTATAAGAGGAAGAAGAGCAAAGAACGTTTTGAAAGAGTTCCAACGCATCGGAAGGGTTAATTTTGGCTTGAAGGATAGCTGCTTGAAATATCAGATCAGGCGCTTGCGTGGTATCAATTTTAGCTAAAGCAAGATAACACTCGATGGCTTTTTCTTGTTCTTCATGAGATAAATACAAAGAGATCAAAGAGGGTAAAGCTTGAGCATAGAAAGAAGTTTGTTTACAAGATTCAAATAAGGAAACGGCTTTATGAAATACGCTAGGATCTTTGCTCTCATATAAAGAAACGGCACAAAGGTATCGGACGGAGTGCACTTGATTAGGGGTCAATTGCTTTTGAGAGGAGAGGATCTCCGTGAGATTTAGTAGATCTTTATAATTTTTTGTTTCATATAGACAAAGTGCTTCATTATAAAAACTTTGCTCTTTAAGATCTTTTCTTTCGAGTAAAGCGTATTCCTCTAAAGCAGAGGTGAAATTGCCTTCTTGTAGATAAAGGTCGCCAAGTAGCAAATGAAGTTCTTCGCTAAGGGCTCCCGTAGGATTTTTTTCCAAATAGAGGCCGATTTGTTTTTTAGCTAAAGAGAAGTCGCCCTCTTTCCAATAATCTCTGATTCTTTTTAAAAGCGGGACATCTTGAGAAGGGGGTTGAGCAGGAGAAAGAGAAAGTATAATAGAAGAAGCCAAACTGAAGGAAAGTAGTTTCGCCATTTTACAAGAAAACTTGCGCATAAAAACCTCTTTGGGGGTACAAACTTTTTGTGATTATACAG
>JAZKAC010000021.1:7202-16497 GCA_040389325.1 Chlamydiota bacterium | reverse complement strand
GCATGGCGGGATCCAATTGGGGGGGAGTGCAAGTGATTGGCTCCTCTACCACCCATGATTTTATCAAAAAATCATAATATTTGGAATGAAAACGTTAAAACACTAAATTCATCTTGTATTAAATGGTATTGTATTTTACGGTGCATCGACCTAATGTAGATTTAGTAAAAAAATTTGCATTTTAATTATTTTTTTTGAAGGCTGGTATATGAGTTAAAATCCATTCAATATAAGTTTTTGCAGTGCCTGTAGATCTTCAAAATTAGAACCATTTCCTACAGATATTAACATCGAAATTGGAAACGGAATAAATTTTAACAGACCTAATCGAGCTCCTAAAGTAAAAATGACCGATATACAAAGAGTTTTACAAGCTACTGGAATAGAAAAGGGAATTTTTTCTGTGCAAGTTGGATTGGAGACAAAAGAGATTGTGTGCCTTTCTTCACAAGAATGGAAAGATCACAGATGTTTTTCTTCTGGTCAAATAGATTGAAACAAATAACTAGACAATGAAATAATAAATCAGAAAAAAACAACAGTTAGGTTTTATTATGAGCACATCATCGTTTGATCCATCAAGAGTTATCGGGTTTGGAAGCGCAGGGCAAGAAACCGCCAGAAAAATGTCATATGCAGCGCAATCGCACTCGCTTGCTATTACATATGACTCTGAAAGTAAAAAATTTACAGTCCTTGAAAGCTCCAACCTGAGTAAGGAAAAAGTTGAAAAAATATTTAATGAGAGCAAATATGAAGGATGGTATCCAAAAGTCCTTGACTCTATTGATGCCCTGGGCAATAGAGTCGCTGTCCTACAGCCTTCTCCTGGAGGAGTTTTTGTAGAAATGGCAATCCCCCCTTCGAGAGAAAGGGCAAAGAGGTCGGCTTTCACAATGATGTGGTGGGTTTCCGACGCGTGAAAAGGAATCCAAGATAATTCATCGGATAAAAAATAACGAAAACAGACTCACTATTCCTAGTCGGGATGAAGATTTGACCATCTTCGTCCTTTTATAGCATATTTTATTAAAGCCTTTTTAATATTAACGTAAGTCCTATTTTTTCAATCCCCCAATTCTTCCCATGACAGGGCACAGGGAATTAGAACAAAAAATTGACTTATAGTCGAGGGATCAATATTTTTCTGTCATTACAAATTCAAATAGAGGATGGATATGGCGGGGGAAAAAGGCGAAATTCCGAAACACGTCAGATATAGGCTGAAAGAATTTAATCATCCGGCAGCGGATCACCCCGTTGATGTGGGCAGCTATTAATAGCGAAGATCGAATTATGCATATGACGGCGTTAATGCACGCTGCCTATGGAGGGCATTTGGGCGCTGTAAGGTTGCTGATAGAAAAAGGAGCTGATATTACTCATCAAGGCAAAGAAGGCTCCACAGCGCTGATTCATGCGCTTAGGAAGGAAAATCTAAGCATAGCTCGGCTGCTTGGATGGAGCGGAAGTTGATCGAAACGGAAACACTAAGAATCTTTTGATCTTTTACATTCCCCAAATCTCAATCCTTTTTTCTTCTACTTTTTCTGTTTTGTGATAGATTTTTTTTGTCCAAGACTTCTCACTGTTTCGATCAAAAACAATTAAATACCCTTCAGGCGTTCCCGTTTTATCCATATACTCTGCGGTTTGTTTTAAGCCTTTTTCTATATCCTTCTTTGTCCTATAGACTTTAAGCTCGATGACAAAACGCTGTGTTTTCCATGTGATAAGAAGGTCTACTCGTTTACGACCCAAAGCATATTCTCTATGAATGGTCCCTCCACCATTGATGATGCGTTGTAAAAAAGCCAAAAGAAGTAAATGGGGCCCTGCTTCTTTATAATCAAATCTTTCTAACCAAATTTCAGAATTTTCTCGATAGAACTCCGTAAACCCAGTTAGCAGTTTTGGCACATCGAGCAGTCCATCTTCTTTTTGATACCATGCAAGTTGCTGCATGATTTCTTCTTGTTTTGTGTGAGCTAGGGTTCTTGGTATGATTTCTTGATAAATAGGATTGGCTATGCAAATCTCTTTTTTGCTAATAAGCCCCAGATCTCGTACATATTGTAAATCATCAGGAGCAAATCCAGGGCCTTCACTACTGCTTAAAAGAATATCGATAATACCACGAACTCTAGGCTCGTTTAATCTATCTAAAAGAGCATCCATGTGTGTATCACATCTTTTAATCAAAGCTTCTCTAGCTTTTTCCATTACTTCTTTAGTGATAGGTGTGGATCGATCTTTTACATCCCTAAAACAAGCTTGATAGGCTAGGGCGTTCACAAGCCAAGGCTGTCCTCTTGTTTGCTCATACGCATATTCTACTGCTTCTTCCGTAAAAACTTGTCCTGTTTCTTGCGTGTGTTGGCTATATAATGTTTTAACGTTATCTAAAGAAAAATCAGGAAGGATTACGGAGTCGGATTTAACATTAAAAGGACTATAAAGAATTCCAAGCTCTTCCTGTTCTTTTGTTTTCACTTTATAATCTCGTAGATCTCTTACGCCTATTAAGCAGATCATTTGGGGAAAGGGCTTAGGGCGACCTATATAGCCTAAACGGAACTGTTTGAGTAAAGAAACTAAAGACTCTCCAACAAGCCCATCAAATTCATCAAAAAAAACAAGAAGAGGAGTTTTTTTTTCTATGCATTTTGCGGCCCAAAAAGATAAGAAATAATATATACTATTTTCACTGATGTCTTTTTGTTGCAAAATTTCATCTAGGTAGGTCAAGGCTTCCGTTTCTTTGGGCAAGTAGAAAGCAATTTGAGATTTAAAATATTCTAAAAGAACAAAAGAGGCACGTTTAATGTCATTTACGGCGCAGTGAGCTGCCTCGGCAGATGCGTATAACGCTACGTGTTTTCCTTGCTTATTAAGTTCGTTTACAAATTCCATAACGGCTGTTGTTTTTCCGCTTTGTCTGGGAGCGTGAAGAATGAAGTAGTATTTTTTTTCAATAAATTCCATCAACTGGTTCTGGTCTAGTCGATGAGGTAAAAAATAGTGATCCTCCGGATTAATCGATCCAACAGTGTTAAAGAATTTTTCTTGTTTTGACATATTCCCTTTCGTTGTAAATGACAAATTATACTGTGGGACTGAGGGTTTGTCTAGTCTTTTTTTTCAATTTGACTAAAGAGATTTTTTTAAAAAAACCTTCAAATTCTCGTGGTTGTAACTAATTGACTCTCGCGTATATGATGTGCGAAAAAACTTATACCTATTACAAGGAGCCTATTTATGTACAAACTACCAGATCTTGCTTATGATTTTGCTGCACTAGAACCTGTGATCTCGGCAGAGATCATGCAATTGCATTACACAAAACACCATAATGCTTATGTGACAAACCTTAATACCGCTTTGCAAAAGTATGCCGAGGCAGAGAGTAAACAAGACATAGCTGCCATGGTTGCTTTGCAGCAAGCGATTCGATTTAATGGAGGCGGTCACGTAAATCACTCTATTTTTTGGACAAACTTGGCCCCTACTTCTCAAGGTGGAGGGGGAATGCCTTCAGGAGCGTTAGCGGCAGCTTTACAAAAAGACTTTGGATCTATAGAATCTTTTATTGAAAAAATGAGTGCTCAGACAACGGCGATTCAAGGATCGGGTTGGGGATGGCTCGGATACAATAAAGAAAGTAAAAAAATAAGCATTACAACTTGTACAAATCAAGACCCTTTGAGCACTCAAGGATTGATTCCTCTTTTGGGAATTGATGTTTGGGAGCATGCTTACTATCTGCAGTATAAGAACGTACGTGCTGACTATGTAAAAAATATTTGGAATATTGTTTCTTGGAAAAATGTGGAAGAAAGATTTAATTTGGCATCTAGTTGATTTAAATTTTTACTCTATTGTTATCTTTTGTTTATTATGATAAGATATATGTTCATTGTTATAATTTTAAAGGGAGAGTATGGGACTATTTTCTAGGAATAAACCTAAAATAAAAGTTCAGACAACCAAAAAAGATGGATATAGTGGATGGGTTAAGTGTACTCATTGTCATGAAATGATCCATGCTAATGAATTGCAACAAAATCTTCATTGTTGTCCAAAGTGTAATTATCACTATCGTCTTTCTGCTACTCAGAGAATAGAGACCTTAGCGGATAAGGATACTTTTGTTGAGAAATTTACGGAATTCAAGGCCTCGGATCCTTTAAATTTCACCGATACGGAAGCTTATAAGGATAGAGTTGTTAAAGCTCAAGCTTCCTCGGGTCGAGATGAAGCTGCTCTAGTGGGTGTTTGTAAAATCAACGGCACTGAAACGGCTGTCGGGATTCTAGACTTTTCTTTTATGGCAGGTTCTATGGGATCTGTTGTAGGGGAGAGATTAACAAATATTATTGAATTTGCTATTTTAGAAAAATTGCCTTTAGTTATTGTTTCCTCTTCAGGGGGGGCTCGTATGCAAGAGTCTATTTTTTCTTTGATGCAAATGGCTAAGACATCAGCTGCGTTAGCTAAGTTGCATGAGGCTAAGCTGCCCTATATTTCTATCTTGACTAATCCGACAAGCGGAGGAGTAACAGCTTCTTTTGCTTCGTTAGGAGATGTCATAATCGCAGAGCCCAATGCATTGATTTGTTTTGCAGGTCCTCGTGTTGTAGAGCAAGTGATCAAGCAAAAATTGCCTCCTGGCGCGCAGAAATCGGAATTTCTTTTAGAAAAAGGATTGATTGATTGCATTGTTAATAGATTTGAATTAAAAGATAAGATCTCTGTTTTTTTAAGTTTTTTTACGGGAAATGAGAGAAGTTTTACTCAGATGGATGCTAGCTCTTTTCCTAAACTTTCAGAAAAGCTACAGAAGTTGATACAGTTAAAAGAATCCGCCATTTGGGCGAAGTCATAAGTAGGAGTAGGGAAATAAAATGGAATTGGAAGAAGTAAAAATAATAGTCAAGGCAGAAGAAGAATTTCTTCCTAGTTATGGGTCCTTATTTGCTGCAGGTGCGGATGTAAAAGCTTGTATTGAAGAAGATCTTTGGATTGAATCCGGAGAGTCTATTCTGATTCCGACAGGAATCAGAGTGGAGATTCCCGCAGGATATGAAATACAAGTTCGCCCTCGTAGTGGACTTGCTTTAAAACACGGGGTCACGGTATTGAATACTCCAGGAACCATCGATGCGGATTATAGAGGGGAGATCGGCGTGATTTTAATCAATCACGGAAGAGCTCCTTTTCAAGTTACTAAAGGAATGAGAGTAGCTCAGCTTGTGTTGGCGCGTGCATTAAAAGCCGTCTTTGTAGTAGAAGATAAAGAACTAAGTCTTACCTCAAGAGGCGAGGGTGGTTTTGGTCACACGGGTACCCATTGATCAGCTAAAGAAAATAGGGGAGTTATGAGTGTATCTAAAGGCATATCCAAGTATCTGGATGAGCGTCTGGTTGTTTTTTTAGATGAAGAATCTAGAGAGGCTGTAATCGGACGTCTTGTAGACCTTTTGCATAAAGAGGGCAGATTACAAGATAAGGAGGGATTCCTTTCTTCCATTTTGGAAAGAGAGCGGATCGTTTCTACAGGGATCGGGATTGGAGTTTCTATTCCTCATGCAAAGATATCCGGGAATGCAGGTTTTTTTGTTGCTATAGGCATTCAAAAAAAAAGGGGAATTGACTGGAAAGCTCTGGATGGGTCTTTAGTGCATTTGATTTTTATGATCGGGGGCCCTGATAACAAGCAAACGGAGTATCTGAAGATATTATCCAATTTGACGCAGTCTATAAAAGATGAACAACGCAGAAAGTTATTGCTGAAATGCAATACGGCAAAAGAAGTCATAGACCTTTTTACAGGATGTTAGCATGGATCTTAAGATTAAAGACGTAGCTGAGCTATTAAATGTTTCCGAAACGACTATTCGTCGCTGGTTAGTAGGGGGACAAATTCCCGCTTACCGTTTAAATCATCAATATCGGTTTAGTCGTCTTGAGATTGAAAATTGGATGATGAGTTGTAAGCTTAAAAAAGAAGAGGGATTTTCATCTTTTGGAAAAGAATGTAAAGAAGATTCTTCTGAAGAAGGGTCTTTTGAACTTCCATTAGCAAAAGCGGGAACGCAACAATTTAGTTTATTTAGAGCCCTACATAAAGGGGAAGTGCTTACCCATGTTCCAGGAAATTCTAAAGAAGAAATTATTCGAGCGGGAGCTAAAGCCGCTTCTATTAAGTTAGGTTTGGATGCAGGCTTAGTAGCAGAATTTTTATTAGATAGGGAAAAGTTGATGTCTACAGCCTTAAATCACGGTATTGCCATTCCTCATCCAAGAGAATTTATTGTGAAAGGTCAAGCCGACATGGTTATTGCGCTTTTTCCTGAAAATCCCATAGATTTCGGGGCCCTTGACGGAGAGCCTGTTCATAGTTTGTTTTTCTTGTTTTCTTCACAGGATAAAAGGCATTTACATTTACTTGCTAAAGTAGCTCATTTATCGGCTCACTCGGAAGCTATTCAGCTTTTACGTGCTCACCCGGAAAAAGAGGCTTTAATGTCTTTTATTAGATCTTGGGAAAGCTCAATTAATGCATAACTGGAATATTTTCTGTTATTAAATGGGATTTATATCTATCCTGATGTTGAAAATAACCACGTGTTAATATATGCTAAAAAAAATTCTCATTAGAAAGTCTATCCAATCTTTGGTGGACGAAGCGGCGCAAAAACGCCATACATTTAGCCGATCCTTAGGAGCTTTGAATTTAACGGCGATTGGAATCGGAGCTATTATAGGAACTGGACTATTTGTTTTGACAGGTCAAGTGGCCGCAGAACATGCAGGGCCAGGTATCCTTTTTTCTTTTCTTATTGCGGGTATGATTTCTGCTTTTGCAGCTCTTTGCTACGCGGAATTTGCTGCGTTAATCCCTATCTCGGGAAGTGCTTATTCTTACGCCTATGTAACAATGGGAGAGTTTATTGCATGGGTTCTCGGTTGGGGGATGACGATGCAGTATCTTGTGTCAGCCTGTACGGTTTCCGTAGCCTGGTCAGGATATTTCAATAGTTTATTAAATGATTTTGGACTTACCATCCCTTCTTTTTTAGCAAGCTCTCCTTTTGGGTATCACACGCAACTAGGATGGTCCGTAACGGGGTCTTGGATTAACCTCCCTGCGATGTGTATCATTGCCGTTATGGGTCTTTTAATCTCTACGGGGATTAAAGCAGCCGCAAGTTTTAACAACGTTATGGTTGTTCTGAAACTTTCCGTTGTAGTTCTTTTCATAGCTTGTGGAGTGGCCTACATTCAAATGGACAACCTTACTCCTTTTGTTCCTGCGAACACGGGTGTGTTTGGCGAGTTTGGTTGGAGTGGAATTTTAAGAGGCGCTGGGATGCTATTTTTCGCGTTTATCGGATTTGATGCTCTATCAACCCTTACGCAAGAGACAAAGAATCCTCAAAAAGATATGCCTAGAGGAATGCTCGGTTCTTTGTCGATCTGTACTTTTGTGTACTTGATATTTGCCGTAGTATTACTAGGCTTAGTCAGCTATACAAAACTCGGAGTGCCTGATCCGATTGCTCTAGCCGTTAACGTGCTGGGATCCAAATTTATTTGGCTACGTCTTTTTGTCAAAGTAGCAATTTTAGCAGGGTTTACTTCCGTGATCATGGTCATGATGTTAGGACAAAGTCGTATTTTTTATACGATGGCTCACGATGGTCTTTTACCCGCTAAAATGGGAAAGATTAAAGACAAGACACATGTGCCTTTATTTACAACGACTCTAATCACGATTTTGGGAATTATTATAGCAGGTCTTTTTCCTGTCGGGATTTTGGCCAACCTTGTTTCTATGGCAACTTTAATGACCTTTGCAATTGTCTGTTTTGCCGTATTAATCTTACGATACAAACAACCTAACTTACATAGGCCTTTTAAAGTGCCTTGTATGCCTTGGATCCCTTTGTTGGGAGGGCTCTGTTGCGTGGCTCAGATGACACTATTTCCTTTAGTTACATGGATCCAGTTGCTTTCTTGGCTAGCCATAGGCTGTGTCGTGTATTTCACTTACAGTATCAAACGAAGTAAAGTCCAACTACAGAAAAAGAAACATTCTTAATTTTAAGAGGAAGCGTCTCGCTTCCTCTTTTTTCGGATTAATTTAAGAAGTATAGTTTATTTATTCAGGCTTAAAATAAGAAAAAAAAGAGATTAGGTAGCTCGATTTTTTTTTTTGCAAGGGATTAAATTGCGCAAAAATTAAGAGTTTTTGGTCTAGTTGTTTATTATTTTACTTTTAAATGCTTTTAAAGCATTATATTTACTTATTTTTATTAAAAACGGTAGGTGTATGCTTTATTTAGGAAAGGTGAATTCCTTATATTTTTTCAAAAAAACAATATTCGGTGTTTTTTTAAGGGATCATGACAGTGATCAAGAGGTATTACTTCCAAATAAGTATGTGCCGAAAGACTTGGATCTTGGCGATTCTATTGATGTGTTTCTTTATACGGATTCTGAAGATCGTATTGTAGCGACTACTCTTATTCCAAAAATCTCCTTACATGAAATTGCAGTGCTTGAAGTAAAAGATGTCACAGGATTTGGTTCTTTTTTGGATTGGGGTCTTGAAAAAGATCTTTTCTTCCCTTTTGCAGAGCAAGATGGGAGAGTGCAAAAAGGTGATAAAGTCACAGTTTGTCTTTGTCTTGATGAAAGAACGGATCGCCTCTTTGCTTCGGCTAAAATTAAAGAATTCAGAGATCGAGAGATTACCGTTAAAGAAGGGGATGAGGTAGACCTTCTAATAGGTGGGGAATCGGATCTAGGGTATCAAGTGGTTATTAACAATCTGCATATAGGACTTATCTTTTTTGATAAGGTTTTTCGCCCTCTTAGCAAAGGAGAGAAGATTAAAGGGTTCATTGAGAAGATTCGTGAAGACGGTAAAATTGATGTCTCTTTGCAAAAGAAGGGGTATATTCAGGTTGTTGATTCACAAGAATTATTACTAAAAAAGCTGAAAGAAAATAATGGTGTTTTGTATCTTACGGATAAAAGCGATCCAGAAGAAATTGTCAGAGAGTTGATGATGAGCAAAAAAGTGTTTAAAAAATGCTTGGGAGCTCTTTATAAGCAACGAAAAATCAAGATAGAAGAAGATCGTATAGTTTTATGTTCTGAATCTTAGAAAATTTTTTCAAAAGGACATTGAGATGGATGAGGTTATTAGAGTAAAAAACCTTACCAAGGTTTTTACGACAAGAGAGACCTTCCCTGGGATCTTAGGAGCTATTAAGGGGCTTTTTTG
>JAZKAC010000021.1:0-7192 GCA_040389325.1 Chlamydiota bacterium | reverse complement strand
AAATTAAAAACGGCCGCCATCGAAGGACTTTCTTTTTCGGTTAAAAAAGGGGAAAGGATCGCTTTCATCGGACCTAATGGAGCGGGGAAATCCACTACGATTAAAATGTTAACGGGGATTTTACATTCGACCTCGGGAGAGATAAAAGTTTTAGGACTAAATCCTTGTGAAGATCGTAACTCTTTAGGGTATAAGATCGGAACCGTTTTTGGACAAAGAACTCAGCTTTGGTATCATTTGCCTCCTTTAGACACATTTGCACTACTTTCTAAAATATATGAAATAGAGCCTTCCATTTACGAAAAACGTTTGAAAGAACTAGTGGAGATATTTGAACTTGCTCCCTTCATCCATAAGCCTGTAAGGCAGCTTTCCTTAGGGGAGAGAATGCGCTCCGAAATCGTTGCAAGCTTGCTTCATAATCCCGAGATCGTATTTTTAGATGAACCTACGATTGGCTTGGATATCAATGCAAAGTTAAAGATTCGAAAACTATTGCATACTCTTTCTCTAGAATTCGGAACGACGTTATTTGTAACCTCTCATGACATGGCAGATATCGAACAGGTGTGTGATCGTGTCATTGTTTTAGATAAAGGAACGATCATACTGGATAGCTCGGTAAAAAATCTTAAAAAAAATTACATCAAAAAAAAGAATCTTACTTTAATAACGGATGAAGAGGTTCTTTCTTTACACATCCCAGGCGTTACGATAATTTCTAATGCAAACTATCGATTTGTTTGTGAAATAGATATAAAGAGTGTTCCAATCGATCGAGTAATCCATGAAGTACTGGAAAAAACTACAATTAAAGACGTTACAATTGAAGATCCTTCTATGGAAGAGATTATTCGTATGGTATATGGTAGCTAGAAATGAGCAAGATACAAAAGTACTACGCAGTTTTTACGTTGGCAGTGATTCACGGTCTAAAAAATTACAAGTCTCTTGCAGGCCTCGGTATTTTTTTGGTGACCTGCCTTGTGATTTTTTCTCAACTATGGAAGGTAGTTGCCGCTAAAATGGGAGCTAGTGATTTAAGCGCCGATGGACTGCTTTGGTATATAGCTTTTAACGAGTGGGTGTTTATCTCGGTCCCCGACGTGCAAGAAGAGCTGGAATCGGATCTTCGAACGGGTCGCTTAGCTTATCTTCTTCCAAGGCCCATCTCTTACCTAGGAACGATTTTTTGTGAAGCGATGGGCACTCTTTGTACGAATCTTATTTTTTTAGGGCTCGTTGCTTTTATATTTACAGGTATTTTTTCCGAAAGCTTTCCATGTTCCATGGGGGTATTTTTATTCCTCTTAGGAATAGGTTTTTTGGCGGGGACTGTCGGAGTTATTTTTCATATGCTTATCGGTCTTTCCGCTTTTTGGTTGCAAGATGTCAGCCCTTTTTATTGGATATGGGAAAAAATGCTATTTGCTTTAGGGGGACTCATGCTCCCCTTGGCCGTATATCCGATGTGGCTACAAAAGATCGCATATTACACTCCTTTTCCCTCTATTTTGGGAGATAGGAGCGCTCTTATTATGAACTTCACCGTAGAAGGGGCCTTACAAGTAGTTGGCTTGTTACTGCTTTGGGGGCTATTTGGACTTGCCAGTCTGATCTTCGTCTATAGAAGAGGGCTGCGCATTGTAAATATGGAGGGGGGCTAAGGTCATGCGTAAAACGGGATCATTTTTTTTATCGCTTCTTTGCACGAGCATCAAAGGTTCCATAAGCATTAGGGGAGCCTTTATCTTAGAGGCCATTTTGATGGTGACGAACAATATTATATTCTTTTCCATATGGTTCATATTTTTTAGACAATTTAACGATATTGCCGGCTGGAAAATAGATGATATGATTGTCTTGATAGCGATCGGAACGGGAGCCTATGGATTGATGCAGTTATGTTTTGGGGGAATAAAAGTTCTTTCCAAAACGATCGTTACTGGGGATTTGGACTCTTATATGACGCAGCCTAAAAACATATTATTACATGCCATAGGATCTAAATCTAACTCCAGAGGATGGGGGAACATCTTAACAAGTGTTATTGCTCTTTTTCTAGGGCCTTTTACTTCGTTATCTTCTATCTGTCTAGCTTTAATGAGTATGGTTTCAGGATGTTTGGTTTTTGCATCGGTTGGTATTATAGCGCATAGCATGGCTTTTTGGCTTGGGTCCGTTGAAAGTCTGTCTCGCAAATACTGTGACGCTCTTTTTCTTTTTGCCTTATATCCAACTAATATATATTCAGGGTTTTTGCAATTTGTTATGTTTACATTCATTCCTGCAGGGCTTATCGGATATGTTCCCGTTGAGTTAATTCGAAATTTTTCCATCGATAGACTTATTATTCTTTTACTAAGTTCCGTAGGTTTTGCCGCTTTATCTTTTTTTGTTTTCTATGCAGGAATCAAAAGATACGAGTCGGGAAATCGATTTGGTATGCGTGCGTAAGCCAATCCAACTCTTATAAACTAAAAAATACATCTGCATTTTTTGCCATGGAGTTTTCGTTTAAAAACTCAACTGTTTTATAGCCTGTATAAGCAACAGCTCCTATGGCAGCTCCATATATAAAAGGGATTACGTAAGCTGATAAGGAAGGAAGGGCTATTTCAGCTCCCCATATTAAAATAGGAATAACAAAGGCAAACTGTCCCGCTGGATCTACGCTTTATTTCTCAAAATCAGGCTCCAAAAACTTAATTTCCTTAAATTTGGCAGCAAGCCTATTTATTAAATCTTCATCCTTTGAAAAAACCTCCCAATAGCAGCTATCAACCATTTCAATTGTAATGTCACAGGTTTCATACTTTTCTTGATCGCTCTCATAACGGTGCAGTAAATTTTCATCTGTACACCCCAAAAGAACTATATCTATTACTTGGACAAAGTTCTTAGAAAGCACATTTAACTCTTCCCAGGTAATAAAAAAACCTTTTTCAGAGACACGAATTTGTTCTTCACAAATATGAGTTGATATTACATCTTCAAAATCTCCATCAGCTTCTAAATATAAAATCGACCAATGAAATAAATTCCCGTTATGGATCTCCTCTAGAATATCCGTTAATTTTATATACACATAATTATCTTTACTATCTAATATTTGTATTCCTATTGTTTTCATTCATATCTCCATTCAGGTACGGGTTCTGCTTTATATCTATTAGAGGTTCCTCCTGTTGAGTTTTCTGTTTTTCTATGTTGGTGAGGACATGTATGATCATGACCCCTGCCATGATCAGTAAAATCTATATCTCTAATAGGGTTTCCATCCTTGTCAAACTCCCTTGCCTTAGGATAATCTCCTCTTTCACTTTTTTTAGTTCCAAGTTGAGTATGAGGGGCATCCGTATCCGGAATAGGGATTCCACCCTTCTTTTTCTCAGTTTGAGGCAACTCTCTATCAGGAGCATACACATCTACATTTTTTGCCATGGAGTTTTCGTTTAAAAACTCAACTGTTTTATAGCCTGTATAAGCAACAGCTCCTATGGCAGCTCCATATATAAAAGGGATTACGTAAGCTGATAAGGAAGGAAGGGCTATTTCAGCTCCCCATATTAAAATAGGAATAACAAAGGCAAACCGGCCATCGGGATCTGCATAACGAAAAGGGTTATTAAAGACATATTGATATAGGTTCGAGCTGTCAATGAATCCAGCAGGATCCGTTGTGGTCCATTTAGCAAACTCAGGATCATAATATCTTTTGCCAAAGCAAATAAGAGAAAGCTCTGGCTCGAATCTCTTAGAAGCAAAGCGCCAAGGATTAAAAGGGTCTCTTGTAGATATTTTAACTTCTTCTCCAAAGGCCGTAAACACATAGCTATCAGCAATAGCACCATTAAAATCGATTAGCTTGCAGATGTTGCCTTGAACATCAAGAATAGGAGCAAAAACTTGTCCTTCTAACTCAATACCTATTGGGAGGCCAAGACCCAAAACCTTTGCATTTTTTAACTTCCCCTCTGAAAAAGCCCCCACTTCTTGATCACCCTGATAAAGGTAGTATTCTTTTTCTAGCTCTTCCCATCCATTAATAGTAGCCTCATGGATAGTTCTACTTATAGTCCTACCTAAGGGATCGTACTTTCCACTTGGTTTTTCTCCAGATACGTTACTGATTGCAAGGATAGGAGAAGCTAAAATCGTTTGAGACCCCTCTAACCTAAAATCAAATGTAGCTCCATTCACATCACTTAGTCGCACTTCTTTTGAGGTTGGATCAAATTGTAATCTTAGATGAGGAAAAAACTGCCATCCTTTGCAGGTCTTAGCTAAATGAGTCTGCATGGCTTGTTTATCATAAGCCTCTTGGTTTTTAGACATACTCGCAAAAGAAGCCAGTATAGAGGGAGGTATATAGACGCGTGTTAGAAAGATCTCTTGAGCCCCTTTTACGGTAAGATCCGTTTGTCTAAGACAAAGTTGCCCACTCATCGGGCTAACTAGGCCCCCTGCTAGATACTCAGGCTCTCCTCTAAGAGCTGATAGCTGATCTGGAGTTGATAGGAAAAGCTCTTCTGAAAATTCCTCTTCTGCTGAGCACAAAATAGGCAAAAGACAGAAAAGTAATCTTAAGAAGATGAACATCATAATTTGAGTATCACATTGTTTTTGAAGGCGGATATTACTGAAGTAGGTTTTTTTAAGCGAGAGGTATTTCTGGATAGTAGATAAATATTTGAGCTCAGTATTCAGATGGTGCGAGATATCGCATTTTAAGGCAAAAAGAAAAGAATTAACAACAGATCGAGAGCTAATTTTCAGCGACACTGAGTTTCGGTGTGGAATTATTTTTGTAATTTATTTTTATGCGACAGAAATATGAGAACCCATATAATACTTTCCAAGATTAAAACTAGGGGGAAAGTAATGGATAAACGTAAGTTTATAATAGGATTTGGCGTGCTGCTTTTAATGGGAAATTTGAAAGCGGCACCTAATGTAGTAAAATCTTTATCTGATGAACCAGTAGCTGTTGTAGCTCAGATCCCCATAGAAGAAATAGAAACTTCTCATTTAAAAGAAGATAAACTGGCACGGGTCGATGAGCTGATTAGTAAAGCTTTAGAAAGGTTTCGTATTCCAGGAGTTGCGGTTGGTATCGTTATTGACGGTAAAGTCGTGTTAGCTAAAGGATACGGACTTCGGGATCAATCTCAAGAACTTCCCGTAACGGAAAATACTCTTTTTGCTATTGGCTCTTGTTCCAAGGCATTTACGACATTTGCTTTAGGGCAGATGGTTGATGATGGAATTATTGCTTGGAATGATCCTGTCATCAAGTATCTTCCCGAGTTTCGTTTAAAGGATGTTTATGCTACTCATCATCTGACTATCAAAGACTTAGTTACTCATCGATCAGGACTTCCAGATCATACCCTTGTTTGGTATGGCTCTAGATTTGATAGAGCAGAGCTTTTAAGTAGATTACAATACCTGGAGCTTACAAGTGATCTTCGCGAGAAATTCCAATACAATAATTTAATGTATGCTGTAGCCGGATTATTGATTGAGAGGGTCACGGGTCAGAGTTGGGAAGCGACTGTTCAGTCTCGTATTTTTACTCCTTTAGAGATGGCTCACTCTAATTTTTCTGTAGAAGACTCTCAAAAGAGTACCGATTTCTCATTGCCGCATACAGAAAAAGATGAGAAATCTCAAGCTATACCCTTCCGTTATCTTTCAAATATAGGTCCGGCTGGATCTATTAACTCTTCAGTTAAAGATATGACTAAATGGATTCGAATGCAGCTTTCCGAGGGAAGTTTGGAAGGAAAGCATTTGATCAATAAAGAAACACTAAAAGAGATGCACACCGTTCAGGTATCGGTTCCAAGTTATCCGGATAAAGAACCTTATGTATTTGGCTATGGGTTAGGTTGGAGGACAGGCCTTTATAAAGGTCATTATGGAGTGAGCCATGGTGGTGGAATTGATGGATTTATTTCATCTATTTTGATTTTTCCTAAGGAAAAAACTGGAATTATTGTTCTAACGAATTCTCGTAGCAGTCCTTTTTTTGCAGGGAGTATTGCTTATGGGATTGCAGACCTTATGATGGATCTTAAAGAAGAAGATTGGTTAGCTCGGATTGAAGAAGATGGAAAAGCAATGAAGGCTGCTTTGCTCGGAAATGTTGAAGTTGAAATAGCTGCAAGCACCCCAATACGATCTCTTGATGACTATATCGGGGAATTTGAGAATCAAGGCTACGGGACAATACGGATATCTTTGGATAACGCTAATTTGGTTCTTACTCTTAATGATATTTCTTACAGTTTAAATCATAAGTGTTACGATCATTTTATCGGATTGTCTAAAGGAATATTCGATGGTAAATTTGGCTGTTTTTTTACAACAAACTCTTCTGGTGAGATTTCTGAATTCCATCTTTCAAGAGACCTGTCTTTACCTCCAGCTAGTTTTAAACGAAAAGCAGAAAATAAACTGTTAACCGCAGAATATTTGAAGAGGTTTATCGGTAAATTTGAAAATAACAATACTTTTGCTGTCTTTTCATTTAGAAAAGATCATCTCGTAGTAACTTTACCAGGACAACCTCCTTATGAATTAGTTTCGGAAAAGGAGGGACTTTTTTCTTTGAAAGGTTTACCTGGATATACTGTCCGTTTTGTTCCAGATGTAAATAGTAGATTAGAAGAAGTTTTATTTATTCAACCGAATGGAACTTTCAGTTTTAAATCGTGTTTGGCAGGAGATTAACAATGTGGAAATGGACTAAATAAGAACGAATATTGACACCTTATTTTGGACTCATACTCCAGATCAAGTAGTTGATTCTTTTAAAGTTTACAAGCAATGCTCTTTATCCCGTGAGTGCAATGCCGACATGGTTACAGTACATATCAATTTTAAATCCGCTAACTCACGGAATTAACCTTTTTAGAGCTCTACTTTTAACGGGGGATTTTTCGGGATCCATAATTGATGTCGCAGTAATACTTGGATAACTAATCATTTTTTTTGAGTTTGAGCGCAAGACTAGTCAACTACCCCCTCCTGAAGGAGGGGGCTTGGAAGAATAATTCAAGCCCTATGTTGACCAGCCTCAGCTTTGAGTAATCAAAGCTACGTTAAGAGCTTATATAGATGTCCATATAAGCTCTTTTATATAGACATCCTGATTATGTAGACATCGTTTCTTAAAAGTCCATTT
>JAZKAC010000020.1:6880-13136 GCA_040389325.1 Chlamydiota bacterium | reverse complement strand
AAAGACTATTAATTAGGTGGGGGGGGGATACCACGACGTAAAAGAACTGGACTTTGGACAAATTTCATAAAAAAGTCGATTCGATAAGATCCAGGAACCGGTTCCGGACAATTAAAGATCCCTCTTGAATTTTATCCTTATTCTTCATAAAATAAGGATAAATTAAAATTTAGAGAAACCATGACACTTTTAAATCCTAGAGTAGACCTTGCCTTCAAAATACTTTTTGGTTCTGAAGAAAACAAGGATCTTCTCATTTCTTTTATTAATTCTGTTGTTTCTGAAGAAGATCAGGTAGTAGAAGTTGAGCTTTTAAATCCTTATAATTCTCGTAGTTTTAAAGAAGCTAAGGGCTCTATTTTGGATATCAAAGCCAAGGATGCCTCAGGTAAATATTTCGATATAGAAGTGCAAATCAGCGATGAGGGAGATTACGATAAGCGTGCCTTACTCTACTGGGCTAAACTCTATGCAGATCAGATGATTAGCGGTGATGACTACTCGGGACTACGAAAAGCCATCGGTATTCATGTCCTAAACTTCACGTGCATTCCAGACAACTCCAAGTATGACAATAAATTTATAATCACTGAGGCCAACACTGGAAAATGTTACTTTAAAGATTTAGCTATTTATACTATCGAGCTTAGCAAATTTGATGAAAAATCAAATGAAACCTTAAGCCATATGCTTCCTCGTATCAAAACTGGATTAGATCGTTGGTCGACCTTTTTAACAAAAGCCGCCTCTTTAGATCGTAATAATCTACCGAAAGAACTGGAAGACCCCTGCATTAAAAAGGCTTTAGACGTCCTAACTACCGCCTCTTTAAATAAAGAAGAGAGGGAAATTTATGAAGGTCATTTAAAATGGTTACGAGTCGAATTTAGCACAATTAAAAAAGCTAAGGCAGACAGCAAAGCAGAGGGGCTGGCAGAGGGTGAAGCTAAAAAAGCTAAAGAAATAGCTCGTAATCTACTTAAAATAGGGACTTCAATTCCTACTATTGCCGCAGTAAGTGGCTTATCAGAAGAGGAAATAGAAAACTTATAGATACAAAGAATGACCTAATGTTTGTCCCGTAAGCCTTAAGGCTTCTTTCTTTTCTATAGAAACCTCTATAAGATGTCGATCTAACATCACAGTCCCCGGCTCAAAATTCAGCTCCCTGTTTTAAATAGTATGGCTTTCACGATTTTCCTGAAATCGATTCCAGAACAGTTTCCCACGTTTTTGTCTCAGGATTGCTTGTTTGCCTAATTCATAAAGATACTACCTCCATTGAAATCGTTGTTGAATTTAAAAAAGTGAGAAAAGGTGAGAATCTTAAGTCTAGGGATCGCGTTTCAAGCTAAACGCGATCTTATTAAAGATTCTTTTCAATAAACATATACATTTCTATTTTAATTAAACGAGCCGTTCGCTATCTTCCGATTTAGATGATAACCAGAGTTTTTTTCTTATGTCAGAGCCAATACATTCTATTAATGAACATAGTTTTAGCAAGCAGGGTAGTCCTCGGGACGTCCCCTTTGAAGGGCATGTGATATCGGTAGACTTAAGCAAGTTATCGAAAAGTGATAAATCTTTGGAAAGACCCTTCTTAGATCACTTATCCGAACATTTTCAAAGGCAAGACTCTCCCGTATTTTCAGCAACTTCTCGACATGCTCAATATCTTTTCAACGATTTTCTAACGATAGAAAGGGGAGTTGGCAGTTTGCTTGGGGTCAATCAAGACGTACAAGATGTATTAGGTGAGGCAGGAGCCGCTCTTGTCGGGACGGGAGCTGCCGTCTGGGCTAAAGGAAAAGAAGAAGAAAAAGCTGCCTTTAGAGCGTTAGATCCGAAGGCAGGGCAAAGAGCCATAGACACTCAAAGAACAGGGAAGGCTGAAGTTGCTCTTGGCTTTTCCGTTACAGCCTCCAGAACCTTTGGGTTGGCTACCGATACAAGAGGGGTCAATTCAGGGGCTACAGCAACAACATCTCTTGGGCGAGCAACTTTTTCTTTAGGTGTGATAGGAGGTGTTTTCTCTACTTTTTGGTATGCCTTTATCGGGTTAAACTCTTGGAATTCTTTAAAAGGAGTTTGGAAGCTGGAAGAAGAATTCAAAGACAAATCTCCTAAGGAGATTATAGAAATCTTAAGGGGTAAGCTAAAGTTTGGTCTCGAGGAAACGATAAAAGTTTTAAGAGAAAGACATAAGGAAGAACCAGACCCTAAGATAGAGTTTAATGGGTGGTGTGAAGATATCTTATCGCAAGAAACGGTAAATTTAGCTGCGGATTTTTTACAGATAGTCAATCCCGATGCTAAGGCAGGGTATGATTTTGAAGAAGCCGCAAAAGAAATGACGGACAGTTTAGAATTAAACGGGGTAACGGCTAACGGAGAAGACTCGAGAGTTGCAGAGTTGGGGTTATCTTCAAAAGCGTTAATAGGCTTTGAGTCGCTACATCGAAATCGTTTAGAGATGGCTAAGTCCGATCTAGCTCGTAGCATAGGAGAGAATGCTCTAGGTGAGGTGTGGAAAATCCTTAACGGGACGAATCCTACGGAAGAAGAGATAAAAAGTGTGACAAAAAGTGTAGAAGAAGGGATTGCTCATACAAAAATGGAAGATATCGTTGTTTTAGTATTTGCTTCCTTCGGGGCGGCAGTAGTCGTAACAAGTACTGTGGCAGCTTGCATAACCTGTCCTCCTTTGGGTCTTATTATGGCTTGCGTCGTTTTTTCGATTGCCTTATCCGCTATTGGAGCTGGCATAGACTTGAACTCCCTAGTAAAAACATGGGATGCTCCCTCGGGGAAGTACGAGCAAAGAGAGAATGCTATAAAGCTTTTACTCGGAGTCGGATCTATAGTAGGGATCTGTATGCTCTCTGCTTCGACATTCGGAGCCTTTCCCTTAGCTGTAGCTTCTTTCATCGTTGTAGTTTCCGTTGTGCGCGTTGTACGCACTCATCAAAAAAAGGTTTCTGAAAAAGAGATTCATTATTCAATGGAAGACCTTCTTAAAAAGGTTACGAAACTCGAAAATGATAAACCGAACGCTCGATCCATTGAGAAGATAAAAAGAATCATTCAAAAAAAGATCCCTCATATACATAAATCCATTTCACGAAATATCGAAGAAGGAAGTTGGGGTCAGAAGATAATGACCTATCTTGATCAGAAGCAAATAGTTAACCTAAAAGAAGAGGTTGAAAAATGGAAAGATGCAGAAGATCTTATCGTAGGGGAATTAAAGGGTGCTTTTGAAACTCTTGGAGCTGTATCGACGACATCCAAATCTTGGATGGAGTCCTTTAGCCAGCTTGTCTCGGGTAACTCTCATTTAAAAAGGATCTTTCCTTCAAGTTCGGCAGAGCCTGCATAACACCGAACTATTTTTTCATAGGAATCCATAGATATATTTGCTATCATAATCCTCTATATGGATGGGGATAAAAAAACAATGCGTAGAAAAATTGCTATTTTAGGAAGTACGGGCTCTATCGGGAAGAATGCGCTACAGGTAGCGAGTCATAACAAAGATACAATTGAGATAGTAGGACTTGCCGTTAAAGACAACATCGATCTACTCGAAAGACAGATAGCAGAGTATTCTCCTCGTATTGTTGCTGTTTACAACTTGGAAAAAGCGGCTTTATTACAAAAAAGAGTGCCGCATGTTAAAGTTGTCGGAGGGTTAGAGGGTCTTTTAGAGGTAGCTACGCTGCCTGAAGTTCATACGGTTGTGGCTGCCATCGTCGGGGCTATAGGGCTTCTTCCTACAATTGAGGCGATCAAAGCCAGGAAGACCATCGCACTAGCTAATAAAGAAGTGCTAGTGTCTGCAGGGGCTTATGTGATGCCGTTAGCTAAAAGTCACGGGGTGACTATATTGCCTGTCGATAGTGAGCATAACGCTATTTTTCAGTGTTTGCATCAAGAGGATCCAAAGTCCGTACGTCGACTTATTTTAACAAGTTCGGGAGGGCCTTTTCGGGAGTGGACGATAGATCAGCTAAGAGAGGTGAGTGTTGAGCAAGCTTTACGCCATCCTAACTTTTCTATGGGTCCCAAGATCACGATAGACTCTTCTACTTTAATGAATAAAGGGCTGGAGGTTATAGAAGCCTATTGGCTTTTTGGAGTTCCTTTAGAAAATATTGAGGTGCTTGTGCACCCTCAGCAAAAGATCCACAGTATGGTAGAGTTTATCGATGGCTCTATTTTAGCGGAGATGTGTGAACCTGATATGATAGTTCCGATACAGTACGCCATGACCTATCCAAATAGAGCTCCTGGATTATTACCCCCTTACGATTTTGTAAAAAATGGACGACTTGACTTCCATGCTCCCGATACCACTACCTTCCGCTGCCTTTCTTTAGCTTATCAAGCTTTGAGAGCAGGAGGGACTATGCCTTGTTATATGAACGCGGCTAATGAAGTTTTGGTGCATCGCTTTTTACAAAAAGAGATTTCCTGGGTTGAGATCGGAGTGAAGCTTGAAGAGCTGATGATGAAATATGAAAGTGGATCCAATACTTCTTTGGAAGCGATTTTGTCTGCAGATGCTTTAGCTAGAGAGGAAGCAATTTTAATATGAAGATAAGTGTAACCGTTTTAGTTAAAAATAGTGAAGAGACCTTAGAGGCTACTCTTAACTCCGTCAGAGCTTTTCCCGAGGTTGTTTTATTGGATACGGGATCTACGGACGCGACCTTACAAATTGCAGAGAAATTTTCTAATGTAAAGGTGTTTCATGCTCCTTTTCAAGGATTTGGTCCAACTCACAATTTACTAAGTTCTTTAGCGACTTATGATTTTATCCTTTCGTTAGATAGTGATGAGGTATTAAGTTTTGAGCTTGTTGAGGAGATAGGAGAGCTTTCTTTGGATCCGAACTGCATTTACTCGATCACGCGGGATAATTACTATCTTGGCAAGCATATCAAAGGGTGCTCTGGCTGGTATCCCGATTTTGTAACTCGGCTTTATAACCGTAAGAGCACTTCTTTTGATGACGCAGCTGTTCATGAAAAGATCATCCAAGGACCTTTAAAGAAGATCCACCTAAAACATAGCATGAGCCATACTCCCTACCGTAAGGTAGCTGACTTTTTACATAAGATGCAAACGTATACGACTTTATTTGCAGAGCAAAATAAAGGTCGTAAGGCCTCTTCTCTAGGAAAAGCCATCCTTCACGGTTTTGCTTGCTTTTTTAAAAGCTATATTTTAAAACGGGGATTTCTTTTCGGCTATGAGGGCTTTTTCATCTCTTTATACAATGGGCATACAGCCTTTTATAAATATATCAAATTGCTAGAGGCTAATCGAAAGCTTTAATAATGGTTTGTTACACCTTGATGTAATAAAAAATATTTAAGATAAACATAAATTTTATAAAAAAATCTATTTTATTTTTAATATATTTTATGGCAAAATGAGTTTTTCTAGAGGAGCGTTCAATCTATGACAAGAGCAAGAAATCAGCTATATTCTATCCCGACTTACGATGCCATATTCAAATTAGTTTTGGATCAAGATAACATCCGTCCGTCCTTTTTCCATGCTTTTATCCCGGATCTCCATATAGAGTCCTCTATTCGTATCGATGATCACATGAACCCTTTAAAAGAGCTGCAATTACTACGAGATCTTTTGCATGAGGAAAAAAACAATCAGTGCTATAATCTTTTGAAAGGAAATTCCGATTTTTCGGTACATCTCAAAAAAACCGATAAAATAGAACCTTGTCAAGAGTCTACGGAATTTATTCGCGCTATTATTAACCAATTTGACGATCTTAAAATCGCCTTTCCTAAAGTTGAGTATGATGGCACGATGGATTTTGTCTGTCGGCTGGACACTGGAGATAACATTCTCATCGAAATGCAAATCATTCCTTATAATCACTGGGATCAAAGAGCCTTAGCCTATGTAGCAGCTCTTTATGGTAGACAAATTCGCAAAGGTGGCAAATGGGATGATATCAAACGAATTATTGGTATTAACATTCTAGGCGGAGGAAAGGATCAAACGGTTCATTGGGAAGATACGCCGGATCAGTTTGTTAGACATTATAAGTTAACCGAGCAGTTACACCCCGACAAAAGAATCATGGATGGGATAGAAATCATCCAATATTCTATTATGAACGCTCCTAAAACCATCGAAAATCAAGAAACAAAAGATTGGCTTACCTATTTTCAACGAGCTCATCTTATGACGGAAAAAGAGGTGCAAGAAACCATTAAAA
>JAZKAC010000020.1:1806-6780 GCA_040389325.1 Chlamydiota bacterium | reverse complement strand
CTATAGGTGAGGCTAGGGGTGAAGCCCGAGGCAGAGTTGAAGGTGAGGCTATAGGCGAAGCTAGAGCAAGCGTTAAAATAGCACGTCGCTTGCTTAGGGAAAATATTCCAATTTCCATTATTTCATCTGTTAGTGGTTTGTCTGAGAGCGAAATAAGAGCATTATCCCCTCAAGAAAAGGACGAGTAAAGACTTGTTTTTCTCTTGAATTTTGCAATACAACAACAGTCAAAGTCTATGAGGAATTTAAAAACTTCTATAGACAAGTTTGGGTAGAAGCTCTTTTAAAAGGGAGTTTTCAAGCCCTATATCTTTGCATCTTTGTAGAGAGGAGGCTAAGAGCTCTTCTGCTTTAGCTTTAGCTTTGCTTAAGCCAAGTAGTGAAGTGCTTGTGCTTTTTTGATTATCTAGATCGGATCGAAGAGGCTTACCCAAGATGTGCTCTTCTCCTTCTACATCCAAGACATCATCGATGATTTGAAAAGAAAGACCTATGTCTTCTCCAATCTTTTCTAGAACGGGACGGCAGGAGGGCTTATCTGATAAGATAGCTGCAAACTCAAGGCAGGTGCTGATGAGATCTGCTGTTTTCCTGTGATGGATTTGAGAGAGCTCTTTCCAGGAAAGAGACTTATTTTCTCCAAGAAGGTCTAAAGACTGACCTAAGATCATCCCTTGGCCACCACTTTTTTTAGCTAGAACTTTGATCAGCTCTAAGGCTTGGGTTGCGGTGATGTCAGGACTTAAGGTTAAGATCTCAAAGGCTAACGTTAAAAGAAGGTCTCCCGTTAAGACGGCTTGTCCTTCGGGATACATTTTATGGAGGGTCGGTTTCCCTCTTCTAAGGTCATCATCATCCATGCAGGGAAGGTCATCATGAATTAAAGAGTAGGTGTGAAGAAGCTCGATTGCGCAGGCGGGATAAAGAGCTTTTGTGTCATCGCCGCCAAGAGAGCTTGTCGCTATTAGGGTAAGGAGGGGACGTATCCGTTTGCCGGGATTTAAGACGCTGTAACTAGTTGCGTTAAAAAGTAATGGGTCCGAGTTGTTTTTTAAAGGAGCTAGGATCTCTTGTAGAGCTTTTTCTATGAGGGGGAGTTTTGCATTTACATAGGTTGTTAGGTCAAGAGTCATTGGTGTAAAAATCCGTCTTTTAAGTGGTAGGTTTTATCGCAGAGGGCGGCGAAGTCTTCATCGTGAGTTACTAAAATAAGAGCTTTCCCATATTTCTTACAACATTGAAGTAATAGGTCTTGTACCATAAGAGCATTTACGCGATCCAGGTTTCCTGTCGGCTCATCAACAAGTAAGATGTCAGGATCGTTACAAAGAGATCTTGCTAAAGAGGCTCGTTGCTTTTCTCCTCCTGATAAAAGTTTGACGGGCATGTCTTTTTTTTCTAAAAGGCCTACTTGATCCAAAAGGTCAAAAGCTCGATCAAGAAGCATCTTGATGGGCATTTTAGCAATCTTTCCTGGCATAATCACATTTTCTAATAAGGTGTAGTCTTCAAGTAAGTGAAAGGATTGAAATACGAAGCCTACATGTAAAGAGCGGATCAGTTCTAAGGAAAGATCGGGAGCTCTAGGGAAGAGTACCTTGCCTTTAGTAGGAGCATCTAAGGTTCCTAGTATATGAAGTAGGGAGCTTTTGCCGCTGCCTGACTTACCTACGATGGCAACAGCTTCTTTAGGATAAAGAGTCAAAGAAACATCCTCTAAAAGGGTAAGAGGAGGATGACCTGCAAAGGTCTTGCTAAGGTTTAAAGCTTGTAAGACGGGAAGAGGGGTTGTCATGACTCGGACCTCAAGATGGAAGAAGGATGTAGGCGACAAGCTTTTATAGCGGGGATAAGGCCTGCTATGATGGATAGGATGGGAGTTGCTATGCTGATGAAGAGAGTTGCGCTGGAGCTTAATGTACTCGGGAGGGAAGATCCGTAGAACGTTTGTAAAAAGGCATCATGACCTTGCAATGCACTAAGGACTCTTACGAGGGTGTCTATGTTTTTAATGGTGAGGACACCTGCTAAGATGCCAAGAGCGCAGCCTGCTATGCCGACTACAATCCCGCATAAGCCAAAGATGCAGGCGATGCTTTTTTTGCTAGCTCCCATGGATTGTAAGATGGCAATCTCTTTTTTCTTGTCATTTACAAGTAAGATTAAGAAAGAGACGATATTACAGCAAGCTACAAGCAATATGATGATTCCAACTAAAGAAAAAAGATACCGATCGCTTTGAAATTGCTGCAAAAGATCTTTAGCAAAGTCGTACTCTTTAAAGGAGGTGACTTGCCAGTAGTTTGCAAGTCCCTCTTTTTCTAAATTAGCTTCAATCTCTTGTTGTACTTTCGTAACGTTATTAAGATCGTCAACCCAAATCTGAAATCCGTTAAGGGCGATTTTATCAAAGGTAAAAGAAGTATTGCAGGAGTTGATGCTACGAGTGATGGAAGGAGGAACTAAAAGACACTTATTTCCTACGGATAAAATGCCTGGGTCATAAAAACCTGCAACGAAGATAGGGGATCGCATCTCTTGGAAAGCGCTTGCGGTAGAAGATGCATAAGATAGGTATCCCTTGTCACCTAGTAAGACCCCGTTTTCTTGAAACGCCTTAGGGAGGAGGACTCCGACTTCTTGGGAGGGGCCAAGAGGTAATGTCATCTCTAAGTCGGATTTGGCATGAGCCCAAGGAGGGGAGGTCAGAGGATCTTGTTTTAAGGCGAAAGAAGCGATCTCTACATCAGCCCAAGGGATGAGCCCTTTAATCTCATTGCCTTGGATGGATCCTTGAACGGAGATTTGAATGTCTTTGATTTTAAAAGCATGAGCTATGCTTTTAGGATTTACCTGAGCAGAAAAAATCAGAGGAGCATCTAAACTGAAAAAAGTCTCGTTGGCAAGTGAAATGGTTTTTTCTTCGAAGGAAATCTCTTTTTTATGTAAAGTCCCTTTTTGATAGTGGGTGCCAGGGGAAAGGGAAACTAACGGTTTTTTATCGGAAATAAACCACTCTAGACAGGTGTCTTGTCTAAAGACTCCATATACGGTAAGAGCTACGTTCTCGGGAAGTAATCTTAAAGGTAGGCGAAATGTAGGAAAAGCCGTTTTTATGGTCTTTATCTCGATGCAGTTTAGTAAATAAGATATTTTTTCTTGAAATCCTTCCGAAGAAGGAGCTGCCCTAGGAGTGCTATCTGATAAGAAGCCATCCATTCTGTAGCCCGCTAAGAAAAACAGGTGGTTGATATCTTTGGCAGTAGGAGAAAGAAGAAGAGGGGATAGCGTTTTAGGGTGAAGAGGAGGTGTTGCCAGGTAAGATACCTGGGTTAAAAAGTTCATCGATTCTTGTCCCTTGGAAAAGGGGGAAGAAGAGTGGTTGCGCAGCATTTGAATCTTTAGCATCGCTCCGCTCATTTCATAATCTTGAAAGAGTAGGGTTTTATGTTTTTCTTGCATCTTGCCTAAGACGGAAGAAAGCCCTTTAACGGGGTCTATAAGAAATCCTTGTGCGTCAAGATCTGGTTTAGGCCAATAGGCGGGGATTTCCGAGTCTTCTTCGGAATCGTAAGGATCCGAAGAAATCGTTTGTAGCTTTTCTCCAAGGGTCTTGGTGGAGAAGTTGGAGGTATTACTGATGGAATCGATTTGGTGGTAGTAAGAAGAAAAGTAAGCTTGCTTTGGGGTGATTCGAAGGGGGGCATTTAAGTCAGTAAGCTTTTTAAGCCAGGTCCTTTCCATTCCTTCTGTAACGGATAAGAACACTAAAAGAAGCCAAACTACCAATGAGATGACCGCTAGGGACATCATGGCAATTAGGGTGACGGATAGGTGTTTTTTACGAGGGATCAAATACTTTAGAGCAATAGATAACTCAAACATTATTTTTGATCCCCCGAACAGATCTAAAAAATTACTTCGCTTCTTTAAAGATGACGTGCTTCTTTAACTTTTTGTCGTATTTTTTCAATTCCATTCTTTGCGTTGTATTTCGCTTATTTTTACTTGTCCAATAGCACTCGGAACTTTCCGTGCTTTTCAATTTGACATTTTCTCTTGCGCCTTTTGCCATAATAACCTCAAAAAATTCATTAGTGAGGCCAGTGTATCATGAGAAATTGAAAAACAGCAAGTACTAAGAGTGCTTCTTTTCATTTTCTTTTATAAACGCCCTTTTCTTAAAAAAGTATCTTATGAGGTTGTTTCAAGAGAGATTCTTGTTTGGGGCTCTAAATCTAAAGAATCTCCTTTTCCTTGCCTTTTATACACATGGAATCCAAGACCCGCAATCATAGCCCCATTATCCAAGCTAAGCCCCTTGGGGGGCCAGAAGACTAGAAGGTTTTGATCTGCAAAAAGAGCCCTTAATCTTTGGTTGTGACTGACGCCTCCTCCTATGTAAATAGCCTTGCATCCGAAGGCCTTCTTTGCCTCTACGGCTTTTTTTACAATATCTTTTAAGGCGGTTTCTTGGAAGGAGGCAGCTATATTGGCTTTTTCTTGATGGCTTAAAGGACATTCCGTGTTTTTTACTCCATTTTGACCATAAATGGAGTAAAAAACGTTAGTTTTTAAGCCACTAAAGGAAAAGTCATAAGGTCTATCTTTGACTTTACCTGGTTTAAAAAAAATGGTAGATGAGTCGCCTTCTAAAGCAAGGCTCTCAATTTCAGGCCCCCCAGGGTAAGGAAGATCGAGTAATTTTGCTACTTTATCAAAGGCTTCTCCTATGGCATCATCGACTGTAGAGCCAATTTTTTTGTAAGAGCCTATATCTTCGATAAGGACTAAGAAGGTGTGGCCTCCTGAAACAACGACTCCTAAGGAGGGAAATAGAAGATTGTCTTGTCCCATCATGGCAGCGTATAGATGAGCCTCCACATGGTTTACCCCTATAAAGGGCTTTTGGAGCCCTAAAGCCAAGGCTTTCGCGGCATTGACTCCTATCAGTAAAGGACCGATTAACCCAGG
>JAZKAC010000020.1:0-1796 GCA_040389325.1 Chlamydiota bacterium | reverse complement strand
GGACCCCTAGCCACGCTTACAAGGTCAATATCTTGCAGGGAGACTTTAGCTACCAATAAAGATTCTTTTATGACAGAGGGGAGGACATCTACGTGACTTCTGCTAGCCACCTCGGGAAACACCCCTCCATATTTTCTATGGATGTCAATTTGGGAGTAGATGACATTCGATAGAATGTCTTTTCCATCTTTCACAACGGCTACGGCCGTTTCGTCACAAGTTGTTTCGATGCCTAAAACAATCATTTGTTAAACTCGAAGGTTAAAAGAAAACTAGCATACCAAATCGGGGGAAAAAACCACAGCGTGTTTTTGGAAGCTTTAAATCCCTACAGATTGATCATAGGTCACTCGTAAAAATTTACATACGTTGGACCCAAGAGAGGAGGTTGCGTATACATTTCCGCCGCTTCCTTCACAGTAAAGAGCTACGTTAGATAACGCCGCGAACCCAACTTCGGAAGCTCTTAAGATAGAGCTTATTTTTCTTTCAAAGGCCTTTTCTTTCACAAATGTTGAGCCTAAGAAAGTCTTTTTCTCAAAAATTTGAGAGCAAGCTTCATCAGCAGTTAAGATGGCTAAAGGAATGGATCCTAGAACTTTAATTCCCATAATTCCTGAAGATACGGACTCGCAAACCTTTTGCAAGGCAGTGATTTCACAAGCTTGAGAGATAGTAGTCGCTAACTCATAAAGATCAAAGCTTATCTCGCTCCCTATGCAGGATAGACTACTCATGTTGGTAAGAGAGGTCTCCTTGCTAAGCTTTTTACGAAATTCAATAACATCATCGGAAAGCGCTAAAAGAGGGACAATCCCGCACCCACCGCTTTCTAGAACATTTTTTAATCCGAGGTGATCTTCGCATCCAAAGCGTGATAAGACGTTTGATAGAAAGGTTGAGGCCATTTTCATTGGGGCGTTAGAAAAATCGGTTGGCGCTTTTTGAAATGAGGATGTTACTACTGTGCTCATAATGCCTCCCGTTAGTTATTTATTAAGTGTAATTATAACATTTTACAATTTTAATAATATAGCTAAATAAACATTTATTTTGCTGAAGTTGAAATTTTATAAAATTATGCTTGTGTTAGCAAGGTAAAATACGTTAACGTTCGAAGAAAAGAACTTAGGATGAGGGCATGGTACTATTTTGGATAGGGTTTCATTTGTTTATTTTAGGGATGATCGTCCTGGATCTAAAAGGATTTAAAAAACCTATTTGGGGCGTAGTTTTTTGGATCGGGATCGCTCTTGGTTTTAATACCTTAGTTGGAGTTTTTCTTGGAAAAGAACCCGCTCTAACCTTTTTTACAGCCTATTTAGTCGAGACTTCTTTAAGTGTTGATAATTTATTCGTATTTTTTATGATCTTTTCTTTTTTTAAAATAGGAAAGATCCATCAACCAAGAGTCCTTTTTTGGGGTGTTATAGGGGCTTTCATTTGTAGGATTTCTTTTATCTTGTTAGGCATAACTCTTTTAGAGTTATTCACGTGGATGTATTTTGTTTTTGGAGCCGTTTTGTGTATATCGGCCGTGTACCTTTGGAAATCCGAGGGCATTAACATTCAAGACTCCTTGCTTTTTTCTTGGGCAAAGAGATGGTTGCCCATTGATGAAAAAGAGCATAATGGACATTTTTTTACTCGAAGGGAAGGTAAATTCTATGTAACCTCTCTTTTTCTTGCTCTACTATTTATAGAAGCTTCCGATATTTTGTTTGCAGTAGATTCCATTCCTGCTGTTTTAGCCATCACAAAAGACCCATTTTTAGCCTATACATCCAACGTTTTTG
>JAZKAC010000019.1:2639-2931 GCA_040389325.1 Chlamydiota bacterium | reverse complement strand
TTTACGAATCTGTCTCGGGGTTTTAGGCTTTTTTTTAAAGTTTGTCGCACCCCACTCTTAACCTAGAAAACGACTGAAGAGAAAATGGAAGACTCTGCATAAAAGACCTGAAATAATGTTTTTAATTAGACTATAACAAACGAAGCGGACCTTTACAAGTTTTTTGGTGCATACGCACCATGGACACCACAAACTTAAAACGACGTTTCAATACGTGAGCTTTGATTAATTCGGTAGAATTTGAAAAAAAAAGAGGATAGTCGAGGCTATCCTCTTTCTAGGTTTTTTAAAA
>JAZKAC010000019.1:0-2629 GCA_040389325.1 Chlamydiota bacterium | reverse complement strand
ACCTAACCACATCTTTAACTTCTTAACCGATGTAGCTAAGTCTATAGTTGGGGTACCTTCTGCAAGGCCTAGATCTTTAAGAGTAAGAAGATTGCCGATGTCTAGTTGGATAGGCTCTAACCCGACACATCCGAAATTGGCATGAAATTTATGAGTCGGTTTATAAAAACCAAGCTCTACTCGGCGATTAAGAAGATTAAGGAGCTTTTCTAATACAAGCCTAACATCCATAATTTTATCTTCTTTAAGAAGATTCTTCAAGGTGACCTGAAGAGGCTCTACCTTTTTTTGTATTAAAAAACATGTGTCGTTCGGGTCAAAATTTCTTAAGATATTAATCTTATCAAATAATTGTAGAGGGTGTTTTAAATCGGAAGTTTTAGATAAGTGTAAGTACTCAACTAGGGACTCTTCTTTAAAGGAGTTATAAGCATTGACGTAGCTTGTAAAATCCGCTGCCAATCGCTTATCAAAAGCTTCTTTAGCAACTGACTTATAAAGCCACTTAGAAAAGGGAATGTAAGTAAAATTAAAAGATTCTCCGAAGAATTCTATATGAGGATAGTGAGGTTTGAAAAGCTTTAACACATACTGCCCATCTTCTGATGTAAAGGCAAAAGCTTGATGTCCTTTCCCTAGGTAGTGGAACTTCTGTTTTAATAAAGAGTTAATATCAAACCCTTTTTCGGAAGAGGTGTCCCAAGCAGATCCACTTTTAGATGGCTTTATTAAATCGTCGACATCAAAGTTCCCATTCAATCCTTTACAGATGAGGTTAATTGCAAAAAAGCTTACGCTTCCTATAAGGATTTTATAACGAAGTTTCATGAAGTTCCTTTGTGTAAGTATTTTTTTGTGTTTCAACCGTTTCTTCTAAAAATAGACATAGAGCTTTAGATTTAGGAGTTAACCATTTTTTCATATGATGAACGGAGTAGTAGATCTGATCTATTTTAGGACCCGTCTTTTCGAATTGCTCCATCACGAGCACGCGACCCACATCGATCTGTACGGGCTTTAAATCGATGCAGCCGAAATTTTTATCTACGGTTGTAGGGTTGTCGATTCCTGCTATAATAAAACGGAAAGAGAGATCAACAAACGATTGGATCAGCTCTTTTGCTTTTTCGGTTTCCCCTTTTTTGATCAAAGAGGCTAGGGTAGGATAAAGAAGGTCGGTTTTTTTCTGAATTAAGAAGCATGTGTTATCCAAGTCCACTTCGCGCAAAATACCGATCTTATCGTACAACTGCAACTTATGTTGTAGATGATCCGTTTGAGCCAGGTGAAGGTATTCTAACTGAGTTTCTTCTTTTAAAAGTTCAAAAGAGTTGACGTAGCTTTGAAATTCATTCTCTTTTTGCTCTTCGCACTGCATTGCATATCTTTTTTCAAAAAACGACTTAGCGAAGGGTAGCTTCGACACTCCGAGCTTGCAAGGCTTTCCGAATAGGTGATAGTGGAAGTAAGGGAAATGGGGCTTAAATAGCTTAAAAACATGAGTTCCGTCTTCTGAAACGAAGACGTAAGCTTGCTTTCCTTTTCCTAGATAAGTATATTTTTGCGCTAAGACTTCTTTGATGTCTACAGGCTCATCGGTTCTTGCCCATTTAGAATTTTTAGGGGACGGACGAACAAGATGATCCATGGAAAAATCATCCGTGAGGCCTCTACACACCGTATTTAAGGTAAAAAAGCCTGCAATATAAAGTGTTGCTTTCATCCATTTTTTCATAAGTACCTATAAAGGTAAAAATTCTAATAGAAAAAACCTTATAACACAAGTAAATAAACTTTCCTTGAGAAAATTCCAGACTACGCTTACACTAAAGAGGTAAGAGAACTTTTTATTTTAAGGCTTTATGCAAGATTTTATGGGGAGTTTTGCTCCCAATCCACATGATTTAAGTTTGCACAAACAGGTAAGAGATATTGCGGATCTGTTAAGACCCGAGCTATTGCGTTTATATAAACAGCCTGATGAGGTTAGCGCTAACATCCATTTATACATAGCTTTTATCGAGCAGATCGAAATGGTTAAAAAAGAGATCACTAATTCTGATGCCCTATTCAGTTTTCATAACATCTTAAATCATATGATGAAAATCATAGAACTCACGGAATCAAAAACTTGTAATCAAGAAATTTTATGGCACCTACAAGAGGTTATGGCTCTTTTATTCAAAGTGCAGAACCTGCCCAGTTAGTTTTCTTGGAATTTTGGTTGATAAAGAGCGGTCTTCGCATCTTTAATCATTTCAGGTGTTGCGCGAAAAAAAGGATTTTTTTTGTCATTATGGTTTTTTTTGGAATTTATATAATCAGTAACTTCTTTTGTAGATTCTTCTTTGCATCTGATCAGGTCATCTGATCCCCAGTATAATGCATCTGTAAGCTTGTATTCTTTTCTAGTGGGAATCAATATTACCTTAGAAGCTTTATTCCAGTGCACGGCACGTTTGGGCGTCGAAGACTCTTCTTTTTCTAGGCTAGGTATTTCTCTTCTTAACTTATCTACATTTTTATTTAATTCATCTGTGGAATTTTCATTTTTTTTTACAGCAAGCAAAACGAAAGCACCCGCCAAAATCAGATCTATCATAATGTCACGTTCCCCATTAATCAAATT
>JAZKAC010000018.1:0-4486 GCA_040389325.1 Chlamydiota bacterium | reverse complement strand
TCGAACAAGACATCGTCAGCGTGAGATAACCAATTTCTTGTGTATAGGTAACTACTTGATTTATTAGAGCAGTGCCGACACCCAGACGACGATATTGAGCATCCACGCTTATGGAGACTTCTGCAACTTTGTTTGTGTCATCGATTATACTAAGATGAGCAATTCCAATAGGAATTGATCTTATTTCTTGTTTGTTATTAACAGAAAAAGCGCCAAAAACTCGTTTACATGCAAAGTCTGTTTTATCGAGACTATTAATGTAAGATTGAATACTTTCATCAGAGATGGTAGACATAAAACGAAAGCGCTTATCTTGCGGTGATAGATTTGCATAATGAGCCAACATTTCGTTTTTATCGTCAATGCCTAGATTTTTGAAAAGTATTGTATTTATTTTTTTCTCCTGCCCTAGTTACGTCGGAAGTTGACGCCAAGAGATGAATCTTAACAGATAAAGAATTAAATGGTTATGTTTTTCACGAACCAATAATGCTCATTTTCACTTCACACCCAAAGTGGAGTGCTGCTCTAACTTCTCTCCAACTAAAGATTCGGGATACTTTGCTTTCAAAGAAGCCACAAGTATACACCATAAAAGAAAGATCCCTAGACAAAGCCATGAGATAAAAGGAGAAATATAAGAGGGGAAGAAAAATTGAGAAAAAACAATAACTAAAGAAGCTCCGATTTTTGCAAAACGCCCCATGAAAACATCAATGATCGCTTTAGCTTGAAATTTCTCTTCTAGTCTCATGGGAATATAAAGCATCTCTTTAATAACAAGAAAAAGAGAAAACTCTAAAGCCTTAAGAGTTACAAAGAAGGTGGCCATCACGGAAAAAGAAGAAGAAAAAAGAAAACAAAGCGCTCCCATACTTAAGACAATGGGAACAAGAAAATGAGCTCTTTGCAACCCTAACAGGCGGATGCATAAAAAGGTCCCGAAAAACTGCAATCCCATCGTCAATATATTCCCTAAGGAAACGAGCTGACCTACACATTGCGTGCGTATATCTTTATCGGGAAATCCTTTTTCCAAAAGAGACTGGAATTGAAAATCCACTAACGTAGCTGCCACCTGCATACAAACAGTCATTCCTAAAATGGCCTTTAATAGAAAAGAAGCAGTTATGAGCTTAGCTCCTTCTGCCAAAGACCCAAAAGGCTTTGTCTGCTTGGAAGAGACCTTTTCTTTACCTCCCGAGTACTTCATAAGTCCCGAATAAGCCATCACTAAAAGAAAGTATAAAGGAGCGCTAAAAAAGAGCAACGACTCCGACCCCATAAAGACGGCTAAAAAGCCTGGCACCAGACTTCCTAAAAACCCTCCTAACGCCCCAAAACCAAATAGAACTCCATACAGATACTTAGCCTTCTCCAAGCTCACGGTTGCATGGATAACAGCCCAAACCTGCTGGAACATCAAAAGTATATACACCTCTTTCCAGATATAAAAACTGAAGGAAACAAGCGGGATTTGACCGATAAAAAATCCTGCCAGCGTATTGCCAGTGACAATCAATATGGCAGAAAAAAGAAAAAATCGAAAACAACCCACTTTAGGAAGGAAATAGTTATACAAAGAAACGATCATCAGATTAAACGGAATGCTACACATCCAAACGTAAGGAAGCGTCTTCGAACCAAAGAAATGAACGAATAAAGACTGACTAGAGGGTCTTATGATTGCATAATCTGCTGAAATCAAAAAACCACACACCATGGCAAAGAAAAGAAAAATCCTTTCTTTTCTTGAAAATGCTAACCAAAGCTTCTTTATTTTGTCCATCTAAGCTCTCCTTAATGCCGCTTTTCTAATAGCTGACCTACGGAATCTCCATGCTTCGGAGATACATAAAGCCAATTGTTAGAAAAAGAGGGAATGGTAAAAGTAGAGCAAAATTTGGCATCTACAACTTTTTGTCCTTGCAAGACAGGGAAAGAAGGAACGGGCTTTCCCTTTCCTTTCATGAAAAAGAATTCCGCCTTTTCTTGACCTATATGAAATTTATCTTTCCAATCCAACACATCAACTTCTTGCACTCTATCGGGAAGCTCCACAGCTAGATATCGATTTTCTCGAACAAAAAGAGGTAGGGCATCTTCATGGCTTGGATGACTCGGATTCAAAAAGGCTACTTTAAGTTCTGCTAAGATCTCACTATCAGTAAAAGAGATATACTTACCAAGAGATAGTAAAGGCATCTCCCTTTCATATATCTTCTCCATAAAGCGGGACATATGAAAAGAGTAGGCTTGAACGGACGGATATTGATAAACTCTCTTATGCATAAAATGACGAGCCAGCAAAAGAGCTTCACAAGACTCTATTCCGTTCTCTTCAACACCAAGAGTTAACCCATCCCCATCGATACAAGGAAGAATGCGAAGCATCTCAATTAGTTGATGATAGTCAAAAAGTCCATAAGAAACCCCCGTACATCTTGCATCTCGTAGCAGGTAGTCAATCCTGTCAGCTCCGAAAAAATCTCCCGTGATGATTTGACTCATCACCTTTTCCCAAGGGGAGAAGGTGATGTCTTTCCATCTAGGATCCAGTCCGCGTAGCTTATTTTCTCCGATCGAGGTCTTAATGATATCTTCTACCCCGTTGCACCCAGGAAAATCTTGTATGAATCGACCCCATATAGGCGATAAAAAGCAACTTTCAATCAACGCTACAGTCCATGTTTCATGCCCTGAAGAACCTAAAATCCTTTGTTCCGCTACATGAGAAAAAGGTAAGTGCCCTAAATCATGACAAAGCGCGGCAAAACGAACTACTTGCCTCCAATAGGCTAAAGAGTCTTCATCAGGTCTATGAGGTGAGTGCTCTAAAATCCTATCAAAGATCTCCGTTGCAACTTCCATCACCCCTAAAGAATGCTCAAAGCGAGTATGACTTGCTCCTGGATAAACAAGGTAGGCCACACCTAGTTGATGAATGTAATGCAAACGCTGAAAAGCATATGAGTCAATAAGATCCCTTTCCAATGCCGATAGGCGAATAAAGCCATGCACGGGATCGTAGATTTTTTTATAAGTGTTTATATTTTTTGCCTTATCCATTGCCTCTCTCGGGTCTCGGTTTACTTTCTTGCATATAGTTCATACTTACTTCAATAAATTCCGCTTTTCTTTGAAGCTCTTTGATATTTCTAGCCCCTCCGTACGTAAGCCCGCTTCTTAATCCCCCCAGCATGAGATCTATCAACTCTTTAGCGCTGCCTAAGACAGGACTCCAAAAGTCAATCCCTTCCGCTACGGTTTTTTCCTTGAGCTTTCCATAAAAATCACACTGAAAATCTTCACTGGCTTGCCCTCTATACTTAGCTTCCATCAACCCAGGATGAGTAAGGCTTTCTCTTTTAAGAGCGGGACTTTCTGCCGTTACGGCAAAAAGCTTACCCATCATGACCGTGCTAGCACCTGCTGCTAAAGCCAGAACAACATCTCGACTACAACGGATTCCACCGTCAGCAATCAAAGGAACTCGAAGTTTTTCTGCTACTTTAGCGCAGTCATAGATCGCCGTGAATTGAGGAACCCCAAATCCCGTTACCATACGAGTTGTGCAAGCAGCTCCTGGGCCCACCCCCACTTTAACAGCATCGGCTCCCGCATTAACAAGATCTTGATACGCCATTGCGGTGCAGACATTTCCTGCAATCACTTCTTTATCGGGGTGAGTTCTTTTTAACTCTTTGATGAAGGTAAGCATTCGATCCGAGTGACCGTGGGCTACATCTATGCATACTCCCGCGGCTCCTTCATCTAAAAGCCTTCTTGTTTCATCTATGTGCAAAATACCCGAAGAGACAAAAGATCGATCTTTGTATTTTCTGACCCATTCCAGCTGCTTTTCAAAGGGTGTAAATCGATGATATATGGGAATAGACCCCTGCTCTATCAAGATATCTGCCAGCTCGGAACCGATAGCCGTGTCCATATTCGAACAAAGTAAAGGGATGCTTATCTTTCTATTTTTTGTAAGCCAAGTTTCTAAGCAGGGCTCTTTTCTTGAAGGCACATTATTAAACTGAGGAACGAGCGCCACATCATCAAATGTATAAGCTTTTTTCAAACTCATAAGGTTTAAACTCCCTGTAATTCGGTCTATCTTTTCACATCTAAGAAAAAAACAACTATACACCAACGAAAGATATAAAGAAATGCAAATAGCCCCTCTCATAAACACCGCTTTTCGACAGTAAGTTAACTTTTAATTTGACGTATATCGATTTGCGCTACTGCAATAAATTTTACATAAAAGCTATTTTGCTCTTCTAAGTAATTTATCATCAGTGGCAGTATTGAGGTTTAATTTTTTTAGGAGTTGTTATGGAAAAAGACATAAGATGGCTGCAACGTTTTTCTAATTATACCAAGGCGTTAACCAATCTGCAAGACGCCGTAAAATTATCGGAAATAAGAGAGCTCTCAAAACTTGAACAGCAAGGGCTTGTTCATTGTTTTGAATATACAT
>JAZKAC010000017.1:0-5120 GCA_040389325.1 Chlamydiota bacterium | reverse complement strand
CTCTTTTTGGAAAGTTTGGAAGAGTCTCCATCTTAATTGACGAGTATGATCATCCTATTTTGCAGGTGCTGCAAGACCCTCAAGCCCCCGAAGTAAGAGCTGTTCTTCAAAGTTTTTTCACCACGGTAAAAAGTTTAAATAAAGAAGTTGATTTTCTTTTTATCACTGGCGTAAGTATGTTTTCCAAAGCGGGAGTTTTCTCGGGAATGAACAATCCTATAAACATTTCCTTAGATCCTGAGTTTGCAGGGATTTGTGGGTATACAGATGAAGAGATGGACTTTTATTTTAAAGAGCATATCGAAGATTGGGCAGAAAAAGAAAATGTTTCAAGAGAGCATGTTCGAGAGGAGTTAAGGACTTGGTATAATGGGTATCGCTTTAGTGAGGAGTCTTCTTCCGTATACAATCCTTTTTCTATTCTCAATGCTTTAAAGCGAAAGCAATTTAGAAACTTTTGGTTTGAAACGGGAAGTCCAACGTTTCTCATGAAAGAATTAAAAAAAGAATATCGTCATCAAGAGTTAGCTCTTTTCGATTTAGAGCGTTTTAAGGTTTCTAGCGGACTCTTAGGAACAATGGATGTAGATACGATTCCTCTTCCCACTCTTCTTTTTCAGACGGGGTATTTGACGCTTGCCGAATATGATAAAAGGACGAGTAACTATAGGTTGGAGTTTCCAAATCATGAGGTGAAGAGTGCTTTGAATCAGCATTTACTGACTTTTTTGGCTCATACGGATCCTACAACTTCAGACTATACGGCTAAGGAACTTAAGTTCTTATTCGATAGCGGAGATGTAGAAGGAGCTGTCGCTTGTTTAAAAATGGTGTTTAGCAAAGTTCCTTATCAACTTCATATAGAGCGGGAGCAGTTTTATCATGGCCTATTGCAAGTAACCTGTCATGCGGCAGGCCTTAAGGTGCAATCCGAGTACTCCATTAGCCATGCTAGAATAGACTTGGTGTTAGATCTGCCAAGTAAACTATACGTAGTTGAAGTTAAATTTAACGAGTCTGCCGAAGTAGCTCTTTCTCAGATTGAAGAGCGCAAGTATTACGAGCCTTTCCTTAAATGCGGAAAGGCTGTTATTTTACTTGGGTTGTCTTTTAAAAAAGAGCCTTGTACTTTTGAGATTACGTACGCGAGAAAAGATCTAACTTAAAAGTTCTAGAAAAGAGTATTTACGATTTGGTGTTGCACTGAAGGGGTGGTTTGTGGGCCAATTTGCGTCATGAAAAGTTTAGTCACGAGATCATCCAAGTCAGTATCATCCCTCCTAAATATAGATTTGTTTGTGGCGTTAAAAAGTTGGCTAGGGGTCACACTGATTTCGGCATCATCTCTATAGCCGTTATTGGTGTAATTCTCATATAGAGCTACCTTGGCTATACTTCTTCTACTATCCATGTAGGGGAATCTTTGAAGTAATTCCGTTAAATTGAGTCCTGCGCCAGCTATTTTTTTTGGGGTATTGTTGCCTTGGTTGCGATCTTCTACGCAGGCGTGAGCCTTGCCATATCTCCAATCGGAATTGATGTGATTGTTTGAAAAGGCTCCGCTTTTAATCAGTGTTGCTCCCGAAAAGCCGGGCTGTCTGATCATTTCAAGACTTTCTAAGGGGGCGATAAAACGTTTTTGATTTGTATCCCAACGGGGATCTTTTTGAGCCCATTCGGCATATTTAGGTGCTTTTCTATCTCCCTTTGTGGATCCAAGCATTATTTGCATGGCAGAGTTTGCCTTAACGGTTACGGGGATATAGTCGTTATTGTTTTCAGGATTAGCAAAAACAAACGTATGCGTTTTTCTTATAGCGATTCTTTCTTGCCAAGTCCTTAAGGCAGAGTATTGTTCAAAAGCGGTTGTTTTTGGGAAAAGTATTTTCGCTTTGGCGCAGCCCTGCAGTGCGCGGTTGATTGTAAATTTCTGCTACACGTGACTCGTGTTCCCTAGAATTTTTTAAAGTTTGGGCTACATTATAAATAGCTTTAGCGGCAGAGGCGTCTATTTTTTCTGAAATGTATAGCTGGACGGCCTTACTTGGTGGAGTATAATCGCCTTGACTAACGGCATGGTAGTAATCGTAAACTGCTGGAGTATGCATGTAAGGCCTTGGTTTTATTGTATAAAAATGACATTTTACTGGTTTTCTGAGGCTGCTAAAAACATATCCCTACGAGCTAGTATCTCCGAGGTTCTTTTACCGAATCGATCGGGATCTAATTGCACAAGGGGATGAAAGCACTCATCTAGTGTTGCTTTATCAAGATCTGAATAGATCTTGATAAGAAGAGGATTGTAAGGTTCTTGAGGCAAAGGAAAAGCAGCCGAATTTCCTTGATGATAAGCGATAGAGGCAATCCCGTTACCTATAACAAGGGAGCGATTGGAATCTCCTCTAGCAATAAGGTTGTTAAAGACGTTTTTAATTGTTGGAACTTTTTGGAATCCATGCTCCGATAAAATTGATGTAAAATCAACTAAAGTGATGTCTTCCGGAAATTTAAGTTCTTTTTGTGGTTTTGCTCTAATATCCCCCGTGAAAAAAACAGGTATGTAAGAGCGTTCTCCCCATTTTAGTAAAAGACCTTTATTCTCAATGGATTCGTTATCAATGCTTGCTAAGTAAAAATGACCATTTCTTTGCGTAGCTAGGTAGTTTCCAGGATGACGATCCCAATCGTTAAAAACTGCATTATAGATAGACGTTTCTTGCACGGCATCTTTAGAGGCTGTAGCAAAGACGGTTTTTCTAAAATCGGGATTCCACATGTCTTCTTCATCACGAGTCTCTACAAAAAAATGAAGGCTCGAGAGTCTTCCGTCAGGCATTTCACGAACGATGGTAGGAGGGACAATATGATGACCCGTATGAGGAGCGATAAGCCTTTCGTATAAGTCATAAGCTACTTTTTCTGCGTAAGCCGCTGTGATATCGGAGTCTTTTTTAGGCTTATAGGCAACGGCTATATAAGAGTTTTCGTATTCTAAAATCCCATAATGGACTTCATTATTAAAGGTGGCTTTTTTTCCTTTTTTTTCTAAGAAATCTCTCATATTGCAAGTGTAGACAAGAACTCCTTTTTCCATGCAGGGGAGAGCTTCTTTGTAATCTTTGGATTCATCCCACTCGGGATTTTTAAATCCCTCGGGGATGAATTGGATACTCGTATCTAATTTAAATACGTTGTTAACTTTGTTGATCATTTAAATTATTTCTCAAATATCTAATATAGATATTAATCTTAAGCTGGATTTATGATTTAAATCAATTAATAGCTTCCAGGTGTTTATTTTTTGTTCGACATCTTCATTCCATAATAAGGGGTTGGAAGGAAGAAAGCCTGCTTCTTCTAAGGAGCTTTCTAATAAAGCGATAGTTTCTGCTGGAGAAAATTTTGATGTAAGTGAGAGTAAGGCTTCTTTATAATGACGAAGTCCCGATAACTCTTGTTCCGAAAATGATGCTTCCTTAGCAAAAAAATCGGTTATTTTACTTTCTGCGCACTTAGCTAGATTTCCTGCAAAACAATTTCCCATGTCGATTCCATAAAAAGAATCTTTTTCCTCATCGTAAAACATATTTAAAGAACTGCGATCACAATTTCCTAAATAGGTGTCTAGAGCAACCAGTTTTGCAAGGTCTTTATTTTTGGCCATATTTTGAATAATGATTCTTCTTAAGCCGATCTCTTCTTCAGGTAGGGGCCCTAAGCGAGCTATACGAAACGGTGAGCGAAATTTTTGATGGATATCAAAATCATCAACCCATGTAGAAAAATCGTTCACGCATTTCCCTTGCACTTTAAGATGAAGACTCCCTGGGTATTTATCAAACAAGCGATAGTCAAAAGATTCGCTAGGAGAGATCGTTCGGGCTTCGTTGATAGGGATCCCTACGGCTCTTGCCATCTTAGAGGCAAATGTTTCTAAGACAATAACGATTTGATTGTCGGGAGAGGGGTCCGCGATTTGTTTATAGATCCAGTCTTGTCCCGTATCATCTTGTAAAAAAACATAATCTGCATCGGAAGAGTGTTGAACTTCCGATGTTTTTTTAAACATAGGTTGTAAAGAAGTCTTTGTATTCGGGGATTCGTGACAACCAGAGAGAAGAAAACTGGTTAAATAAATAGGAAAAATTATCGATTTTAAATACATGAATAACCTCGCATGGTTTTGGGTGTCTTTAGGTTTTTTTAGACGTTGTAGGTTTTTTGCGAACGGTAGGAGTCTTAACTTCTTTTTCGGAGGGGACTGGTATCTCCATCAACTCTCCTTCATCAGAAAGGCTCAAGATGGAGCCTTCTATCGGCTGAAGAAGGATTTTTTTTTGTAAGAGACTTCGGATTTGGCTATCCGTTAGTTCTATGTTTTTATATTCTTTCCATAAAACAAACTGGCATCCTTCTTTCCATTTTAAACATCCGTATCCTTTCTTGCCCTTGATGACGGAGCTTTTGCACTTAGGACAGCTGCCGTAATTTTCAGGATTGACTTTAGAGATGTCGCTGCTTTCTATCACCCGTTTTGTAAATAAAGTGATCTGCTGCATGAAATCGGTAGCTTCAAACTTTCCTTGCTCGATCTCTTTAAGTTTAGATTCCCACTCGCCCGTGAGCTCGGGGGACTTTAAGCTTGGATCTTGTATTAAAGCGATGAGATAGCGTCCAAGGTCGGTAGCCAGTAAAGACTTGCCTTCTCGTTTAATGTAGTTTCTTTTTAAGAGCATTTCTATGATGGAGGCTCTTGTCGCGGGAGTTCCTATTCCCTTCCCTTTTAACGCTTCTTTAAGAGCTTCGTCATCAACCATCTTTCCTGCCATCTCCATAGCTCCGAGTAGGGCGTTCTCGTTATAGTGCATAGCAGGTTTGGTCTTGCCTTCTTTCACATAGGGGAGGTGAGGACCGCTTTCCCCTTTTTGAAATAAAGGAAGCTCTTGAGAGTCTTCCGACTTGCTTTCATCCGACTTTTTAGGATAAAGCACTGTCCATCCACCTACAAGAATCCTGACCCCCTTAGCTTGGAAAAGCTCGCTATCAGCCGTGGCGTCAATGGTGGTGAGCTCTTTTACGCAAGAGGGGTAAAATACGGCTATTAGTCTTGTTACGATGGC
>JAZKAC010000016.1:0-19339 GCA_040389325.1 Chlamydiota bacterium | reverse complement strand
TAGGTCTTAGGAATTTTCGTAAGAAGATAGAGATGGAGATGGTTTTTTTTATAACCTTTTGTAGCATTTTCCTTGGAGTCTTTTTCCTTAAAATCCATTTAGGAAGCCAAAGGCGTTTTCTAAACCCCATCTGAATGCCTATCAAAGATAAAAGAAGTCCAAAAGGAGTCGACATCCCAGGGATTTGAAGAGGGAAGCAAAGGGGGAGGGTAAAGATGAGAAGAAGGGCAGGATGCCCATGTTCGGATAAAATAGAGAGTATCTCTTGTATCGTGACCTCGCCAGGTCTTTTTAAGATGCGCTTTAAAGAGTTGATAAAAGAGCTAGTTTGTATCATTTATAAAAATCTTTCCGTTAAGTGCTTTATTTCCGAGATCCCAAAGTAAGCAAGATAAAAGAAAAAAGAAAAACACACTAAACTCAAAAAATACCCCACTAAAATACAGATCCCGTCATCTTCTAAGATCCCTAAGGCTAATGCTATAATCGGAAGGGCCGAGAAGAAATTAGTCATAGGGATAGGAAGCGGGAGGGCTAGAAATAAAGCTAAAATAGCGATGAGGGAGCCATTTAGTCTAACAAAAGTTATGCTTTGCGTGAGTGTTTCTAATCGAGGATGGAGAAACCTTTCTAAGAATAAAGAAATGGAAATGATTTTTTCCGTGATCTTTTGTAGCACCTTCTTAGGGATCTTTTTCTGTAAGATCCATTTAGGAAGCCAAAGACGCTTTGTAAATCCCATCTGAATCCCTATTAAACATAAAAGGAGGCCGAAAGGGGTTGACAATCCAGGGATTTGGATTGGAAAGCAAAGAGGTAAGCTAAAGATCAGTAAAAGGGTGGCATGACCATGTTTGGCTAAAATAGAGAGGATCTCTTTTATCGAGACGGCATGAGGTGTTTTCAAAATATGCTTTAAAGCATCCGTGAATGGTACGTTTTGAACGGTGGTTTTTTTCATAATTTCCTCAAAATAAACATTCACGTGGACATGTTGTCTTTATAGCAAATGTCGGATATTAATTTATCATAAAAAAGCAATTTTTTAAAAAATCATATACTTAATAATAGTTTAATAATATTATTAAGTTTTTCTGGTTTTTAATTGTAGGTGTATAAATTGTGGACAAAGATTTAGAGATTAAAATTAAAGAGTTAAATAGTTCTACAGGTCCCCAGGCGCTTATTTTAGCAGCGATGTGTGCGGATGAGCTTGAGATGTCAGGGGTTCTACATATGGAAAGAGACCAGTATATCGGAGAGAAAGCTATAGAAATTGCTAATAAATTCGAAGAAGCAGAGCTAAAAGAAAAGAAAAAAATGGAAGACGGATTTTCTCTTTTACGGAAAAGGCTAGAGGCCTTGCCTGATAATATAAAAGATGTGTTTGAAGAGAATTTGGATCAAATTACTAAGAGGACAAAAGATCTGATCTATGCGAATTTTGAAAATATAAATTCTTTAGCTTCTCAATGGGCATCTTGTGAAACCATGCGAGAAGTTCTTGGCTTTTCCGATGAGCTTATGGAGTGGATCTATCAAGTGGGTTTAGGTTTATTCAACGAGAAGAAATTTACTGAAGCAGAATCCATTTTTCTCATTCTTTTGAAGTTAAACCATCTGATGCCCAATTACTGGATAGCTCTTGCTCTATCAAAAAAAGAACTCAACGAATATCAAGAATCCCTTTTCCTGTTTAATTCGTTAACTTTCCTGGATCCTGCCAATCCGATAGCTCGGTACCATTCTGCAGATTTGTATCTTAAGTTGGATCAAATAGAAGAGGCTCTTACGGAATTGCAAGAGTTGGCTATAATTATAGATCAGACAAAAGAAGAGTCTTGGAGGTCACTTTATGATGCATTAGCTAAGATTGCTTCTCAAAAATCACAAGTAGGTGGGATGTCATGATTAATAATGATAATACGAAATACTCTCTCGGTAATATTGTTATTTACAATCCAAAACAATCGGGCCTATCGGAAGTCTCTTTGAGTAGGGGAGTGGATAGTCCCCCGTCGAACGGAGGCGAACAGCTTAAAATAAGTGCTGAGGGTAATAAGGGGGTCTTAACAGGTTCTGCGGCTAATTTACAAAGAGCCATCGATGATATTCAAAAAAACGTTCACTCGAGCGGGAATGGAGGAGCTGTTAGAGACGACTTAATGAGGGCTGGAACGAAAAGTGGGATCTTTAGCGGAGGCTCTGCATTTATTCTTTCGAGTCTTGCTACAGGAACTTGTGGGGTAGCGATTGCTGTTCTTGCCAAGGCTAAAATACCTGCATTTATGGCGGCAGGATGTATAGCAGGGGCGGGTATGGGTTTTTGGCTCTCTGTTATGGTTGCTAAAGATGTGATAGATGCTAAGCATCCAAAGGTTATGGGGTGCATAGTTATTGCATTAACTTGTCTTGTCTGTTCTGTGGGAGCGGCGGTAGCCTGCGGTGTTGTGGGAGCGGCAGGTGGCGAGATTTTAGGTATCAGTACTACAGCTTGGTTAGCCCAAGGGGCAAGCGTTGGAGTCTTTAAGGGAAGTTTAGTGTTTTTAGAGCCTTTTGCTGCTCATCTTATTGGAGGGCGAGCTATAGAGAAAGCGGATGCAAAGATTATGGAAATGGGAAAATTGTCGACATCCGGTCAAACTTCTAACAGTAAAGGAGGTCTTTCTTTACCGTCTGATGTAATTAAGAAGGTAAGTGAGTTTAGGCGAGAAATGATGGCAAAGACGGGTAAGGATATTTTTATTGAGACTTTGCCCGAGAGTGAAAAAGGTTCAATAAAAGATTTTGGAAAGAAATGTAAGATTGGTGCAGAGGATAGTGAAAAAGGTTCAAAGATAGTGGAGACCTGTAAAGGGTATTATGAGAAAGGTATGGCGGAAATGGCTGAGCAGGGCTTTTCAAAGGCAGACCTTGAAAAATGTCAAAGGTATTGTGAAAAGCCTGTTACTAACGTGATGGAGTATTTTTTTGATAATGTTTTTTCTCCACCCATACACGAAGGTCTTAAAGATTTTGTTAATTATACCAACTGGAATGAAGATGAAAAAGTCGGAAAACCCAACTTAGATGCTGGTGAAAAACCAACCAACATATACTTTGAGATAGAGAGCCCTATCAAGAAGGAGGGAGCTTCTGCTTCTTTAGTCGGAAGGGCAATGCTTTATGTGGCAGAGAGTGCGGGAGAGATTCCAGAGCTTCTTAGCGCGGTGGGAAAAGCCGGAAGGGAGGCGTTGAAGCATGTGAGTGAAGCCTTTACTCCGGGTGATAGGGAAAGTAAGGGAGTTTTGAAGGCGGTGGGGAAGATAGGGTGGACGGCTATCCACGGTACGCAAACGGTTCTTCATAGGGTGACGTTTCAGGCGTTTCGAAAAAGAGGGCTTGTTGCGGGTCTTGCGGATATTGCTAAGGCTGGAGTGGGTTATGATATAAGTAAAAATAAAAGGAATACAAGCGCATGCAAAGTATTTGATGAAGTCGCGAGGCTTGCTAAGGCTGGGCCGGCTAATAATGGGTTTAAGAATGCGCATCACGCTCATGAAAATTTAAAGCAGATGGAAAGAAGGTATGGATGGGGATTTGGACTAGGGCCTGAGACTAAGCTAGCGCTTAAGGATGCTAGAGCAGCTGTTTTGAGTAATTACGGACCCGATCGTTCTTGTCTTGAGCTTTTGAGCTGTGATTGGTATCAAGGGGATCGTTTAAATGGAATTTTAAAGGAAGTGGAAAACCAAGGGCATGGACTGGGGGTAAAAGAAGTTTTGCTTTCAAAATAAAAAAGCAGCACGTGAGTGCTGCTTTTAACAAACAAGAAGTGTTTTCTCTTTCTATCTTAGTGAGTGTGCGCTAAGAATTCGCAAATCAAAGGGATATTTACAGGAAGAGGAAAAGGCACTTGATCCATGTGAGGAGAGGAGAGAAGTTGTCCTGAGAAAGTTTCCGTGTTTACGGAAATGTACTCGGGAAGCTCTCTGCCACCTGCTACGATGGAATCTTTAACTAAAGGCATACTTTGCGATTTAGCTTTAACGGAGATAGTCATTCCGGGTCTTACGTAGAAAGAACGTCTGTCTACTTTTTTCCCGTTAACTAGTACGTGCCCGTGGGCAACGAGCTGTTGAGCTCCGAAAATAGTGCTGGAAAACTTCATACGATAAACAACGTTGTCTAGTCTGCACTCGATACGCTCTATAAAAGCTTGAGGAGTGTTTCCTTTAGAAGCTTCAGCTTCTTTAAAATAACGAATAAGTTGTTTGCCGGTAAGCATGCCGTAAACGGCTTTAAGTTTTTGTTGCTCTTCTAGCTGTGAACCGTAGTCAGATTTCTTTTTGCGTTTAGCGCCGTGCATTCCTGCAGGGTTAGGCTTATGTAAAAGCGGATTGCGCGCGCGTCCAAAAATATTGACTCCAAAACGACGTGCTATGCGATTTTTTGGACCTGTATATCGAACCATTGTTTCTCCTAAGTGGTAAGTACATTCTACTTGAAAGACACAAATCCTAGTACAATTTTGGTTTTTAAACAAGTGTATTTTGTGTTTCGTGCTTTTTTTCTTCTTTTCCTATAGGATCTTTTATAGATCTAACCTAGAAAAGGAATTTTTATATGAAATTTTTTACTATGATTTTTGTGGTTCTATGTGGAAGTTTGAGTGGCGAAATTATAGAGATTTCGAATTTTGAAGAGATAGTTAATCATATAACTGTCGATTCTATCATTTTATGTGATATTGACGATACAATTTTGATCCCGACGCAAATGTTAGGCTCGGATGAGTGGTTTTGCGCCCTTATGAAAAAGCATGTAGAGGAGGGGCTTTCTTATCAAGAGGCTCTGAAGGAATCTCTTGATAAGTGGGTGATGATTAGGCATGTGACAAAGATGCAGCTTGTCGAGTCCTCTACCGCTTCTATAATACAAGATATGCAAGAGAGGGGATTTTCCTTAATGGGTTTAACCACTCAGGGGTTGACGTTAATGGAAAAGACCACGAGGCATTTAGAAGAAAATGGAGTTTTTTTTGAAAAAGAGGCTCCTTTTTCAAAAGATGTTTACTTCGAGCAACCTAAAAGAGGGGAGTTCGAGGGGGTCTTATACCGTAAGGGGGTTCTTTTTACGGGTGGAGCTCATAAGGGAAAGAGCTTTTTTACGTTATGTGAAAAGATGGGCTACATCCCAAAACATATTGTCTTTATCAATGACAAGGCAACTCATCTAAAAGAAATTGAGGAGAGCGCAGAAGAAAGAGGCATAGAATTTATAGGTCTTCGTTATGCGTATTCCGATGCAATAAAGGCTAAATTCAGTATGGAAGTGGCAGAGGCTCAGTTTGCTCATGTTCCCTATAGAAACATTCTTTCGGATGAAGAGGCTATCGATCGTCTCGGTTTGGTAAAATAGTGGATTTATAGAAGTATTTAAGGTATTGTATTTACGATAAGTATAGAGAGGTTGTTATGTCTAATGAGAAAGAATATTTTGTTATAGCCTTTTACGTATTCACCCCTATTGCAGATCCTCATGCTGAAATAGCTAAACATCGAGCATTTTTTAAAGAAAGAGATATTAAATCCCGTATTTACATCTCCTATGAAGGAATTAATGCACAGATGAGCGCCTTGAAAGAGCATGGTCTGGAGTACGTGGAATGGATGAAGCAAGATGAGCGGTTTAAGGATATCGATTTTAAGGTTCATGCGTACCATGAGCAAGTTTTTCCTAGAACGGTTGTGAAGTTTAGAAAGCAACTCGTTGCTTTGGATCACAATGCGAATCCTCATAACGGGGGAGAGCACGTCTCGCCTGCCGATTGGAAGAAAATGCTGGAAAAAGAAGAAAATATTTTACTTTTAGATGTACGCAACGACTACGAATGGAAGATAGGACGGTTTTCAGGTGCCGTGAAGCCCGAGCTTGATATGTTTCGTAAGTTTCCCGAGTACGCAAGACAGTTAAAAGATGAGTATGATCTTAAAAATACGAAAGTGATGATGTACTGCACGGGCGGGATCCGTTGCGAGCTTTATTCTGCCTTGATGAAAGAGGAAGGATTTGAGAACGTATACCAACTAAATGGCGGAGTGATTCGATACGGGTTGGAGCAAGGGGAAGATCTTTGGGAAGGTAAACTTTTTGTCTTCGATGATAGACTGGCCATTCCTTTAAAAGAAGATGCCGAGCCTACCCCTATCAGCGGATGTCATTTTTGTGGAGTTCCTTCCGATGTGTACCATAACTGCGCTAATATGGATTGTAATACCCTTTTCCTCTCTTGCCCTGATTGTGCCGAGAAGATGCAAGGCTCTTGCCAAGCATCTTGTCAATGCGCTCCCAGGATGAGGGTCTTTGAGAAAGTTGCAAGACCTAAGCCTTTTCGAAGAAAGCATCTTTGTGAAGTTGTTCTAGCAAATTAAGGGTTTTTTTATAATTCAACCACTATGGACTTTTAGTCCATAGTGGTTGAATAAATCTTCTTTTTAAGTCTCTTCAAATTCAAGGGAGACCTGCAGGTGAAGCCTCCCCTAGCTTGATTCTCACAAGTCATCATACGCATTACCCGCGCCTCAGGGGAATTGTTTTATTTTAACAGTTGTACTGAGGCAATTTTAAATCTTAAAAAGAGGATAGCGATTCATCCGACGAAGCTGAAGACTTCTCGGTTTTCTCGCTTACATTATATAAATGACTCATCAAAAAATGAGTCGTTTAATAGCTTTTTCACGAAAATAGTCCGCAAAAAAATTACAAACTTATAATATTAAGACGCTTAAAAACAAAAAAAGCAGAGCAAGACAGCAAAAAACTTATGACTCATAATGAGTTGAAAATGAGTTGTTTTACCAAGTGAGTCATAAAAATTTACTAATCAACTCATCTTATGATAAGATTAATTTAAGTAAGCTCGACAATGCTTAGATAAGAGCTTTTCCTCTCAAAAATTTAACAAAAGAGCCTCTGATGAAATACCCTGAACCGAAATCTTCTTTTCTTGAATTCAAAAGAGAAATGCCTAAAAAAGATCAAATAATTAAAACGATTATCGGGTTTTGTAACCGATATGGGGGTAAAGTCATCATTGGAATCGATGATGATCGTACAATTATCGGACTTTCTGACGAAATAATCAATGAGATCATGGAATCTCTTGATCGGACTATTTACGAAGCAACTACTCCTCCTATTCTCCCCTCGGTATACACACGAATGATGGACAACAAAACCATCCTTTGCATTGAAGTCTCCAAGGGGATGAACAAACCTTATTATCGTCGTTCCGAGGGACTAGAAAATGGTGTTTATATCCGCGTAGGACGTCATACTCTACGAGCTAATGCAGATCTAAACGAAGAACTAAGATGGCAATCTCGAGGGATCTCCTTTGATACGCTTCCCGTATATCAAGCAGATACCGAATTACATCTTGATGAAAAAAAAATACATGATTTTTTCCAAAAAAGAAAAGGTCGTTCAAAGGTAAATCTCACCAGGGAGCTAGTAGAAGCGTATGGGCTCATCGTAAAGGACCATGGAAAAAGCTATCCCACCATTGCGGGACTACTCCTATTTGGAAAAAATCCGGAGCAGTACCTTTCTGAAGCAATGATTATTTGTACACATTTTGCAGGTGTAGAAGGAAGAGAAGCTTTAGCAACAAAAGATTGCACGGGAACTCTTTTCGAACAGTATCAAGAAGCAACCGCGTTTATTCTTAGTCGTCTTTACCGATCCTTTACTATTAAAGGCTTTGAGCGTAAAGAAACCCTTGAAGTACCTGAGGTGGCATTAAGAGAGGTCTTATTAAATATGTTAGTCCACCGCAATTATCACCTAAAAACACCGGCTAAAATCTCTATTTATGACGATCGCATAGAATTCTTCAGTCCAGGCGACTTCCCAGGACCCCTCGATGCTCATAATTTACTAGATGGCATGAGTTTTCTTCGTAACCCGGCTATTTGTAGAGCTTTTAGAGAGGCACATCTCATTGAAAAATTAGGCACGGGATTAATTACCCTTTTTAACAGTTATAAGCAAATAGAGCTTCCTCGTCCACAAGTTCTGGAAGGAATAAGTTTTGTAAAGTGTGTCCTTCCAAGAAGCACTCCAGAAATACTACGACTACAACCTGAAAAAACTTTACCAACCAATCTAAAGAATATATATGATCTTTTTGAAGTTGCTAACGAGATCACTATTTCTCATGTCGTAGCAACTCTTAACCTTCCCCGATCGACAGCAGGAAGGCACTTAGCCGCCCTTGAACGAGCCAAGCTCATTATTAAAAAAGGCACGGGACGATCAGCAAGATATGTGCTCGATATAGCACTCAACGGCAAATAGCCAGAAGAAAGGGAATTCTCCTATGGAGCCTCTTTAATGAAGTTGTTGTAACAAACTAAGAATTTTTTCCTGAGTCGGGTCAAGCACTACTGTGAGACCGGGCTTTATCCCTTCCTCGGATAACTTGAAAGCCCTCATCGTATTACAAATCCGTCCATCAAGTCTGATCCCGATGCCACGAGCCTTTACCATATTGCCCCAGTCTCCAAACATCTGCAGAGACATCTCGCAGGCAGTGATTAAAAATACGATATCGTGATCAGGGTTCTCATGAGTGGCTTCAAAGATTTTCTCTCCGATGTAGTGGATAGTCGGTATATAAAGGAGCTTAGCCTTGGTAGAAGCTAGGAGGTGACTGCACTTACCTATGAAGCATTGGCTGCAAACGGGGTGGTCTTGAATATTCTCGCAAAGATCGGAAAAACGGCCGGATGGGCACTCTATCGGTTTATGACAGTAAGAAAAGCCTACGATGAGAATTGTTTTTTCTTGTAAAAGAAGACTTTTAAATTCTTCTTCATCTTGTATTCCGCAAAAAAAGAGGTCATCTTTTCTTGAAAAGCTTTTTTTTCGTAGGTAAGAGCGCAATAAAGAAAGGGTATAAGTGAAAGGACGTTTAAAGAAATAGCGTAGGAAGGTATTCTTTTTATCTTGTGTGAGGATGTAGAAAAGACTTTTGATCCTAAGAAACCTAGCTGTCTTAGCTGTGATGCCAACCATCTTAGGGAGGCTGCGAAGTGTTTTTAAGGGGTGAGTTTTTTCATAAGCCTTAGCCTTGGCATCCCATTTATTTTGCTTTTCTTGCCAGGGAGAAGAAGCAGACTCTACTATTTTTAATTTATTATTCATAGGGTACATCTTTATAATGACTGATTTAATTTTCTCTATTGGGCAAGAAATACGCAACGAAGAAGTCTATTTTATTGTAACTATAGCAGAAAAGGACACTTCGCGCATTTTATATTTACCCATTTTGCAAAAATTAGGGGAAGAAGCTAAAGAGCTTGCTTCCTTTTTGAGGAAGCAAAGGTGTAAAGAAGTAGGGATCCCTTTAGGCAGTAGAGAGGAGCAAACGTTAAGTTGTAATACGATACGGATCAAAGCCGCTCATTCCATAGAAGCTATGCAAAAACTTATTTTTGCAAAAAAGCTTCTATGGAAGGGAAGTTCTCTTTTTTTGAATCCTTTAAGTAAAGTGGAAGTGGAGTTAGAGGCGGAGATGATAGGATCGGAAGGGCTTTTGGTGACAGGATCGCTTATCATTGACGGATCTTTACACCCCTTTTCTTCCGTTGATTTTTTATTTCATAGTAAAGACCTTATCTGGGGCATTTGCAAGAGGATTGTCTTTGTTTTAAAAGAAGATATAAATACCTCATGGCTGCGAGTTGTATATCCCGAGTCCAAGATTTTAGAGGGAAAAGAAAAAGATCTTTTCATCCATAGATATAAAGAAGATCCTCCCGAAGGATTTCCTAAGACCTTATGGAAAGGTGAGTATTTGTCTTCCGTTCAACAATCTCTTACAGTCTATCCGTATCTTCTTTTAAAAGATGGATATGGAGCCTTTGCCGATCTTAAGATGGAATATGAAGAGAAGGTGGTCGATTTTTTTGATTCGAAAATGTTTTTAGGGCGAAATATCGTAGCGGAAAAAGAGTGGGAAAAGGACCTTTTGGAGACCGACTTTAGGCGAAAATCGTTAGAGAACTCTCAATACTACTGTCCAACGGATAAGATAGCCAAAAGCCTTTCCTTCTTACTCGATATAGGATGGAAGATCTTTGATAGTAAGGGAAGACGCTTGATGAAGATGACTCAAAAAGAGCTTTCTTTGGGGTTAGAAGGGGAGAATCTTACTATCCGAGGCTCGTTTACATATGGAGAGCATACGGCTAATGTCGCCGATGTCATCGGTGCCTTTAGCCGTAGGGAAAAGTTCTTGGAGCTATCTTCTTCTGCCGTAGCCTGGCTTGAGGGGGATCAAGATTATGAAGGGATAGGAGATCTTATATCAACGGAAAGGGTAGGGGATTCTTGCCGGTTACCTAAAAAGCAGTTTGGGGTTTTAGAGGGGATAAAAGATTTATTTCTATGTGATCCAGGAAGTAGGTCACTACTTGACAGGTTGCAATCGGTCGAAAAAACCTTAGAGGTAGAGGACAGTTTATTTCAAGGAGAGCTTCGTCCTTATCAAAAAGAGGGAAAAGAGTGGCTCCATTTTTTACAAAAAAATGGGTTTTCAGGGTTGCTTGCCGACGAGATGGGTCTTGGAAAGACGGTACAGACCCTTTCTTTCTTTTCTACTTATTCTTCCGATAAACCTATTTTGCTTATAGCGCCAACCTCTTTAATCTTTAATTGGAGAAAAGAGTGGGAAGCCTTTATCCCTCATAAAAAGCTACATGTTCATCAGGGGCCTTTAAGAGAAAAGGGGGCTTCTTTACAAGGTAAAGAAGCCATATTGACCTCCTATGCCTATTTACGAATTGATCAGGCTCTTTTTTCTTCTTTATCTTTTTCCTGTATTTTACTTGATGAAGCGCAATGGATTAAAAACCCTGAAAGTCAACTAGCCAAGGCTTGCTTTTCTCTTCGTTCCAACATGAGACTTTGTCTTACGGGGACCCCCATAGAAAATAGGGCAGAAGATCTTTGGTCTTTATTTCATTTTCTGGAGCCTGCCCTTTTAGGTGAAAAAGAGGATTATGTTTCCATGTTATCTTCTGCTGCTCTAGACGATAGGTATAGACAAAGGATCCGCAAAAAGGTGCAGCCTTTTCTTTTAAGAAGAAGAAAAGAAGATGTACTACAAGATTTGCCGGATAAGATAGAGCAGGTTATTTGGGTGGAGATGAAAGAAGAGCAAAGAGCTTTTTATGAAGAGTGGCTTAACAAGACAAGGAAAGGTCTTTTACAAAAGATCACGCTAGAAGGCTCTTCTGCCCATCGCATGGAAGTATTGGAAGCCGTACTCCGCCTTCGGCAGATCTGCTGTGATCCTCTTCTTGTTGACGGAGAGACCGTGCAAGAAAGCGCTAAAGTAGAAAGGGTTATTTTGGACTTGGAAGAAGCTATAGAACAAAATAGGAAGGTGCTTGTTTATAGTCAGTTCACTAGGATGTTAAAGATTTTAGAAAAGAAGATAAGAGAAAAGGGTTGGAAATATGTTTACTTGGATGGTGAGACGAAAGATCGAGAGCAGGTGGTATCCGATTTTCAAAATGACGCTTCCGTTTCCATTTTCCTCATCAGTTTAAAAGCGGGAGGGGTAGGCCTTAACCTCACCGCTGCAGATTATGTTTTCCTTTTCGATCCTTGGTGGAATGAAGCCGTAGAAAGACAAGCGATAGATCGAGCTCATCGCTTTGGAAGGAAAGATACTGTAGTTGCAAGAAGATACATCTGCGCAGAGACTATAGAAGAGAAGATGATGAAGTTAAAAGAGCACAAGATGTCTTTAGCTAAAGGTCTTTTAGATTTTGATCAACAAGACCCCGAGTCTTTACTTGACCAAATGGTGGAATTGCTTAAATGATAAAATAAAGTTTAATCTATGATGTTCGTGAAGATTGGTTTTTTTCATGATAAGATAAGAATTATTCTATCTAAGATTCTTTTCTTTATTCGATTACTTTAATGGGTATAATATGGAGTGAAATTGAGGCGAATATAATATATGCAAAAACTGCCTATTGGAATTAGTGAATTTTCTGAACTTAGAGAAAAAAATTGCGTTTATGTAGATAAAACAAAATATATTTATGACTTATTAAACGATCATTGTAGGGTTTTTCTTTCTCGTCCTCGCAGATTCGGTAAATCTTTGTTACTATCTACTTTAGCTGCGGCTTTACATGGGAAAAAAGAACTTTTTAAAGATCTTTGGATTGCAAATAGTGACCATGCTTGGAAACCTGTAGGAGTCATTAGATTTGATTTTTCGGAATTAAGTACAGAAAGCGGTGAAGATTTTAAAAGAAGCTTACTTATTGTTATGCAGAGAATAGCAAATCAATACGGGGTTTCTCTAAGCTCCAATCTTAATATAAATGCTGCTCTGGGCGTTTTAATCGACTCTCTTTGTAACGAGGTTTCAAAAAAACCTTTCGAGTCTGTAGCCGTCCTTATTGACGAATATGATCATCCGATTTTACACACGCTCTACAATCTTAAGCTTGCCGTAGAAATTCGTGATATTATGAAAAGTTTTGCCTGTGTTATTAAAGCTCGTTCAGTTGTTGTCAAATTTGTTTTTGTTACGGGAGTTAGCGCTTTTAGTAAATCGGATCTTTCATCAGGGTTGAATAATTTAACGAATCTCACCATGAATAAAAAAATTTTTGACGTTTGTGGGTATACGGATAAAGAAGTGGATTTGTATTTTAAAGAGCATATAAACGCTTGGAAGGAAGAAGAGAACATCCCTTATGAAACCTTACGAGAAGATTTAAAGTCTTGGTATAATGGATATTGCTTTAAAGAGAAACTGCAACTGTTTACAGTCCTTTTTCCCTTACCTGCGCTTTAGATGTTCAAGAATTAGGAAATTTTTGGTTTGAATCCGCTACCCTCAAATTTTTATTAGATGAACTTGGTAAAGCAGAAAGACAAAAAGAGTGTGATTTTCTAAATTTGGATAGATTAGAAGGGAATATGAGTTTATTGCAAACTTTTGAAATAGAATGCATTCCTCTAACGGCATTACTTTTTCAGATGGGCTATTTAACTATTAAAACTCGCAATCCCGTTACACAATTTTATCAACTTAAGTATCCTAATGAAGAAGTGAAAACGGCCTTGCATACTCATCTTTGTGCAGCTTTAACCAAAACGTCATTATCTCTTGTTAACTCCATCTTATCAAAACTTTTTTCAGCTTTGGTAGAAGAAAATATAGAACAGCTAATCACATGCCTTACAAGTGTTTTTAGCAATATCCCTTATCAATTGTATGAAAGTGACAAAAAACCTCAAGAACAAGAACGCTTTTACCATGCTATCGTGCAAGCTCTTTTTGTTGCAGCCGGTATTAAATCGTGTGCAGAATATTCCACAGCTTTAGGACGGGCAGATATTATCGTTGAGCTGCCCAAGCTTTTTTATGTTATAGAAATAAAGGTTAATAAGCCTCCCGAGGTGGGAATATCTCAGATAGAGGAACAAAAATACTATATGCACTTACTTCACCTTCATAAACCCATTCACGCTATCGGGATTTCATTCCGTCGAAAGAAAGCGGATGCGGAGAGTAAAGGTAGCTTCTCTATCACCTATGTCACTAAGGTATTGCGAGCTGATGAGACAAAAGCATAAAGAGGAGTTCTATGACGGGAAGGCTTGATCAAGTGTCTTTAGTCGGTAGCTAAAGCTCCACTGCTGAGAAATTTCAGTCTGGTCTTGTTCGGATCTATGCGTGAAAGGCAAATGATCCATCACTTTTTTCAACAACTCCTCTTTGCTTCCAATGAACACTCTTGGATTGTTTTTTAATATATCCGTATTTTTTTGGCTGGTTTTATAACGGAGTCCATTTTCATTGTTCTTATTTGTTGTGTGTCAGGGTGAGCTTTCCACTCCAACCAGGCTACTGCGCCTCCAATAAATGGCGGCGCCTCTAAAATGGCAAGAGCCAGGTGAGCTAGGTGAGATAAGATGGCGGTGTCTTTTTTACACATTATCATTATGTGTCTTACAGAATACGTGAGGCCTGATAAGAACCACTTACTTGGCACCGCGGCTAGACCTGTAAGGCTATAACCAAGATTTGGAAGTCCTTTTTTTAAAGAGATCGGCGTATAAAGCGGCATGGGGTCCTTGGGGTAGTTATTTTAACTAATTTTAAAAAGGTTGCTTTGGCCAAGGAAATCCTTCAGGAAGAGCGCTTGATTGGTCTATTTTCTTTTTAAGCTTAAGATGGAGTCTTCGTGCTTCAAGAGCTGTCTTAGAAGATACATCTTTATATAAGAGGTTCTGGAGTTGCCCTGGATCTTTTTCCAAGTTATACATTTCATATTCAAAGTGACTGCCGTCTTCGGAATAATAGACTGCGTAGGTCAGATCTCCTTCTCTTATGGCTCTGATGTGGCTAGAAGGCGTGTCGCTTGGAAGAAAAAAGACATCATCATAGGTAAAAAGGATAGAGTCTTGTATAGAGGCTTTAGGATTTTCTAAAATAGGGACAATGCTGATCCCTTTTCCATATTTGTCAAAATTTGGAATGGAGGCTAGCTCTGCTAGAGTTGGAAGAAGATCTAAATGACAGTAAAAAGAATCCGTTGTTTGAGGAGTTGGATACAATGTCGGATTTGATATAACAAGGGGGATGTGGATCATCTCTTCATAGACCGTATAAGCCTTCTCCCTCATGCCGTGAGAAAGGCCTAATTCTCCATGATCGGCAGTCCTTATGATAAGGGTGTCTTCTGTTAATCCAAGAGAATCTAAGGTGTCTAGGATCTCGTTTATTTGATCGTCGATTTTTTTATTTAGGTAGGCGTAAAAATTGACATACTCTTTTGCAGCCTTGGCATCCTCGATAGGAGACGCTTTATCAAAAGCCTTTCGAGCTAGAAGTTGAATCGTAGGTTTGGTTGTAAGATCATCAAGATTGTTATCGGGAAGATCGATACCCATTTCGGCGAAGTCTTCTTTTTTATAGCCTGCAGCTTCCCATGAATTAGGGTAGACCCAGATATCATGTGGATTTACAAGGGAGATAAAAAGACAAAAGGGCTTCCTTTCACCTGCTTCTACGGAAGTGACTTCCTTTAAGTAGTCGATGACACCCATTCCCCAGCCTGCCGTTTCTTTGGGATCTTCTTTTTGGTATCCATGTATATAGCGGCTATCATTATTGGCAAAGCCTCCGCCTAACGTTGTAAGACCGTTAAATGTTTTTCCGTCCGTATTTTTTTCAAACTCCTGAATGGCGTTGCCTGCATCGGGAGGAGTCCATCCGTAGATATCGTATTTTTCTTGGACGTTAGCTATATCGTCTTCTTTCCAGTGGTATCCACCTGCTAAAGGCAGGCTAAGGTGCCATTTGCCTTTCCAGACGACATCGTAACCTGCCTTGTCTTTAAGCAAAGATCCTATATCCATTAGTTCTTTAGCAGAAGGGAGACCGTTGGTAGGAGGCGTGCGAGGTACTTTGTTGATGGGGTAGTGTTCGCTTGAAACCATAACGGCTCGGCTAGGGGCACATTCGCAAGCTGCCGTATAAGCTTTATGAAACGTCAATCCATGTTTTTTTAGACGGTTTAAAGAAGTTAAATTCTTTTCGGCCCATCCTTCAGGCCAATGAGTCGGATACCGTTCTTGATCTGTCATGATCACGATGATATTTCTTTTTTTTGCCTTAAGATCACTTGCTTTATTTTCTTTCGTAGTTGAGCAGCTTTGCAAAATTGTTAAAAGAGAGGAAAAGAGGACGATTTTTTTAAATGCTTTCATAGTTTTAAAATACGTTTAGCGTTTTGATAACAGATTTTTTCACGAGCTTTTTCATCGATTGGCACCTGCTCTATAAATTGAGAGGCAAGTTTAGAAGATTCGTAAGGGTAGTCTACTGAAAACATGACATTGTTTTCGGTAAGCTCAGAGATGGCACATAATAAAGGTCCCTTGGAGCACATGCCTGATGTTGTTACGTAGAGGCTTTCTTTAATATACTCTGAAGGAGCTTTTTTTAAGCTCATCTTATGTTGTAAGATGTTCCAGCGGCTATCTAAGCGCCAAAGAACATAAGGAAGGGTCTCTCCCATATGACCTAAGATTATCTTCACCTTGGGAAATCGGTCAAATAGACCGCTAAAGACTAGGCGAAGGGCGTGTGTTGCCGTTTCAACGCCCCATTCCCAAAGGGGACCTGCAAGCTCAAGTTGGTCTTTACAGTTATAAGGAATTTTATAAGGAGCGCCAGGGTGTAGATAGATAGGAACTTCCAGTTCTTGAACTTTTTCCCAAAAAGGATAGTACTCCTCTTCATCCAGATATTTTCCTTCTGTCTGTCCGTTGATAAGAGCTCCGACAAAGTTATATTCCAGTATGGAGCGTTCAAGCTCTTTCGCAGCAGCTTTAGGATCTTGCATGGCAAGGTGAGCAAAACCTCTAAATCGTTTGGGGTTTTTTGAGATTTTCTCGGCAAGGAAATCGTTAGTTTTTTGAGCGAGTTTAATAGCCGTAGCCGTGTCGGGTTCTCTTTGTACCCCTGGATCCGTTAAAGAAAGAACGGCAATTTCTATACCAGCTTCATCCATCTTTTCAATCCGTTTATCTTCAAAGTCTAAAAGCCTTGTAACAAAGTCATCTACACAACTTTTATCCATCGCTGAAAAGTCATCTTGTGTGTATTTGATAAAGTCGGGTGTTATAAAGTGCTCTTCCAGTGCTATTTTTTTCAAGGTTGTATCCATGGTAAGTTGTTTTAGAGCTGTAGCATGAATAGCATTTTTTTGAAAACAAGAAAAAAGAGTGATGGAGTGTTAACTAACCTTCCATCACTTTTTTAAGTTAATACATACTTCCCGAGTCGACGTGATCCAAGATTTTTAGAGCTTCTTCATGCTCTTCGGCGCTAATGGCCTTGATTTTTTCTAAGGTGATGTCTAACTCGGATTTGACATTAGCCATAAATTGAGTTTGCGCTTCTTGAGAAGGGTAATTATTAACAACAAATTCGGATGTTTTTGTTAGGATAACTTCTCCGATGAGTTTTGATTGAGTAAAGACTGTCTCCTTAGGAACGAAATATTCTTCCAGATTTTGTGTAACTGGGTCTATATCAAAGTTAGTTCTTTCCAAGATTAGATCTAATTCCTCTCGTAGCTCCGTTATGAATTTTTCTTGTTCAGGACCTGTCGGGTAATACTTAGTCATGATCTCACTCGTTTCTTGCATGAAAGCATCTATAGCTATCCTCATCTCGATCCTGATCTGCTCAAGGTTTAGGTAATAGGGGTTTAGGGTTTTATCTTCATCAACCAAAGGAATCGTAACTTCCGTTTTTGGAACAGGGGGAGCAGGATCTTGTGATTTTTCAACTTCTGTAATAGGAGCTTCCTTAGCTTGAGAAAACAAACGACTAACCAATCTATTTAAAGCAGAGATGAGATCTGAAAAACTATTCACTCCCATTGTAAAGACATGTCCTACGCAAGATATCCCATAGGAGCTTAACTCCCCTAGGGAAGTAATGATGGGTAGGGCTAACTCTTTAATCGTTTCAACAGGTTTGGAGATGTTGTCTTGTATCCTAGTATGAATATGGCTGAAGGTTGTGTAGAGGTCTGGCATGAATTGCGGTATGGTCATAAAATTCCTATTTTTAATTTTAATTATATTTTTATGTTATTAATAAACAATTTAATATCTGTGTATTTTAAATTATCATCAGCTTATATTTAGGTTAATTTTTAGTCAAAATGTAAGTGAAAAAAAATAAAAATAGGGTCTTGAGAAGAGTTTTTTAGGGTGTGATTTTTTGTAAAACGATCAAATGTCTATTTTGTGACGGAATTTGAGGTTTTCCATGGGGAGCTTCTCTTCCTAATGAAATCTCATTGGAAGTGAACCATTAAAAGAATAAAGGCTATCATAATAGCCAGTATTCGTAATTTATGTGTATTATAGATACCATGGTATCTCTTATAGGAAGTCAGGTCTTGGTTTTTTAACAACAAGTTGGAACATTGTATGAAGAAGCCGGAATCGCAAGAACCTCTAAGTGCACTTAAGTCTTGCGATTTTGTTTTTTATGCAGTTACTCTTGCTCTTCAAAATTTGTGCGATCTTGCTCTATTAGGTCTTCTGCTGCGCTTTTTAATGTTTTAAGTCCTTCTTCAAAACCCACCTTGCGCAAAAGGTCATTTAAAAAGCGCAATTCGGAGATAAGTTGGTCATTTAAAGATTCTAACTCGGATACTTTTTTTAATAACTTTTCTTTTTCAAGATCCTTTTCCATAACACCCTCATATTTGTTGGTATTAAAGATAAGACGCAATATTTGTGCCAAAATATCTTGTCTGTATCCAAAAAAAAGAAAAGAGCTTACATTAACAATAAGTTAGATCTTGAAAAGGAAGGCCTTATGCGATTTTTATTTATGAGTATATTTTTTTCTTTCTTGACCCTTGTGGGGTGTTCTCAAGGGGACCAAGAAAAAGAAGAAATGGAAAAAATTGTCCAATTAGAGGAAGAAAAGGGGTCTATCGAGTAATTACTGCCTCTTCCTCAAACTGTAATAAGGTGGTTTTCAAAGGAGATCCGAAGGCAAAGCCTCCTAAAGAGCCACCTTTACGTACTACCCTATGACAGGGTAAAAACAAGGGGTATCGGTTTAATCTACAAATCGTTCCTACGGCCCTGACAGCCCTTTCAGAATCGGATAGGGCAGCTAGTTCGGAATAGCTGACAACTTCTCCGAAGGGGATCAATCTAAGAGCTTTTAGCACGCTATCCGTAAAGCTAGAAGTTTTTTGCCTAGGAAGAAAATCCACGGCAGAAGGAAGCCCTCGGCCGTATTCTTCTATCCAAGTTAATAACTTATTACGCAGAGTCTTATCTATTTCCGTAAAAAATGAAGCGTAAAACTCATCACTTTCAACCAAAGACACCTTAAATCCCTCTTTTTCTGCTAAGAAGTGCACCCCTATATGAGGGCCTTGAGCAAAAGGGACTTTAAGTAACGGTTTTTGTTCCATGGGACACCCTCTTAAGTTTTTTCAGGCTAGTATTTATGATTCTCCTATTAAATGCATTTTTTTTGTTATTCCTTGCTTACTAAGTTTTTATGACTTTTACAACCCAATGCATAAGTATTTTCTTTGTTTTTGATATAAAATTAATTTAAAATGCTATATAATAGTATTTATCAAATTAATAATAATAGGAGTTTATTGTGAACAACATTGCAATGATTAAAGGTGAGCTCACTGGAGAGACTCGGAGTTTGGAGCGTTTTGCCGACTCTTTAGTGAATCAGGCAAATAAAAGCAAT
>JAZKAC010000015.1:0-3744 GCA_040389325.1 Chlamydiota bacterium | reverse complement strand
GTGTATTAAGATCCATTGCAGAGGGTGTGCAATTAGAGGTGCCTCTTTGTTGAAATACGATAATACGATATTTTTCGGGATTGAACCATTGGTGATCCGTTGCTCTAAATTTGATCCCAGGTCCTCCGTGAAAGAAAACTACGGGGATCCCATTAGGGTTTCCTGATTCTTCAACATAGATTGTCCAGTTGGGAGCCACTTCAACGTTGGAGATGACGGGTGTGGTGGCTTTGTACTGAGTTCGCAGTAGTAGGGCGTTACTTTCTAAAGGAAACTGCGATGCCATTGCATGTGTTGCAAAAAGGCTTATGGAAGCACATAAACTTAAGAGAATCATATAAAGTATCTCCGTACTGGGTTATTTATACTAAGAAAAGCGGTTATAGTATCAATAGAGGAGTTAAAGAGCAAGTTTTGCCAAATTATGACTGGTAAAGAGTTAGTAACTTTTCACGAGTTAGGCATTTTTTTTCTTCATAGGGGATATCTACTACGATTTTTCCTTGGCTCATAGCAATAAGACGAGTTCCGTAGTTTAAGGCATCTTCTAAGTTATGTGTTGCTACAAGGGTTGTAACTTGGTGTCTACAGGCTGTTTCATGAGTAAGGTGCATGAGTTTTTTTGCCATATGAGGATCTAAAGCGCTTGTATGTTCATCTAATAGAAGAAGGGAAGGTGTACTCCAAAGATTCATGGCAAGAGCTAGAGTTTGTCTTTCTCCTCCTGAAAGAGTAGAGACGGGCGCTTGTAGTTTTTTCGATAGATTGGGATTGTAATCATGGAGGTGAGTCTTGATTTTTCGTTGCTCTTTTTTAGAGGAAAAAGAGAGGGAAGTAGTTTTGTTGCGCTGAAGCGCAATTAGGCAATTTTCTAAAACGGTGAGGTCCGAGAAGGTGGATAAGTTTAAATCTTGTGTCAGAGTGACGATAGATTTAGATCTTTGAGTTAAGGATCTTTCTAACAAGTTTTTCCCTTGAAAGAGTAAGCTTCCTGATGTTGGAGAAAAAAGTCCGTTGATGATTTTAAGAAGAGAGCTTTTTCCGCAGCCGTTACTTCCTAGCAAGACGATGAATTCACCTGGAAAAACATCTAATGAAAGATCGTTAAGGATAGGAGTTTCCTTGGAGGGGACTTTTAAGGAGACTTTGGTAAGAGATAGTAAAGGGCTATTCATGATCTGGTCTCCTGAAGTTTTTTATTTCGCGTTATAGCTAAAAATCCAATTAATGATAGTCCTATCATGAGACGTAAATAGATAGGGTCAAGGCCTGCTGAAATAAGAATATTGATAAGAAAAAAATAAGCAAAGATGCCCGTTAAGCAAGATAGCAATCTTAAAATGTTTTTTAATGGGAGGTTTGCAAAGAGAAATTGATAGATCTGTTGTCCGATCATCACAGTTCCTAAAGCAATTAAAACGACTCCGAGTCCCATAGAAGTATCAACATAGCCATTTGCTTGTGCCGTTAAGGCTCCTGAGAATCCGACAAGACCGTTGCTGATGCAAAGACCAAGCATTCGATAAGCATTTGCATTTTTCCCGAATAGATTAAGCAGTGTGGGGTTATTGCCTAGTGCGTGTAGCAAGACTCCCGTTTTAGAGGTTAGTAGAAAAGCTGCACTTATTAACAAAGTAAAGGTTAAAGAAAAAAGAAGAAGGAGTTTACTCGGATCTATCAAAGAAAAGATAGAAGGCCGATCAAGTAGAGAAAGGTTAGGTCTTCCCATCAACTTAAGAGAGAGGGTATTTAAGATGAAGACAAGTAAGATCCCCGCGATGAGGGGATGCAGATGAAAGCGTGTTTGTAAAAAGCTCACGGCGGCGCCGCAAAGAGCTCCTCCGAAAGTAGCAATACCCATAGATAGAACAGGGTGAATATTTAGATGAATGCTAACCCCAAAAAGAGCAGCTCCCAGTACGAAGCTGCCATCTGTTGTCAAGTCAGGGATCCTAAGGACTGCATAGCTGATGTAAAGACCAAGAGCTAGGGGGAAAAAAAGAAAACTTTGTTCTAATATGTTAAATAACATTTTTATCTTTCTCCTTCGATATATTCGATAGAGATGTTCATGCTTTCTACCTGCTTTATAAAAGAGGGGAGATCTACACCCTGCTTAGAACAAGAAATGGCATTCATGAATAGGAAAAAAGGTCCATTGATAGTTTGAGGGGCGATGTCTTGAGGTAAGGTCCCTTGCAAGATGGCTTTTGCCATCAGGGCTCCTTGACTTCCTATGTTCGATTCTTTGATTCCAAGGGCAAAGGCTCCTCCTGAAGAGATAGAGCCCTCATCGGATGTCATGATGAAAATTCCTCTTTTCTCCGCTTGCTTTGCAAGAGTTGGTATGGCACTAACGATCAAATGGTCTTTAAGAATATAGATGGCTTGAGTATCTAAACTGATGGCCTGGCTGATGGTGTATAGTTCCGTCATGCTATGGACCATCAGTTTTTGTACTTCTATTCCATAAAGACGGGCAGCTTCTTCTACCGAAGGGATCTCTTCGGCAACTTTTTCAGAAGAGCTATAGATAAGGGAGATCTTTTTAACCTGAGGAAAAACCGTATGTAAAAAAAAGAAAGAATCTTTTGTAGAAAAAGTGTCATCCAATAAAGTGGCTTGCGTATCTTTTTGTGAGAGGAGTAAAGACGGATTTGCAGCCAGGCAGACAATCTTATGATTTTTTGCATAGTTAAGGGTCATTTGAGAAGTAGAAGTTCCTATAGGAATAAAAAGATCGCACTTTTCTTGTATAAGTTGATTGATGATCGTTTTTTGAATGTTGGGATCGCCTTGAGCATTTAAGACCTTACAAATAACGTCTTGTCCTTCAAATTGTTGTTTAAATCCGGCAACGATTTCATTTAATGCCTTATGCTCCATGGGAACAATAATCCCGATAAGAGGCTTTGTCTTTGTTTTAGGAAGTAGTAGCGCGGCGCTGCCGCAGATAAGAATGCTTAAAAATATAAAACCCGTTTTTTTCATAAAAATCCTAAGTGAGATGTAAAAAAAAATTAAAAAATAAGAAAAATTATTGTGAATAGATGGCTAGCGCCACCAATTTAGCAGGCTGGTTTTTAAGAATTTTTTTGTCAAAGAATCCATTCTTTTTAAGGCGTTGGATCCACGGGTGATTTGAGCAATGCTCACGTGATGTATTTTAGCAATTTCTCTTTGGGGAAGTCTCTCTTCTAATAACTCTTTTATAATAAGAGCTCGAGAAGCCAAAAGATTTTTTTCTTCGATCGTTAAAAAAAGATCAAAGACACGATCGAACTCTTCCTTAGAGCTAAGCATGGAGCAAAGAGTTAAAAAAGATTCCCACCCTTTGGGTGGAATGGTGTCGTTCATTATTTTCCTCGTTAACATGTAATGTTACAGCATTACATGAATATGAGCAACAAGAAAGTAACCCTTTTTTACGAATAGCTTAAAGTTGAAATTTTAAAAATAATATAAACTTGAGAGCTCACCCTCCGTAAGCATTTGACTTTGTTTATCCTCTTGACAGCGCGGAAACCTCGTTCTTCAGGACGGGGAGGAAGCGCTCCTCTTTTTGTTTTGTTTGTAAATAGGCATAGCCGTCAGAATGTTGTAGATTTTTACAATGCTTATGACTTATGCCATCAATTTTTCCTGCTTCTGCGCTGATGCAGAAAAACCCTGTTTGTCGAACAGCCACTCCATCAAAAGATCGTTGGGAAAAAAGTGAGACCGTTGTTCGTATTGATAGAGAAA
>JAZKAC010000014.1:0-48712 GCA_040389325.1 Chlamydiota bacterium | reverse complement strand
GAAAAGTTTCGGTCACGTGTGATCACTGAAAAATCATCAAAACAATTAAAAAATTCAAAGGAAAGAAGATAGTAGTATAAAAAAATAGAGTCGTTGGTATAAAAATTTTGTTTTCGCTAAAAAATAAAATAGATACAACGACTCATGGAAACAGTATCCCAAAATACCTCTCAAAATACAACTTCAAAAAAGAAGACACATCGTTTTTCCTCAGAGATCTCTCGTAAGATTGTTGCATTCGAAGAAATCTCGGATGTTAATCAAGATCAATCAGCCCGTGAAATAAATAGGCTGCTTAACATCCCGAATTCCACTATGCAAACATGGAGGAGGCAAAAAGCAATAGAGGCCTCCTCCGAAGATGAGGTAAGGGCATTTTATGCCACTTCGGCAGGAAAAGCAGCTCTGGAGCAGATTGTATTGGCAGCCCTCTATAACAATAAGTGTGGTAAAACTGGAATCCCAGGTATGCAGGAGTTTTTATACAATTCAGGGCTGGATAAATATGTGGCCTCTTCAGCAGGAGCCCTACAAGAATTTTGGAAGCGTTGCGAAGCCAGCATTCTAAATTTTGGAGAAGAGTGGGAACGAAAGTTATCTCTTACAATGAACAAAAAAAGGATCTCGGTTGTTTTGGATGAGTTGTTCCGAAGCGGAGATCCTTGCTTGGTAGCTATAGATGCCGTATCAAATTTCATTCTATTTGAAAAGTTCGCAGAGGACAGAAAAGCCTCTACTTGGAAAAAGGCATTGAAAGAAAGAACTAAAGATCTACCTGTTATCATTGATACGGTAGTTAGTGATTTATGCGGATCTCTACGCTCCGTAAGTAGGGATCTCGGAGCCGTTCATAGTTCTGAGCTCTTTCATGCACAATATGAGATTTCAAAGGCGACTTCAGCAGCACTATCTTCTCAAGAAAGAGCTGCTGAAAAAGCTCTGAAAGAGATCGAAGAGCAGATAGTGAAAAGCGGATGTCGGTTATCCCACAAAGAAAAAAAAGGTGAGCTAGAAAAGAGAAAAGCACGACAAGAGGAGTATTCTAAAATCAAGCAAACGCATCAAGAAGCAATAACCCGTAAAGAAAGTGTACAAGAAGCTAAAAAAGAGCTTGGGCAAATCTATCATCCCAAATCTTACTACAGGAGAAATCCAAGAATCGGAGGTTGTTGAAGAAAAATTTCAAGAGCAATTTGATATTATTGATAAGAATATAGAAGGAGCTAACTTGAGATATTCAAGCAAGGAGCGAATAGAGAAAGCTAAAAGAGCCTTCTCTTACATGTTGGACTACCTGAAGGTCTTTTTTGTCCTCTTTGCAAAAGAGTTGAAAGAAATGAACCTGAATATTGCAGGAGAAGAATTTTTTAAAACAGTAGTCTTTCCCTTGTGCTACCTGCAAGCTAACTGGAAACGGTTTCCGAAAGAGAAAAAGGAAAAACTAAGACCTTTGCGAAATAGGCTTGAAGAGCAGCTTAAAAATTATGTAGCTTCAGAAGAATTTAAAGAAGCTCTTATGAGAAGAGGGAAGGATTTGGCAGAGTGTTTTCAAAGATCAAGTTCCTGTGCAGAAGGTCGAAATGGAGCTTTGTCGTTACTTTTACATCGCTTTCATCATCGTAGTGCAGAAACTATGAGGGCTCTAACTATTGTGGCTAATTTTGGGGTTAGAAGGACAGGTGAAGATAAGACTACCGCGGCAGAACGATTTTTTGGATCTACACATGGCAACCTATTTGAACATTTGGTGAAGACTGTAAAAATCCCTGGACTACCGCAGACTCAGATAAGGGTGAAATCTAGGTGGACTCAGGTAGCTTAAGTTGACCGCAAAGGTGAAAGGGGCCCTTCGCAGGACTCTTCTTTTTCTGACACATAATCATGAGATTCATTTAAAGTAACGTACTCTAAATAACCGTTACGTAATTCGATAATACCTAAATTAGGATCATAAATGGTATTATTTCCTTCTGTATCACTTATAAAAATTTCCGTGACAATATTTTTGATTTCAAAAGGGCGGGCAACCAAACAATTTTGTAGAATACTCAATAGGTTCAGAATTGATCATAGATAATAATTTTTGGCTAGAATTTATAACGATTTCTCGAGCCTTTTGCTTGGTCATAATTCTATAAGATTGAAAGTCTACACCCATTATACGAAGCACTCCATTTGGCATACCAACGGTTGTTCCGATTGGATAGATTTGGTATCGTTTCTCTACCCACATAGCGTAGTTATTTAGTGTTTTGTTAATTGCAAAATCTTCTTTGGTGATATAAGGGTCTTTTGACTTTGAAGAACATCCAATTATTATAAAGCATAGTGTGACTAAGATGAATAGTTTTTTCATAGTTTTTTTAAAGTCTCTACAGCTTCTTCATAGGATTCTTCGGAACGTGATACAATCTCAGGGATATCGTTAACTTTATTTATAGTATAGTACTCCAAATATCCATCATCAAATCCAAAAACACTTATAATTGGATCATAAATTGTATTATTACCATTCTCATCTTTTATAAAGATTGTCATAGTTATATTTTTTATTTCAAAAGGACGTGTAACCAAACAGTTTTGTAGGAGAGGTTCAGAGTTGATCATAGATAATAATTTTTGGCTAGAGTTTACTGTGATCTCTCGAGCCTCTTGCTTGGACATGACCCTATAAGATTCAAAGTCTACACCCATTATACGAAGTACTCCATTTGGCATGCCAACGGTTGTTCCAACCGGATAGATTTGGTGTTGTTTCTCGACCCACATAGCATATTTATCTAGTATTTCGTTAATTGCAATATCCTCTTTGGTGATATAAGGATCCTGTGAATTATTAGAAGAACATCCTATTAAAGTAATGCATAATAGGACTAAAATTGACGGTTTTTTCATTTATTTCCTTTTTGATGATTTAGTATATTTTGCTATTCGAATTAACATGTCTTGTTGATATGTTGGACTATTAATCGGGTGATCAAAAAATGGAGCCCCAGGAGCGGAAGTTAGTTCTATAATGCTATCACCTTCTCTTTTAGCTCCTTGTTGATCTATTCTAGGGATAGGATCTCTTAGTCGGCTTGCTCTATAGTGGGTTGCGCCAGCGCAAGATACTCGGTAGATATAGGCAGCGGGAGCAACAGCTACAACAGTGATACGAGATTTGAGATTCGGAGGGTAATCGAGGAGGGCATTTCTGACGTGGATGGCTCCTTGACTGTGGCAAATCATTAAAAATGTAGCTTCTTCAGAGGAGTTGTCAAAAAAGTCATTCCATAATTTGTGTAATAGTCTAACGGGAGTTGTGGCTATGTGCTTAAGTCCTTGTTTAGCCTCTTTGACATCTGCTGAGGCTCCATGGGTTGCGTTGTATACCGCATGTATGTTGTAACCTTGAGATAGTTTGGAAAGGTATAATGCGCTTTCCCTAGACTCTGCGTACGTATTATTAATGCCGTTGATCCATCCGATTCCTATGTTAGGGGAGTCAATAGTCTCTAGATCGCTTAAATCAAAAATTTTAGAAGGTTCGTAGTATGTTGCTTTTTCCCTGCCATAACTAATAGTATGTTTAGATTCAAAGCGGTCATTATAGGAAACTTTAGGTGGGGGAGCGTTTGAGCTTCGTATATCGCCACCTCGCTTACAAGTGCGGTGGGTTGCACAAAAGCAATGATTTTCTACGTCCCCATAGAAATACCCTTCAAAATCATTGCGTGATTCTGAGGCAAGACCGAAACGATCAAAATAATTTAAAGGATTGTTATGAAGGTAGGCATAGCGGTTGGCTCCATCAACAAAACCTGAGGGATCGGGGCTCGTCCACCTGCCGAGTTCGGGATCATAAAAACGTAATCCAAAGCAAATAAGTCCCTCTTGATTGCGTTTTCCTACAAAACGCCAGGGATTATTCACTGATGAATTCTCGATTTTTTCTCCCGATTCGTTATAGATGGTCTCTTCTCCAAAAGCGGTATACTCATAGCGTTCGATGACGGACTTTGTGTTGGAGTTGACCAACCCTGCCACATTCCCTGCCATGTCATACAGGGGGACGTAGAGTTTGTTATGGAGTTCAAAAGCAACGGCTTTTTGGGAAAGTGTATTACCGTTTATTCCTAAGACTTTAAGAGTCTTTATAGAGTTTGCTTCTCCAAGAGACCCGATTTCTTCATTTCCGATGTAAAAGTATCGTAGAAGAAACTTTTGCTTTCCTTTATCATCAAAAGATCGTTTTACTGCAATTCGGCCAAAGGGGTCGTAGGCAAAACTGTAATGGTTTTTATTTTTTTTAATAGAAGTGAGTTGTTGCAGGAAATTATTTGTTAATAGAGTCGTATTACCGTCGATGACCTTTCTAAGCAAACTGCCTCGAGAATTATAGAAGAGTTCTGCCTTGGTGCTGTCATTTTTGGAGATTTTTAGCAGTCTGTCTAGAGAGTTATGCGTTAGATCGCATCCATCTATTTTGATACGACGATCTAAAGAGTCATAGATATATGTGCGAGATGTTGTTTTCTTTTCTAAAGTAAGTTGAGAAAGACCGTTGTAGCGATACTCGGATAGAGCATCGTTTGTTTGTACTTCATAAATTCTACCGAGAGCATCTCTTTTACAGTGCTCTTTATAAAAAGGATTACAGATATATGTTTTATTGCCGAGCAGGTCATATCGGAGGTCTTGAGAGCCTAAGTTTGCGACTAAGGTTTCTTGAAGAATCCTTCCTTGCAGGTCATAAGAGTCATAAGTATGAGCGTAGAGAAGTTTTTGTTCGGAAGAAAATCTTTCGATTTTTTTTCCGAACACGGCATCATAGGTGTAGATAATCTTGGACTTATCGGGGAGAGTTATTGCAGTAAGTCTATCTTTTTGATCGTACGAATATTTAATGATATGAAAATCAGCGGCGCTTGATACGGATTCGGATATCAGGCGATTGAATCCGTCATAGTCTCTTGTTATTTCTATGTCATTTAAGGCTTTTGCGGAGGTGACATTCCCGCTTACATCATATTGGTAGGTGTTAGAGATTGCTATTTTTTTATTTTCATCCGACACTTCAATTTTGCGAACAAGGCCCTGAGCCGTATAGTAATATGAGGTTGTAATTCCTTTTGTTTGTTTACTGCTGAGTTGTCCCTTAGAATTATAAAAAAATAAAGTTTTGTTCTCTTGTAAAGATCCTTCAGCTTCAATTTCTTCCTTAAGTCTTCCCATAGGTCCATAAAACCGTCTGATCGTTTTAGAGCCAAAAATTTCTCCGTCGACAATCTCTTCATGGATTTCACGGCAGAGGTTACCGACTAAGTCATAGAAGTTTCTTTGTGAAGAGAGTAAGGTACCATCAGCTTCTTTTTTCGTGATGATATGAACTCTTTGTAAAGCATCAAATTCCGTTTCAACTTGAGTTCCAAGAGGGTTTATGAGAGTTCTTTTTAAGACATTTTGTCCAAGAGCATTCTTGTAGAAATAGTTTGTAAGCACCTGCGTCCGGCAACCTAGAGCATCTATGTAAGCTTTGGGTTCTAAATGGTCATCATAAATTATTTGTAGAGAAGGCTTATTTGGATCATCTTCGTATTCTAAGATGCATTGCCCTAATGCATTGTAGGAAAAGCCCTTTATAAGGCAAACGTTTCCCTTGCTGTCTGAAATCTCTTTTTTTAAGATATTTCTTAGTAAATCGTGGGTAAAAGACTCAACTGAATAATCTTTTTCTTTCGTTGAAAATCGGGTTCTTGTTTCATTCACGCGGCCAAGTGGATCATATTTCATTTGTACTTGGCGGGGAGCAGAGCGATCTCCCGTTGTATCTTCCAAGGTGAGTAATCCTTTGATATTATACGTGTATTTTTTGGTTAGCTCCCAATATCCATCTTCATTGGCCTGTGTTATTTCTTCTTGAATGCAGTAAGAAGCATTATATGTATAACGGTGACCATATAAAAATAGTTCAATTCCGTTGGCTCCTGCTGTAGAGACCTCTTTGTAGCTTTTTCTGCCCAGGTGATCATATTCATAGACCGTGATGATTTTTTCTCGACTTAAAGATCGATGTAAACTGCCTTCAGGATCATATTTAAATAGTTCAAATGACCCATCTTGATAGGTGATTTTAGTTGGATCTCCCCGTAGATTATGGGAAGTGTGGGTGACATAGCCTTCAGGATCCGTGACACTGGTTACATTATTAAAGATGTCATAGGTATAAGTGAAAATGGGGCAGATAGCCTCTTCTTTTTCATTCCATACCGTAGGGTGGGTGATCTTTATAACTCTATCACAGAAATCATACTCATATGTTGTGGTGTTGCCGAAAGAATCCGTAGAGGAATTTTTTCTTCCCTGAAGATCATAAGAGCTGTGAGAAGAAAAAACTCCGTCTCCCCTCGACTCTATGCTAGAGGTGGGTTGGTTCCTTAGATCGTAGCCTAAAGAAATGGTCTTGTTTTCATGGGGGATAGAAATATATTCCAAGTTGCCGAGGAGGTCATAACTTTGCTTTATGACCCTTCCTAGGCCATCTACTCGTGTGAGGACTTGTCCTAAATGGTTATAAGTCCATACTTCAGAAAAAGCATGGACTCCATCCGATCCATAGGTGTCTAAGGAAAGGCAAAGGCATTGGTTATCGTAGGAGTTAACATGTCTTTTAACGAATGCTTCTTTTTTTTTCTGCAAATCAACGATTTTTTCTTCCGTGCTTAAGGGGAGTCCAACTCCCGGTAACGTATCCTTGGGAGTGATTGCAGTGACTTTTTTTCTTGAGCTAGAGGCTATGTCTTTTTCTTCTTTTGCCCATCCGTCAGTTTCTATTATTTTAGTACGTGCGGCATCTTCATTATAATAGTAGAAAAAACTTTTTGTTTCATGGTTGATCGGGTCATCATCATAATCATACTCTTCAGTGTTGGAGCAGAGTATTTTTTTAGCAAGAAGATTTGTTTTAGGTTTATAGGCAAGGGAAGTTGTATTATTTTTGCAGTCGCCAATTTGGATAAGCAAATTGAAACCGTCTTGAGAATAGGTGAATTTTTTTATGGAGCACTCGTCTTCATGAGGATTTAAAAGGAGCCCCTCCGAATTGACCTCTAAAAATACATTTGGATTCCCTGTGAGATTGCCGTATACTCTTTCCTCTCGGATATTACCGCTAGGGTCGTAGATAAAAGATCTATAGGAGTGGATTTTACCAGTTGAATCTTCTGTTGTTTTGGCAAGGAGCAATCCAGCATCGGTCGGTGTCTTTCCAAAATATTTTCGATCTATACGATAAGGCTGTCCAAAGTTATCATATGTTTCAATAGATGAGAGTTCTTTACGCTCATTATACCGATAAGATGTTTTGATATTGGATGCGTTGAAAACTTCCGTACACTCGGATTCATAAGAAAAGCTATGAGTTACTTCCGGATGACCATCCCAGGAATTCGGAGATTTAAGAGCCTTTACTTTTCCATCTTTATAGTACTCAATTTCGCTGTAGCGTCCTTCGGGTAGATTTTTTCTTGTTAACAGACCGTTTGTGTATTCATAACAAACAGGGATGATGTGAGATCCAAAAACCTCTTTTAGTTGATAACAACCGTTTACTTTCTCTAAGTGATATAGGACTGTCTTTTCTTCACTTGTTGTGATGTGGAGGGTGCATTTGGAGTCATTAAAAAGATAAGTAAATCGGATCCAAGCAAGAATTTTGCTTTGTTTGCTATTTTTCATTTCAATAGAAGCTAGATGCCCTTTTTCCGTGTAAGAAAAAAATAGGTAGTTGCCGTTAGGAAGGTTTTCTTGGACTAACTTATAATACTTGGGCTCCAAAACCTGAAGAGCTATAACGGGGATGAGTTCTTCTCCAAGAAGGTCGGAGGGGAGGTTTTGTACCTGCTCATATATATATCTTGTTCCGTCTCCAAGTAATAACTCGCAAAGATTTCCTTTAGAGTGCAGTAGGTCATTTTGATGATTAGTCTGACCGCTAATTTCGCCAGTAGAGGTGTTACACATTCCGATAGCATCTTGAGCGATTCGTATTTTTAGTGGGTTTTCTGAAAAACCCTCCTCATTGATTTTTCCAAAAAATGAAAAGATTCCGCCAGATCGTCCTCCCGTAAAAGCTCTACTATAAGAGGTTTTTAGCCTGTCTTTGCCTATAACAAGAAATCTTTCAGGGAAAATCCGCCAGCCTCCTGGCTGTGTACCTGTAAGATAATCTCGATTTGAGTAAAATCTTTGCAAGATAAGAGGTGAGGGAGCCGTAATGGATAGATCTTCAGCAGCTTCGAAATATTCTCCCGTAATTACATTAACAACATGTTGAATAAAAGCATCGGGGTCAGATTCCGTGCAAGGTAGAAGGGCTGGAGAATAGCTTGCAAGAATTGGGCTAAAAGATAGGAATAATAAAAGGAAGATACGGTATGGAAATCGAAGAAATACTTTTGCCAGCATGGTTGTATATTTTTTTTATAAAGGGATGAACATAGTCGAGAGAGAGATTTGATTTCAATATGTAATCGGATTTTTGTGATATCTTTTAAATAAGAAGGTGCTTGCTTTAGGATGTTGTTTCGAATGTTTTTCGGTTAAGGTGTCCATTTTTGGAATCGATGAATTGCTTGGATTAAATCGTGTCCCTCCTGTAAGGCTGCGTAAATTTTATGAAAGGTTTTTGATAGCATAGGGCCTTCTAAATTAGAGGACTATTTTTTATGCTTCAAATTACTCCCCACATGCGAACTTTAGTATGCGTTGAACCTATTGATTTCCGTAAAGGTATTGATGGCTTTACGGCCACTTGCCGAAATCACCTTGGAGAAGATCCACACAAGGGCTCATTATTTCTCTTCGTAGTCGTTCAAAATGTTCTATTAAAATTCTTGTATATGATGGGCAAGGATTTTGGCTTTGCATTAAGCGGCTCTCTAAGGGAAAATTTCAGTGGTGGCTAACGGCCTCCATCAAATCTGTTATTATTAGTTCCTGGGATTTGCAGACTTTTCTAGAGAGTGGAAATCCAGCATCGGCGGTTTTTTAGGATGAAATTCGTTCACTTGATAAATAGGGGGTCTAGAAAAGACCCCCTAAGATTGTTATTCTTTATCTAGAATTTCTACTTCAGCTTCTTCCATCTCAGGTTTTTCTTGAGAAGAAGTATTAGGTTGAGCAGGCCCTGCTTGGGTATTTTGCATTGATTCCCCAATTTTTTGCATGTGCTCGTTTAGCTCATCAACCGCTCTGCGGATAGCTGCGGAGTCATCACCATCTAAAGACTTCTTCACGAGGTCAACTTTGGATTCTACATCGCTAACAACGGCAGCAGGAAGTTTATCCTTGTAATCTTTAAGGGCCTTTTCAGCTCTAAAAACTAAAGAGTCGGCTTCGTTACGAAGTTCTACTTCGTCTTTTTTCTTTTTATCTTCTTCCGCGTTATCTTCCGCATCTTTTAGCATACGTTTGATTTCTTGTTCTGTCAAACCAGACTTAGCTTCGATACGGATCTTTTGCTCTTTTCCTGTTTGTACATCTTTTGCAGAAACGTGTAAAATAGCGTCGGCATCGATATCAAAACAGACTTCGATCTGAGGAGAACCTCTTGGAGCTGGAGGGATATCGGATAGATCAAAACGGCCAATCTCTTTATTGTCCTTAGCCATCTTTCTTTCCCCTTGCAAGACGACAATCGTCACAGCAGGTTGGTTATCGGCTGCAGTAGAGAAGATCTGTTTTTTCTGTGTAGGGATTGTTGTGTTTCTATCTACAATAGGAGTTAGTACGCCACCATAGGTCTCGATTCCTAGGGTAAGAGGAATAACATCCAATAAAAGAACATCTTTTACATCACCTGCTAAAACAGCGCCTTGAATAGCAGCTCCTATAGCAACGACTTCATCAGGATTAACCCCTTTATGTGGCTCTTTTCCGAAGATGTCTTTTACTTTTTTCTCTACAGCAGGCATACGAGTCATGCCTCCTACCAAGATCACTTCATCGATTTGCTCTTTAGAAAGACGAGCGTCTTTTAAAGCTTTGACGCAAGGCTCTACCGTGCGCTCGATAAGATCATGAGTTAGGTTCTCAAATTTTGCGCGAGTGAGCGTTAAACTTAAGTGTTTAGGCCCTGTTGCATCCATTGTGATGAAAGGCTGGTTGATCTCCGTTGCTTGCGTACCTGAAAGCTCGATTTTCGCTTTTTCAGCAGCGTCACGAAGTCTTTGTAAAGCCATTTTATCTTTACTTAGATCAATGCCTGTATCTTTTTTAAACTCATCAAGCAACCAATGTAAGACAACATTATCAAAGTCATCGCCGCCGAGGTGAGTATCTCCGTTAGTAGAAAGTACTTCAAAGACTCCATCTCCGATTTCTAAGACGGATACGTCGAAGGTTCCTCCACCAAGGTCAAAAACTACAATTTTTTTATCATGTTGCTTATCAAAACCGTAAGCTAAAGCAGCAGCAGTCGGTTCTGGGATGATTCTTTTTACATCCAAGCCCGCGATGCGTCCCGCATCTTTCGTGGATTGTCTTTGAGAATCGTTAAAATAAGCAGGAACGGTGATCACGGCTTCCGTGATTTTTTCTCCAAGATAAGCTTCTGCCGTTTCTTTCATTTTTAAAAGAACTTGAGCGCCTACTTCTTCAGGAGTTAAGAGCTGTCCATCGATTTCAAAGACTGCATCTCCATTATTATTAGCGCATACTTTATAAGGGACGGTTCTCATTTCGGAAGCAACTTCAGAATACTTACGTCCAATAAAGCGTTTTGCTGAATAAAGAGTTTTTTCAGGGTTGGTGATAGCTTGTCTTTTAGCAGGGATCCCTACGAGTCTTTCGGATCCTTTATAAGAGACGATAGAAGGAGTTGTTCTAGCTCCTTCCGCGTTTGCAATAACCTTAGGAACTCCGCCTTCCATAATGGCAACGCAGGAGTTGGTTGTTCCAAGGTCTATACCGATGATTCTACTTTTTTTTTGTTGTTGTGTCATAGTTTTATTCCTTTTCTAGGGGTTCTTGACGGGTTTCGCTCTCTACGGGTTCTTGTGCAGGAGCGGATTTTTTTACAACTTTTACTCGAGCGGGACGGATGATCCTTTCCTTGCTCTTGTATCCTTTTACATATTCTTGAAGAATGAAGCCATCTTCCGAAGAGTCTGAAGTTTCAATTTCTACGGCTTCATGAAGATGGGGATCAAAAAAAGTTCCTACGGAAATAAAAGGGGTGATGCCATTATCGGAAAGGACATCCTTAAATTGTCCTAAGATCATCTGAAATCCTTTAGCCCAGTTAGCGGTCTCCTCAGAAGCTTGCCCTGCAAAATGTAGAGCATTTTCTAAGTTGTCCATAGGTGTGAGGAAGTCCGCAATCACGTTTTCCGTAGAAAAACGGACCATGTCCAGTTTTTCCTTTTGCAATCTTTTACGAGTGTTTTCCGAATCAGCTAAAAGACGGATGTATTTGTCTTTGGACTCTTGCAGTTCTTTTTGTAAGAGTTCTTCTTTGGAAAATAGTTCTATTGGCGCATCTACTTCGGGAGATACGCTTTCCGTGGAGTCCTGTTGTTGTTCTGACATGGGTTAAAGTTCCTTTTGGGTTTTATCTTCTAAAAGTAGTTCTTGGTTTTGAAAGGAGAGCAGCGTTGTTTGCCTATCGAATGTAAGGTCGGCAATTTTGGGTTGTCGATAGCTGATTTTGAATTTATATAAACTCTTGGTTAAAGAAGAGCTTATAGTCTCGGAGGTTGTTTTCAGCGTAGCAAATAACTTACTGTAAGGGGCTCTACTAGGGCATAAAATAGCAATGCTCCCGACGGCCGTATCATGAATGTAGTAGGGGATTGCTAAGACAGAGCAGGTGCTAGCCTTAGAGGAATAGGGGTAAAGATCTTCTCCGATCCAAAACTTGAGTTCTTTTTTCTCGCTACATTCCATGAGTAAGGATCGTAGAGCGTTGTCGTTCTCAAAAAGGGCAAGGCCGCTAGCTAAGCTTGAGGCATCGTTGAAGTCGGGGTATTGTAACATTTTAGAGAATCCCGTTTTTAAAATATCGCTATAAGAAAAAGAAGAGTAGTTTACGATATGACGCAATAAGATTTCATTATAAAATTTAGTAGCGATGAGTTCTTCTTCCGAGTTTAGCTTAGGCTTATCAAGTCCCGTAGTTTTCCAGTGAAAAAATTGCTCGATTCTCTTAATGCTAAAGGCACTCAATTTTTTTTCCGTAAATAGAATTTCTGATCGAACCGTTCCGAAGTCGGTGATGAGAACGCAAAGAACGCGGTGGACATCAATGTTTAACAGTTTGATATCCAAGACAAAATCCTGATCAAAGCGGGGAGAGGAGAGGAAGACGGCGCCTTGAGCTACATTGGATAAAATCTCGGCAGCTCTTTGAAGATAAAGGTGTACCTCTCTTGTTTCTTTAGATAGAAGCTGAATGAGGTGCTCTTTTTCTTTTTCTTCTAAGGTTGCAGAAGGGCAGATGTGCTCTGCGTAAGTTTTATAGGCAAGGCTTGTGGGTATTCTTCCGCCCGAGGAGTGTTGTTGTTTTAAAAAACCTGCCTCTTCCAGTTTAACGAAATAATTGCGAAGTGTGGCAGGACTTAAAGGATCAAATCCATTTTCTTTTAAAGTCTGAGACCCAACAGGTTTTCCTGTTTTTAAGTAGAGCTCAACAAGGCTAAGTAAAACCTGTTTTTCTCTTTCGTCTTTGTTGGGTTTCTTTGAAAGAAGCGATTTCAATTGACTACAACCTCGTTTTGGGTGCTAATTTTTATCTATGTTTTAAATTGTATCAAAACGGATTAGATAAAGGCAACAAAAATTAGCACTTGACTAGGTTGATTGCTTAATGTCTGCATTAATAGTCTTGTTTTAATGGCTTTGCGTTTTAATTATTTCAGGATCTTCGCAAAGAATAGGCAGTAGATCGGTGATGTTAGGAGACCAAGAAAGTCCTTTTACGTATACAAGTTGAGAGGCTATATGACAGGATATGATCGCTTTTTTGTGGATGTCGGGGATACGGGAAAAGATGCGATCGGAGTACTTTTCTCTGAGTGTCGGAAGAACATAATTTAATAAGACCCGGTTGAAAGGATGTTCTGGTTCTAAAGGAAGGGATAGGGGCTCTAAATAGTTTAATATGTCGTAGGTGTAGCGATTGATTTGTTCTGAAATCTTTTCGGAGATATCCGTTAAGAATTCGGAGGTCCTTTCGTGAGTGGAAAGGAGGAGTCTTGCTTCTTTTTGTGCTTTATCTGCGATAACGGATTGAATTTCTTGTACGAGCTTGGATTTTTCTTTTGCAAACTCTTCATCTTCCAGACATAGCCCAGATAGGACTTCAAAAGAAGAGCAGATAACGCCTCCTTTATTAGCCGAGCTGTCTTTCAAGATGAGTACTCCTAATTTTTCAAGAGTCCTTCTAGCTCCCGCAGTCAGGTAAAGGTTAGCCCCTTCTACGATAGCTTTAGCCGTAGGGACTCCTTGTTCATCCAAGAACTCTTGTACATTTGTTTCGTTAAGAGTTCTGGGTCTTCCTCCTCCTGGGATAAAGACATCAGCTTTTGTTTTATAGATGGCGTGGCGAAGAAGGTGGTTCACCTCATGAGAAGATAACCACTGCTCCGTTAAAGTGTTTTTTTCTTTTTTAAAGCAAAGTGTTTGAGTTTCCTTAAGATCATTTTCTCTTTTTGTTTGTAAGTCGAGTAAGAATCCTCCTGTGGAGAGTTTTTCCGCAGGGTAGTGACGAATCGATTGCTGCTTGGTAAAAAGGTCTTGGATAGTTTTAAGATCAACTCCTTTAGGATCGAAGATCACTCCCGAGATGTCAATGGTTGTTAAAAGCTTTGCGGTATGGGGATAGTAGCGTAAAAGGTTTAGCATTTGATTGCCCGCAACATCGCCATCTGGGCCTCCTGTCATTTTAACGGTAAAAGAGTCTTTTTCGGGGTTGATTCCTAAATATTTTAAAGTCTCTTCCATACAGACGTTAACCCCTAGGGATGTCACTCCAAATTGTTTATGGTTAATCCCAAAGCTTAGCTTGCCCGAGATGAAGGCTGATCCTGGCCTATAGAGCACTTTTTTACTGTAGCTTGCTATCCACTCGATCATGTCATTATGCATGTTCTCGTCGGGTCCTAAATAAATGTATTCAGGCTTTTTTAGGTAGTCGATGACGTGGGTGGCTTTTAAAGAGCCGTCTACATGGCAGTTAATCAAAGTAAGAAGGCTTTCTACATAAGATCTTTGGGATTCATACATGTGCTCTTGCTTTTGAGATGAAGAGATCTCGGGAAGTTTTTCCGAGATTTCAACTTCTAACGGTTCTAAAAAGATGACCCCCTTGGCTCCGCCTTCAGGGATGTCTTTATTTTTTTTCTGTTGAGTGTAAGCTAGGCTATAACATTCTAAAAAAACGTTATTTTTTTCGGCTAGGATGGTTTCAGGATTTTGTAGTGCAATAGTCCGAAGGCCGCCTCTTGCAAGATCGGTAAATCGGATATGAAACCCTAAAAAACGAAATCCTTTCATAAAGTAAATGGCAAAGGGGAGGGCGGGGAACTTATCTGAAACATCACAAGGGATTTTTTGTAGATAAGAGGGGTTTAGTCGAAAGCAAAAAGCTGTTTTATGGGTGCAGTAGAAATTAGTTTTTAGGATGCTATCAATGAAATGCATTCCTTGGGTCAAAATGTTTTTTGTTCTTACATCGTTTGAATCATTTCCTGTGTCGATATCTTTAATAAGATCAAAAAGTCGACTTTGTGTTTTTTCATAATCGGGTAGATAGCTTTTTTCGGGATGAAGCTTCTCTTCGAAAGCTTTAGTGAGTAGGCAGGTGATCTCGGGGTAGCGACAAAGGCCTTCTTCTATGTACTCAAAGCAATACCTGTATAAATCACAGTGGACAAGTGTTTGGTGGATGAAAGTTGTCATCGCTTTTACAAGGTTTCCAAGGTTGCCTCGTAAGAGCCTGCTTTCGATGAAAGTGCGTTCAACCATCTCCATCCCTTCAAAATGCTTTAACGTGACAAGCTCTTGCATGAGATCTTCAATATGGGCCGCTTCCCAAGCAGCTTTATTCTCGATTCCGTGAACTGCTAAGGACATAACCAAGATGTTTTGATTATTATCCGAAGTCACATAGGTGGCATTTACTCGTTTGATGACTAGGTTATGTCTATGAAACATCTTGGCTAGTCTGTAGAGAAAGTTGTGTTTAAAAAGCCCTTTCCAGGCAAAGACGATTTGTAAGGAGGGGTTGTTATTGGTTTGCCACTTTTCATTATAAAGAAGTTCATATTGGCAATGATCTGTTTGTTTAGCTTGAAAGAGCCTGTCTAAGGCAAGGACAAGCCTTTCAGGGGAAAAGGTGCGTAGAAAACGGGGGGTAAGAGTTCTTAAAAGATTTTCGAACTCTTCTTTATGGATAAGACCATTTTTTTGTTTTATCTTATGGAAGATCTCCTCTTTTTGTTTGGAGGGTAGTACTTCTTCTAAAGATAACGGTTCATCGGATTGCTCTATAAAGACCAAGATGGCAACACGTAATAAGCAAGATTTATTAGGAAAGGGAAGGGGAGCATTGGATACAAAAGTGCGATAACTTTTAATCCCGTGCATCGTATATTGTTTTAAGATCTGTAAGTCGGCATCGGGACTTTCGGTACAAAGAGCGAAAGCTCCTCCCTTGATCGTAATTTGCGTGAAGTAATCTTGAAGATCAAACTCCATCAAGCTATGGGTGATGAGCGTTAAGCTATCCGCTTTTAGCTCATCGAAGAAGGCTTTGGGCATATGCTTTTCTAGCCAAGTATAAAACAGGGTAAATTTGGAGTTTTCTGTTTGTAGAGCTTGCTTTAGATTGTCTTTAGACTGGTCCATGAGAGTTCCTTTAAATTAATCGGCTATGTAAGTTACATATCGATGAATGGCCTTTAATTTTCAATCGTAAAATTTTAAATTAACTCCCTTGTTCTGGCATTGGTTCAATAATTACGGAGTCTTTTTTTGAGCGACGAACTGAACGGCCATCGGCTCTAGGTCAAGATCCTTTCGATATCTGCAGGTTTGAACTTCGTAACCTGTTTGTGTCAAAAGTGCCCTCACCATACGCCTATCGGGAAGAGCCCAACCGCCGAATTCCTTCATTACATTTATGTGCGGTATCGATTCTGGTTCGGTAGGGACGATAAAGAGGGTTCCGATAAGAAAACCGTCTTCTTTAATAAATGTATCATGAATTTTGGTCCAAGAATCTTGGAATTTACTAGGATCGGTGTATGGCAAGACATCCGATGCTATAACAAGATCTACAGGTTCCTTAGGAACAAACGTTGTGGCATCTGTTTTTATAAGCGTTAATTGGCGGGATTTAAACTCTTTTTCGTTTTTTGACTTAACTATTTCTAGAGTGGGTCTTGAAGAATCAATAGCAGTAACTTTCCATCCTCTTTCCAATAAAAGCCTGGTTGTTTGGCTATTACCGCATCCAAGATCGATTGCCGTTTTATCTAAACCAGTTGATTTTTCTATAAATTCTTTTGCTACTGGTAGGTGAGGTGTTACATTCTCTGCGGCGAATGCTCCCCAGAATTCTTGTCGATTGGTTGGCTTATCTATAATACGAGCGTCTCTTCCCCCTCGCCATCTAGTAGCTAAATCTTCCACGGAAGACCATATTACATTTAGATCTCTAGCAGTGGTGTCATTCATTTCAAAAATTGGAATGTCTTCGTTTGGAGCTAGGGCCATTTGACGAAAAGCAGCCGTTCTTTCAGGGGTATTTGAATAAATATTAGTAGTCTTCATGACGGGGATCCTTAAATTTAATTAGATAAAAATTATACTGGTTCATTTGGAATAAAACAATTTATAAACTTTATTTTGAATGGATTTAGAAAAGAGATCTTAAAGTGGACTTTTGGTATTGATATATTTAATTGATATATTTAATATAAGTAATTTGCGCTTTTATGATAAACTGTCTATCGATGTAAATAAAAGATAGAGGGGTTATGTTCACTATACGAGAGGTCTCTTGTAAGGGAGAGTACGATGAACTTATGCAAGTTGTTGAAAAATGGGAGAAGGAGGCTGACTCTAAAGCCTCAAAGAGCTCTTACCCAGAAAGACTTATATTTGAAGATTCCAGAAATATGGCTCAAGGATTTAAATATACATTCTATCCTTTTTCGGAGGTTAGAAAGGAAAGAGTGTTTATTTCCATCAATTCTTCCGATGTCATTCAATCTGCAGGTATTATTCAGGAAAAAGAAGATCGCTTAAATCTTAAATTCTTAATAACGGATCCTTGTCATATGCGTGCAGGATCGGGAAGGGCGACCCTAGAGCATTTATTCCAAGAATGTCTTAATGGAGATAAAAAGGGAATTACCACTAAAGCTATAGCATCTGCCGTCCCTTTTTATCAAAAGATGGGATTTGAAGTGCTGGATGAAGCCTCTTTAAGGGATGGGGGTCCGATGAAGATAACGGCAGAAAAAATAAGAAGTCGGATTTAGTGATGATATTTTTTTTGTTAGTTCACTGCAATTCCAATATCTTTTAAAAAGGCAGTGTTGTTGGGCTCTCTTCCTAAGAAGTTCTCTAAAAGGATATTTGGGTCGACGCTGCCTCCTTGTCCGATTACTTCTTTTGAATAGCGCTCTCCAATTTTTGGATCGAGTAGGCCACGCTCTTTGATGAAGGCAAATAAATCGAGAGCAAAAACTTTAGACCACATATAACCATAATATTTTGCTCCGTATCCCGATAGATGACCAAAGGCTGCATACATGTGGCTTTCGGGGTCAACGATAAAATGAGAGTCCATGGATTCATTTATCTTTTTTGCTGTTTGATAGGGATCCTTTAACTCTCCTGGGCCAAAAAGATCTAACGAGAGGCAAGCAAATTGTAGCTGTCTTTGCATCCATAATCCGCTGCAAAAGTTCTTTAATCCAAGGATGGAGTCGATCAAGGCTTCTGGCATGGGTTTGCCTGTTTCATAATGAGAGCTGATCATCGTTAAAATCTCTTTATTTGAAACCCACTCTTCTAGCATCTGAGAGGGCATTTCAACAAAGTCGGTTTTAACACTTGTGCCCGATAAGCTAGCTAGCTCCGTTCTTCCAAGTAAGTCGTGTAAGGCATGTCCAAACTCATGAAAGAACGTTTCTACTTGAGAGCGCTCCAGTAGAGCAGGTTTATCGCCTTGAGCCCTAGGAAAGTTGGTAACTACAAGTGAGAGAGCAACGTTTGGATCATTTTTTTGATAAGTTGCAGGGATTATGTTGATATCACAGGCATGACCGAATTTGAAGGGTCTTGGAAAAAGGTCCAGCAGTAGGTATCCAAGAAGTTGATTGTTATTTTGTGAATAGACTTCCAGGGATATGACCTCATCATGCCAAAAGCCTTTCACCTTCTTTTCTTTAAATTGAAGAGAAAAAAATGCTTCATAGATCGATAAAAGTCCCTTTATCGTTTTTTCTACTGGAAAATATTCTGCTATAGCTTGTTCATCTACTTGTAGATGTTCCTTTTTATATTGATCTTCTACAAATAAGCGATCCCAAGGGTAGAGTTTTCCATCAAAGCTTAATTGAACGGATGGGGGCAACTCATTTGTTAGATCATGAAACTCTTCATCGATCTTAGGCTTGATTCGTTCTATTAAATCGTCTAAAAAAAATTGCGCTCTTGCAGGGGTTTTAGCCATCTGTTGGTCAATGTCATAGGCAGCGTAGCTATCAAAACCGACTAGGTGAGCGAGTTGATCTCTTTTTAAGATAATTTCTTTTAAAACCTCATCGTTGATCGGATAGGCTCGATTTGCATACGCTTTATACATCAACTTGCGTGTATCTGCCGATAAGCAGCCTGTCATCACGGTCCAATAGGTTGGAAAGTCGATTGTAAGGTGATATTCAATGGGGGTAGCTTCTAAGGAAGCTACAAAACCTTCCGAAAGGCCGGGTAAAGCATCTTTATTGACTATAACTCTAGTTTGATCTGCTGCAATGTTCGTTTCAAATTGTAAGGTGAGCTGCGCTAAGTCTTTATTAATCTGCTTAATTTGTTGACGCTGCTCTTCGGGTAAATCAAAGCCGTCGCGCCTAAAGCCTGCCATCGTCTCATCTAAATAATACCTTTCTTTGGGAGAAAGATTTTCGTGAGGGGCGTTTCCTTCATAATATGCTTTGAAAGCTTTGTATAGGTCAAAGTTGTTAGAAATTTCATCGATGGAAAATTCTTGCATGCGAATAAGAGTTTGCTGTGCGGTGTTGCGAATAGCCTCTTCGGGACTCACCATTTCTAACACATGAATGACACGGAAGGTCAAAGAGAGGTTGGAAAGGGCTGATAACTCATCCAATTTTTTTGCGGTATTTGCAAACGTCCTTTCTCTATCTGGGATGACGAGTATGTCGCGCACAAGTTGTTTTGCTTCGGCCATGCTTGATTCGGCCTGTTGAATCATCAGCTCGGGAGTTTCGGGGAAGATGTTTTTAATATCTTCTAAGGTTGGCGCTTTTGCAAAGACAAGACCTTTGCCTTCTAGAATAACCAAAGAGCATAAGCCGATTAGGATGATTCCTTTTAAAGCTAAGTTAAAAAAACGTTTCATGAATTTTCCTATTTTTTAAAAAGCCTTAGTGAATTTAATCCCACGAGTACCGTTCCACCTTCATGCAAGATCACGGCTAGCCAAAGAGGGATCCATCCTAGAAGGGCAGGGGTTGTTGCAAAGACGATGACAAAAAGAGCTAAGAAGATATTTTGCTTAATGATTCTCATGGTTTGATGCGATTTATCAACAATCCAGTCCAAAGAACCGATATCATCTTGTAAGAAGATCACATCGGAGGCTGCGATAGCAGAAGAGCTTCCTATTTTACCCATGGAGATCCCGACTGTGGCTCTTGCAAGTGCAGGAGCGTCATTCACTCCATCTCCTACCATGATAAGGCCTTTATCTTGAGATAAGAGGGCTACTTTATCTAACTTATCTTCTGGTTTTAGGTGAGAAAACACTATATCGATACCTAGGGAAGCTGCTATGGTTTCTGCGTTATGCTCTTCATCTCCCGTTAACATGACGATGTCCATCTTCAAGTTATTTCGTAATCTTTTAATGAGCTCTTTAGCCTCTTTACGAACTTCATCTTGAAAGTGGAAGACAAAAAGAGAGTCGTCTAAAAGAAAGTAGGTTTGTGTAGAGCTAATTATGGAGGTAGAAAGGCTTAGGGAAAGATCCAATTTTTGGGAAAGAACAAATGATTTACTGCCAAGGTAGCAAGGAGTTTTAGAAATGGAGTTAAGAGCCATTATGCCAGAGCCCGGAATGGATTGTAAGTTATCTATTGAAGCGAACGGAATGTTTTTTTCTTTCACAAGGTTTGTGATAGCTTCTGCTATGGGGTGCTTTACATGTCGTTCCATAGAGCCTGCAAGGGAAAGTACTTTATCGATCGATAAGTTTTTAGCGGATTCATTTAAAGGTTCTATATGGGTGCAAATCAGCTCTCCCGTTGTCAATGTTCCCGTTTTATCAAAAGCGATTCTTTGGCATTTAGCTAGGGCGTCTAAGATCGATCCCCCTTTAAGAAGGATCCCTTTTTTAGCGCTGCAGCTGATGGCGCTTAAATAAGCTGTAGGAGCTCCGATGACAAGAGCGCAAGGAGAGGCAGCTATTAAGAAGGTAAGAGCTCGGTAGACGGAGCCTTCGATCCCAAGATAGGGGATAGCCGGGAAAAATACAGGAATGAAAGAGGCGAATAAGGCTGTAAGGATGATAATGCTTGTTGCGTATTTTTCATCGACGGAATCGATCCATTTTTGCAGCTTGGGTTTAGATTCTTGCGCATGAGTGATGAGGCCAATGATTTTGCTTAAGGTAGAGTCTTGGTTCGACCTTGAGACCAAAAGAGTTAGTGTCCCGTCCAGATTACGGGCTCCTGCCAAGACTTCATCTCCAATCGTTTTAGCTATAGGAAGGCTCTCTCCCGTAATATGACTTAACGTGATGAAAGAAGAACCCTCAACTACTTTTCCGTCTAAAGGAGCAACCTCTCCCGCTTTAACGAGAATCTTAGCTCCAATCGGAACTTCTTTAACGGAACACTCGACAAGATGCCCGTCTTCTTTGACAAGGTAAGCCGTTGTCGGAGAGAGTCTATGAAGTTGAGATATAATACTTTTTGTTTTTTGCATCACGGAAGATTCTAATGAAGCCGAGATCTCAAATAGAACAAGAAGTAAAGCTCCTTCTAGGCCGCTTCCTATTAAGATAGAAAGAAGGGCTGCAAGGGTCATTAACACGTCAATATTGATTTCCAAATTTTTACAGTCTTCAATTGTGTGGATAAGAGCGGGGGTTCCTGAAAGCACATAGACAAAAAGAAGAAATACGTGAGAAATGGGTAAAGAGGAGAAATGAAAAACAAAAGCCAAAAGAAGGAAAAAGGCTGAAGCAATCGATGTCTTTAAAGAAAGATTTCGGCTCCAAGTCCTTCCTTGTTTTGTTAAAAAAGGGCTAACACTTTCTTCTTTTCCTGAAGCGAAGAATTCATCAAAGAGATAAGGAGATCTTTTTTGGTATATCATGAGGTTACAATCTTTTGAAGAAAGTAGATAAGACCTCCGCTTAGACAAAAGATAGCCGCATTCCAGACTAAAGAGGGGATGATGGTGATCTTTTCTACTTTGGCTGTAAAGACTCCCGCTAAGAGGAAAAGGAGAAAAAGAGCGCTAATAAGTCCCGTAGAAGAAAAAGCAAGATAAGCAATAGATCCTATGAGTAGGGCAGCGAAAGCTCCTAAGAAGGCTCCCGATGCTTGTTGTAAGGGATGTTCATAAACTTCTAACGGGATCCCAAGCTCTTCCTCGAGCATGATTTCCAAGAGTCTATTGTCATCTGCCATTAGGACATTGACAACTTCTGAAAGAAGCTCTCCCTCAAAACCTTTAGCTCGGTATAACTCAAAGAGTTCTTCCCTCTCTTGTTCTCTATGGTGTTCAATCTCCCATCTTTCTTCTTCAATCACCCGATGAAGTCTTTCTAATCTAGCCCATCCAAAACAGGCGCTACGCGCTGTTTTCCAAAAAATCCATCCCGAGAAAAAAAGAACAAGTACAAGAAGGGTTTGTTTAGTAGGTAGTAAGGGAGAAAGAAGAAGCCATAGCAAGGTGACGGTAAGAGCCGTGTCTTTTAAGGTGTCTGCAAAAGCGGATTTTTGTCCCGAGATCTCCGTGCCGTGGATCTCGGCTGCAGCCCTGGCTCCTTTGATGCGAGCTTCTTTTAGATGCGCGGGGATGGACTTACCTTCAAAATGATTTGCGGGAGAGTGAGGTGTCGGCATAAGTTCCTTCTATGGATGTTTAAGAGCTTCTTTTAAAAAAGTAATACAGTCCAGATAATCATCTTTTGCCATGATCTCTCTTGCAGAGTGCATGGACAGTTGCGCACATCCTAAATCAACGGTCGGAATACCTGTAGAGGCCGTGATGAAAGGCCCTACCGTGCTGCCGCACGGCATATCGGATCTATTAACGAAGTATTGTAAAGGTAGTTTTGCTTTTTTCCCGATTAAGAGAGCTTGAGCTAGAGTTTGAGCGGAAGATGCATATTTTAAATCCGCATTATGCTTAAGCACAAGTCCCTTCCCTAAGATAGGCTGATGGTTGGGATCGTGCTTTTGCTTGTGCATGGGATTTAAGCCGTGGGCCATATCTAAAGATAGACAAAGAGAATTTCTTTTCAGCACAAGAAATTCTTCATCACTTAAGTTGTAAAAGTGGCGAATCCTACAAAGAACATCCGTTAGAAAAGAAGAATCGGCACCTTCCCATGATCTGGATCCTACTTCTTCATGATCCCAAAAGATGCTAAGAGGTAAGACGGAAGAGGGAGTGTATGTTGTCATGGCTATCATGGCAGCGTGAACGCTTGCCAGATTATCCAGTCTATAAGAGGCAATCCAGTCTTGGTGCGGGCCTAATAGTCTCGGAGCCTCTAGAGGGACTAAAAAAAGATCAAAGGAGAGTAAAGAGGAGTAGTCGCAATGTTTACGAAGAAGAGATTCTAAGGAGGGAAGAGAACTTTCATGACCGACTAAAGGAAATAGAGGCATAATGTGGTCTTGCTTATTAATAAGAGGTCCCTTCTCGTTGACATCTCTTTGTAAGTGGATGGCAAGCTCTGGGATGATAAGAGGAACGTCTTCTAAGAAAAGAAGCTTTTCATCAAGGGTTCCCTTTTTATTTTTAAAAAAAGCCCTTCCTGCTAAAGCGAGGTCTCTATTTAACCAAGAATGAAGAATAGGAGATCCATAGACTTCAACTTCTAAAAGAGCCATCGAATTTTCGGATATGAGAGGGTTGGGTTTGATTTTCAGGCTAGGACTGTCCGTATGGGCTGCTAGTATCCTGATTTGGGAAGGAGGTTCTTTAGGGAGGCAAAAGGAGGCAATGGAGCCTCCTCTTGAAACAAAGTACTTTTCTCCCTTTTCCATGTCCCAAAGTTTTTCTTCTTGCAAAGGTTGAAACTGATGAGAAGAGAGGAAAGACTCTACTTCTTTGACACAGTGCCAAGAAGTGGGGCAAGCTTGTAAAAAAGATAAGAATTTTTCTATACGGGACATAGTTCTTGGATTCCATTGAGATATTTATGTAAAACGGCAGGGATGAGGATACGGCCGTCCGCTTGTTGGTTATTTTCTAAAAGGGCAACCATCAATCTGGAGGTAGCAAGTCCCGACCCATTTAAGGTGTGAACGAGTTCTGGTTTCTCCTCTTTTTTTCTAAAGCGGATCTGAGAGCGTCTAGCTTGGTAATCCGTGCAGTTAGAAACGGATGAGACCTCATAGTACCTATTTTGTCCAGGAAGCCATACTTCCACATCAACTGTTTTAGCAGCGGAAAAAGACATATCGCCTGTGACAAGAAGCATGTTTCTATAGTGAAGGTTAAGACCTTGTAAAATGGCTTCTGCCGATTTAAGCATCTCTTCAAACATAGCTTCGCTCTGCTCGGGTGTCGTGAAGCAAAACATCTCCACTTTATTAAATTGATGCACTCGGATGAGTCCTCTTTCTAAAGATCCTGCAGCGCCAGCTTCTCTTCGAAAGCAAGGAGAGTAACTCATGTATTTTTTTGGTAGTTCCGATTCATCGAAGATCTCATCATAATGTAAACCGTTTAAAGCTACTTCTGCAGTTGGGATAAGGTAAAGATGATAATCTTCGTCTTGAAGTTTAAAGAGTTGTTTTTCGAATTTAGGTAACTGCCCCGAGCCGAACATCATTTCAGGTCGTACTAAGTGAGGGATCATCCACATCTCAAAGCCGTTAGCTATGTGGGTATCAATCATATATTGTAAAAGGGCCCACTCTAGTCTAGCTCCGAAGTTTCTGTACGTTGGCCATCCGCTTCCTGCAATCTTCGCGCCTCTAGTAAAGTCAAAGAGCTTCAAAGACTCATTTAATTCTACATGGTTTTTAAACGGAAAAGAAAATTCTTGCTTCGTTCCGAATGTTTTGATGCAGACGTTGTCTTTAGGATCCATGGAGTCTTTGATGAATTCCAAAGGAGAGTTGGGGATGCTAGAGAGTTGATGTGTTAAAGTATTTTCTTTTTCGGTCAATGTTTTATCTAAGGCGGAGATTTTATCTCCAAGACCGCTTACCTTGTCCATTAAATCGCTGCTGTCTTCTTTTTTTCGTTTTCTATCTCCGATTTCCTTGGAAAGAGTATTACGAAGAGATTTAAGATCTTCCGCTTCTATTTTGATCGTTCGAATTTCTTCATCCAAAGCTAAAATAGGGTCGAGGCATATGGAAGGATCTTTTCTTTGCAGAAGGGTTTCTAATTTTTTTTTGTCTTGACGGACTCGTTTAATGTCTAGCATGATGCGCACCTTACAATTGTAGAAGAGTTGAATACTAAAGTCCTTTCTTCTTAAAGTCAATATGCCAGTAAGATCTCTTCTTTTTCTTCTCGATTTTTTTATATACATTTATTATTAATTTTAAGTTTTTTATTCTTTTGACGGAAATGTTTTTCATGTTGATAATTTTTGTTTTTTGTTAAAGGATTGTATTAACGTTATGCTAGGCGCAATATATTTAAATACTATACATCTGAATTCTAGATCGGCAGGACTTGCATGGGAAGATGCTACTCAAGATAAAACTCATCTTATAACAAATGCTCTATCTAAATGGCAGACGCACGAATTTTTAGTAAAAACATTTGAAAGGCAAGAGGTTCTAAAAAAAGAAGAGAGCTCGATTTCAAGAGTAGCTATCGGAATAGGCAGGTTTATGCTTGGGCAACCGATTTTTTCAGGAACAAAGCAACGGGAAGAATATTGGGTTTTTAAGAAAGATTACCCTGAGTTGTCGTTGAGTTCTTCCAGTAAAAGAAACTTGTCCAAAGTTGTAGAAAAAGAATTTAAACGCTTGGATAAAGAATTAGTTTGTTTGTCTGGTCGTAGAGGGGATGAAGAGATGGTAGAGTGGGACATGTCTAAAAAAGATGTTTCTTCAGTTGTGTTGTCGATTACGAAAACAGGAAGGAACGTAAGTTACATTGCACATGAACAAGCTAAATTAAACATTAACCAAGAAAAATTTGTAGGCTATAGCGTCATCGGAACGGCAACCTGTGTGGGACTTTGGTTTTTGTTTGCTCCTAAAGGAGAAAAACAAGATTTCTATCTAAGAGGTGCTTATCCTTCAAAAGAGATCTTTTCAGTGTGATGTTAGTAAAGCCATATGCGAAACACCCCCCCAGCACCTATGATCAAACCAGAAATTGTAAAAGAATAAGACTTTAGCTAAAATTTATTTGATCTTGAAGTGAGCCCTGCTGTATGGTAATCTATACTATAAAATATGCAAGGATAACAAATTATGAGTAAATCTCCCCTTTTAGCGCAGAATCCTTTGATGTTGCGTTTTTACAGACTTATGGATGCCTTTGCCAAATCTGATGACGAAAGAGACTTCTATCTTGATAAGATAGAGGGGTTTATCGTTTATGTAGATCTTGATAAAAATGAAAAAGAGTTAATGGACTTAGAGCAAGAGCTCTTGGTGGATCATCCAGATCGATATATAATCGTTCCTAAAATGACCTTTTATGAAACCAAAAAGTTTATGGAAGGGTTTGTCAACGAGAAGGTATATGATATAGATACGAAGGAAAAGCTTCTGGATCTCATCCAAGCTAAAGAGGCCAGGGAGAATTTTCTCGAATTTATTTATGATCATTTAACGGAACTTGAGAAATGGCAACAATTTTATCAAGAGCGTTCCAGAATTCGAATCATCGAATGGTTAAGACAACAAAAGATACAGTTTGTTTTTGAAGAAGATTTGGATTTCACTAAAGTACAATTAGAAAAGCTTAAGAAGCATCTTTTCGATACAAAAGTATCAAAAGATGTTGCGAGTTCAAGAGAAATTTTACACGCAAGAGCTAAGACGTACTATTCCAATGAAGCTTTGAACCCAAGACCTAAAAGAGGAAGGCCGCCTAAGCAAGTGCCTAAGGTGGAGCTTGAACCTCAAATTACCGTTGATCTTTACTCTACCGTTCCCGTGAGTGTAAGAGGTTTTCTCTATTTGGTGGCAAATACTTCTGCCGTTACGTTCTCAAGACGCTTTGACACGGAAGCTCAACTCCTAGCTAACTTAAGAGGAAGCTCAAGAGTTAAGGTAGACACGAAATTACAAACTCTTTCCGATCGATTGGAATCTTTAAGACACCTATCAAGTCGTCTTTCCGATGTGCATGGAACCGAAGATCCGTTAACTCGCGCCGTGAGTCAAAGTATGGAGTCTTCTTCCGATAATAAGATGATGGGAATTGCTAAGGGAAGTTTGTCACCGAAGCCAGAAGCTTCTCCCGAGAAATTAGGAAACGAGAAAAAAGTTTCCTCTACAAAGATTGTTACACAAATTAAGAAAAAAACTGGAAAATAACTTGATGGAGTTAGATCACACCTCTAAGGAAAAAGCCTTAAAAACTCTTAACGCTATGTATTTAACGCGCTTTGCCGATGATAAGATGTCAAAGCTCGTCAAACAAAATAAGGGAGGAACCTTTCATCTTTCGGTGATAGGTCATGAAATGGTAGGGGCCGTTTGTTCAACAGGCATGATTCCTGGTCAAGATTGGGCTCTTCCTTATTATCGAGATAGAGCTATGGCTATCGGGCTTGGTTGTACTCTTGTTGATCTTTTTGGATCTTTCCTAGCAAGGGAAGTGCCGCATCATTCAGGTGGAAGAATGATGCCCGAGCACTTTTCTCATAAGGCGCTCAACATCCCCGTACAATCCAGCTGTGTGGGATCTCAGTTTTTACATGCAGTCGGTGTGGCTAAGGGTCTTAAGTTGCAAGGTAAAACCGATGTGGTTTATGTGTCTGCGGGTGATGGAGCTACCTCTCAAGGAGATTTTCATGAGTCATTAAATTTTGCCTGTATCCACGCATTGAATATCTTATTCGTGATCCAAAATAATGGATGGGCTATTTCCGTTCCTGCAGAAGAGCAAACGGCAGGAGGGGATATTGTCTCCATGACAAGTGGTTATAAGGGACTTACGACCCACGATGTAGATGGCTGCAACTATGATGAGATGCGTCTTGCCGTAGAAAAAAGCGTGGAAAAAGGTAGAAAGAATCTAGGCCCCAGTTTGATAGTGGCAACGGTTCCTAGAATCGGAGCTCATAGCAATAGTGATGATCCTACTAAATACAAGTCGCAAGAAGATGTAAAAGAAGATAAAGAAAGAGATCCTCTTCCTTTAATGGAAAAGTGGATCCTTTCTCATGGTGTGATGAACGAAGCGGAGCTTTCAAGTTATAGACAAGAGTGCATGCAGAAGGTAGAAGAAGCCGCTCAATTAGCGGATCTGATCCCTTTTCCAGATCCTGCCTTTGCTCATACGAAAGTTTTTGCAGAAGCTCCTTTGATACAAGAGAAGGACGAAGAAAGTTCTTCTTCGGGTGAAGAGGCTGTTGTCATCGTAGATGCCTTAAATCACGCCTTACAAGAAGAGATGAGAAAAGATCCCACCATTCTTGTGTTCGGACAAGATGTGGCCCATGGGAAGGGTGGGGTGTTTGGTGTCACAAGACACCTAACGGAGCTTTTTGGTAAGGATCGTTGTTTCAACACACCCCTTGCAGAGTCTACGATTATTGCCTTGGCAATCGGCCTTTCCTTTGTTGGATGGCGACCTGTTGCAGAGATCCAGTTTGCAGATTATGTTTGGACGGGGATAAACCAACTTTTTAACGAACTTGCAAACGTTTATTATCGATCTAACGGAGAGTGGCGCTGTCCTGTTGTGATTCGGATGCCTTATGGAGGATATATCCAAGGGGGACCTTACCATTCACAAAGCATAGAAGCGTTTTTAGCGCACTGCCCTGGACTTAAAGTTGTTATTCCAAGTAATGCGGCGGACGCAAAGAAACTATTTAAAGCATCTCTTAGAGATCCGAATCCCGTTGTCTTTTTAGAGCATAAGGCTTTATACAGACAAAGAGTCTTCTCTGCAAGAAAAGAGACGGGGGAAGAAGAGCTTGCTCCTTTAGGTAAGGCTAAGGTGGTAAAGCAGGGAAGTCATCTTACGGTTGTCGTTTGGGGCGCCTTGGTCTTTATGTCTGTTCAGGTGGCCGATAAATTAGCTCTAGAGGGTATTTCAGTAGAGATCATTGATCTTAGAACGATTGTTCCGTTAGATATGGAAACGGTCGTCAACTCCGTTAAGAAAACGGGTAAATGTCTAATTGCTCATGAAGCTCCTTCCAATGCTGGCTTCGGAGCGGAGATCTCCGCTCGGTTGGTAGAAGAGGTCTTTGCGTATTTAGATGCCCCTATCATGAGAGTTACGGGACAAAATTGCATGGTTCCATATTGCAAGGCTTTAGAAGACAAAGTTCTTCCTCAGCTTGCTGATTTAGAAACTGCGATACGCAAACTCGCGAATTTTTGATTTTTTACGATTGCGTCCAATTCTTGGGCGCAATCCCACGGAATGAGTTTTAGTCAATTCTTTGGGGAAGTTTTTCAAAAGCATCGGAGCGAGTTGATGAAGCTTTTGAATCTTATTCAATAGCTCTTGCTCAAGATGTGCAATCTCTATGTACTCTTGTGTATGCATAAATTTAGCGATCAAGCTGTCTTGTGTTTTTTGTAGCAGTAAGGCTTCTGCCTGGCAAACCATCATATCACATGTACGAAGAATTTTCGCATTTTGAATTAGTTGATCTAAAGTACAATCTATTTCTGTTAAAAGTTCTTCTTCCGAATAAAACATGGTAGCCTCAAAATATTGTGTCTATATATCTTAAAAACATATTCTTCTTTTACATGTCAACTATTTTATTTAAAATAAAAAAAAATAAACTTAAGGAGGTGTACAAACATGTTGCAATGAATGTAGTATATTAAGTAAAAATATGCCGCAATTGAACCAGGAAAAAAGTATGATTGGGTTTTGTCCGTTAGCTTCAGGCTCAAAAGGAAATGCTTTATATTTTGGTTCTCCGAAAGCAAAAATTTTGATAGATTCTGGCATCTCTTTAAAGGACCTAACCGAGAGGTTGGGAAAGATTGGAGTAGAGGTAGGGGATCTTAGTGCAGTCTTGGTGACGCATGAACACATAGATCATATTCGAGGGTTATCGGCTCTTTGTAGAAAGTGGGATATACCGATTTTTGCTAACTTGGAAACGGCTAAAGCTATCGTAGCAGCCTCTACTTATACCCCAAAATTTAAGATCTTTTCTACGGGTGACTCTTTCCGGTTTGCCGATATCGAAATTCACCCTTTTAGTATACCGCATGATGCTATTGATCCCGTTGCATTCACCTTACAGGTAGATTCTTTAAAGATGGGTATATGTGCGGATTTAGGATTTGCTTCGACCTTAGTTGTGCATCAGTTGAAAAATTGCGATTATTTGTATTTGGAAGCAAACCATCAACCTTCTATGGTGCATGCCTCAGCTCGTCCTATGGTATATAAACAAAGGGTTCTAAGTCGTCAAGGGCATCTTTCTAACGAAGATTCGGCAGAGGTGATTTTAGCCGTGCATCACGACAGATTAAAGCATGTATATCTAGCGCATCTATCTTCTGAATGTAATACACCTGAAATTGCTCTAAAAACGATAACGGAAGCTTTAGAAAGGCAGCAAAAGAAACTAACGGTTTCCGTAGCACCTCAGCACGAGATCGGCCTTCCCGTTTGTTTTTCTTGAAGTCTACTTTTTTTGGAAGTAATGAACTGCATAGAGGGCTACGATACTTGCAGTACTTATGACTGCAATGGTGACAGCAAAACCGACATCTTTATTGTATTGTAACTGTATATTGGCTCTATTTCTTACTTTATCGGCGATAGGGCAGCAAAGAGGAAGGAAGGTCCCCGGCTTAAAAGAGCATTCTCTAGGTTTTTTTAGATCAGGAAAGCTTGTTGTTAATGATTTATAAAGTCTCTTGGTTTCGTTGTCCAAGATATCCCTATTATTCTTTAGGGTTAAAAACTCAACATCATCGGTTGCGTAGGCTATTTTTATTTCTGCATCGGTTGGAGAGTTGTGAAGAATCATCCATAACTGATCAAGTTGGTACTGCAATTCTCTTTTTTCAGGGATCGTTTCTTCAATAAAAACACTTCCCACGCGATTTAAAAAAATATCGACAGAGCTATATTTATCTTCTGTGGCTTTTTCTTCTTTTGCTTTTAAGAATAAGAATTCGATCTTTTGAGCTTCAGATAGCGGTTTGTAAAATAGAGCCTCCTCATGACATTTTTGTAGAGCGAAGTCGCGTGCCGCTTTTCTTGATTTTTTGTAGTGATCTTCAAGCAATTCCGATTCTGAAGGAGCGTTAAGTCCTAAGTTGTATAAGTTATTTATTATATTTCGTATGGATGCTGACATTTTAAGCCTCAGGATTTATGTTTTAAATAGCTAGCTCCAAGAGCAACAGTTAAGACTCCCATCATGGAAAGAGCTATACCTATAACTTTTTCACGCTCCAGCTCTAGGTGAGCTTGTTTTGCTGTCATGGGGGTGGAGGGATATTTTTCTGCATCGTCATCGGCAAAGATGTTATATAATCGACTGACCTCTGCGTTTACGTTTTTATTTTCTTCGATAAGTTCTAAATTTTCTTTGAGAAGATTTAATGCTTCCAATTTGGTGTTGAGTTCTTCCGTTGTAGGAGGTTCCTTTCTGATGAAAAAATTTCCTATGCTAATAAAACAACGATCGGCTATGTGATGTATTTTTTTTTCTGTTTTTTTGTCTTCTAATAGAGTTAAATAAAATAAAGACTTTTGAAGGTTTATTAAGGGAGGCGATAAGGTTCTATTTTCATAACATAGAGTATCTTCGAGAGAGCTTATGGCCTTTCTTGATTCTTTATATGCTTCCTCAATCGCTTTGGAGTGGTAAAAGTCTTCAAATAGGATGTGCGATAAATTTCTAGAGAGGCTACGCAGTGATCCGATCATATCCGACCCTTTGTTAAATTAATTTTTACACGTTCCTCTTTTGGAGAGTAGTGTAGTCATTAAAAAGTAAAATGACTCTTTTGAAGATAAAAAAAAATATAAATAAGATGTAAGTTAAAAAGACGAATCCAGAGAAAGAAGCATTCCGTCGTAGGCAAACTGCACTTCACAGTGGTGACCTATTTCTTTTAATGCTTGTATGTGAAGCTTTTTCTTTTCTAGGAGCATCGCATCCGTGTGTCTTGGATCATGATGAGTGACTATCCAATGTTTGATTCGAGCTTTCTTCATGAGCACGCAAGCGTTATAGACGGAAGAATGGCCCCATCCTTCTTTTGCTAGGTACTCTTCCGGAGTGTATTGCGCCTCATGAACTAAGATATCACAACCTTGTAAAAATTGGATAAGAGGGGCGTAGGGGATGAAGAGATCTTCTTGCTTTTCTATTTTAGGAGGAGGTAGTTGACATCCTAGTAAGAATTCGTTATCCGTGACGTAACCGATTTTTTTTCCCGCGACATCAAGTTTAAAGCAAAGGGTGGAGCCCGGGTGAAAGGCGTATTGTGTAGAGACGGTGATACTACCAAACGTTAAGATTTCGGAGTCTCTTAAGTTTTCAAACGTGAGCTTAGATTGAATATCATTGATAGCTACAGGGAAGTAGGCATAAGCTAACATGTCGGTAAAAAGTTCTTTTGTGTTTTTTTCAAATCCCACGGGAGTGAAGATGGTGATTTTTCGTTTAGGCTGATAAAGAGGAAGGAAGAAAGGAAAGCCGAGGAGGTGATCCCAGTGCGTATGGCTGATGAGTATGTTTAAATCGATATTGGACTGGGCTCCGAGCTCTTGTCCAAGAGCTCTAAGGCCTGAGCCTGCATCAATGATGACAAGGTCTTTGCCATGACGAACTTCTAGGCAGGGGGTGTTACCTCCAAACTGCACATACTCCATGCCTGCAACGGGGTTTGATCCCCTGGTTCCCCAAAATTTTAGGTAAGAATTTTCCGTGGGTCTATCAGAAAGTGGAGTTGACGGAATTTCCGTATCATGTTTTTTTTCGGGAAAAGGGTTAAGTTTAAGATCTCCTTGGAAGAAAAGATCGACAAGTTTAAAAAATGAAGAGGCTTCATAAGGTTTTTCAAGAAAGTAGTCGGCTCCTAACTTAGCTGCGCAGCGGTAGTTTTGGATCATACCGTGGTAGCAGGTGAGGATAACGCCTACGGAAGAAGATAGGGGAGAGGTCTTGACTGCCTTTAGGATCTCTATCCCGTGGATCTTAGGGAGCATGAAGTCTACGATGACTAGATCGGGTTTAAAGGTCTCAAGCTTTTGTAGACAGTCGCTGCCTTCTGTTGTAGTCTCTATGATAAAAGCATGACTTTTTACATCATTTTTGATTTGTGCAAAAAATCTATCAGAACCATCTGCTATGAGAATTTTTTTCTTAAGATGTTCCATGGACTCTACATTCCTTAATTTCCAGTGTCTAACGCCAAATTGACAGAAAAAATTATAAACAGCAAATCTTTTTTTGTTACTTCTTTTTTTGAAGAGGTTTTAGTTTTTTTCTGTAGGTGAGAAGAGAGACTATTCCGATAGAAGCAAAAAGGGATGAGACAGCAAAAAAATTTAAGGTGTCTTTAGGAGCTATCTCTGCGAAGGCAGAGAGCTCCTCTTCTGGTAAAGAGAGGATAGTTGTTAGTTCGGGTGATGAAGAGGTATTTAGAGCGTAGATGAAAAAGCATAAGCTAAATAAAAGCAGGGTGTAACCCATATACCGTAAACGAGGTAAAAGCAAACGTTCCGTTGTAAGTTTTTGTTTTCTTTTTTTTCTCATTTAAAATTACTCTTCTAAGTCTATGGAATTTTTTTTGTTGTGGTTTGTAGCTTTGGAGTCGGATTGGATAACTCTTCTAGGGCGACTTCCTTCTTGAGCTCCAATGACCCCTTTACTTTCTAGCTCATCCATCAAAGAAGCAGCTCTTGCATATCCGATTTTCAACTTGCGTTGTAAAAAGGTAGTAGAGGCCGTATTCGTGTCTAAGACGATGGAAAGAGCTTGTTCAAATAGGCTGTCTTTAGGGGTGTCGACGCTTTCTTCTCCTGGGATATCTTCTTTTTTCATCTGATCGAATGAGGCAATAAGATAATTTGGAGGAGCCTGATCACAGACAAAGGAGACTACCCGGTTAATTTCTTCATCGCTGATATAAACCCCCTGCGCTCTAATTAGCTGAGAGCTGCCAGGAGGAAGAAAGAGCATGTCTCCGTTACCAAGTAAGCTATCGGCTCCATTTTCGTCCAAGATGATTTGAGAGTTGACGCGGCTAGCCACTTTAAAGGCAATGCGTGTGGGGAAGTTAGCTTTAATAAGCCCTGTGATAACTTCTCTTGAAGGTCTTTGCGTGGCTAATATTAAATGGATTCCAACAGCCCGTGCCATCTGGGCGATCCTGGCGATAGGTGTTTCTAAGTCGGAGCTGGAGACCATCATGAGGTCAGCAAATTCATCGATGATGGCTACGATGGCAAACATCCTTTCGGGGACGGGGATGCTTAAAGAAGCTTCAAGTTCTTTATTAGCGGTGCGGGTGTTAAATGCGTGAATATTGCGTACTCCAAGCTGTCTTAAAACTTCATAACGAACGGTCATCTCTTTTACAAGCCAGCTTAAAGCTGCATAGGCTCCATGAGGTTCCGTGATAACGGGAGAGAGGAGGTGAGGAAGGTGGGTGTACCCCGTGAGTTCCACTTTTTTAGGGTCCACTAAGAGCAATTTAACTTCATCTGGTTTGGCATTCATCACGATAGACATGACAAGAGTGTTAATACAAACGGATTTTCCCGATCCTGTCGCTCCCGCAATAATACAGTGAGGCATCTTTGTGAGGTCAGAAACAAGATGTTCTCCATTAACCGTTTTTCCAAGCAAAACGGGAATGTGGAGTTTTTTAGACTGTTGTTGGTAGCTGACTAACATCTCTTTAAAGCTCACTTCCTGAGGAAAAAGAGAAGGGATTTCAACACCGACGGCAGCTTTGCCAGGGATTGGAGCTATAATACGGATGGATGTCGCTTGCAGGTTTAGAGCTATGTCATTTTCAAGTGCAGTAATTTTTTGTACTTTGACTCCTATAGCAGGGTGTACTTCAAAAGAGGTGATCGTGGGCCCCGAGTGGATGTCTCCCACCTTGGCTTCAATTCCAAAGCTCATGAGAGTTTCTTCCAGGATGTCAGCTTGTCGTTTGAGCTCTTTTTTCAAAGAGGGCTGATCCATTTTTTTAGGATTAAGTAAAAGAGAAGAAGGAGGGAGTATATAGTCTTTGTAGTCCCCGTTATAGATCTTCTGAGCTCTTATAGCAGAATCTTTTTTAGAGAAAACCTTGTCTTTAGTAGGCTCGGGAGCTCTTTCTTCTTCGGTTCTAATTCTAACCTCTTTGGGGACGGGTCTATATAAGGGTTTGATTAAAGGTTCCGAAAGAGAGCTTTCTAAACTTTTTAAAGATCTTCTTATTGGGGTAGGAGGGCTTTCTGTAGCAGATTCCGTTTCATAAGCAAGAAGTTCTTTTTTTTCTTTCCAATCGGAATAGGCTTGTAAAAATCTTCGAATAAGAGGGAGGAGCTGTATTTGTGTGAATAGAAGAAAAGAGGTGAGCAGCGTAATGGAAAAAGTAATGATGATGCCTGCATTACTTAACATTTTTTCTAAGTTGAAGGTCGGGATGTCTTTATAGAGGAAGTAGGCAGGAACGCCTCCTGCGTTTTGTCTATGATATCGATGAGGATAGGGTTCTTCGAAGAAGATGGATTGGGTGTAGATTTTTTTAAGTAAGATAGAAGGGTAGGGGAACTGCACTTCACTTAACACGCTTAAAAGAAGGCAGCACGAAAAGAGGCATAAGAGGAAGTAAAAAGCTCTAGATCGAAAGCCCGGAACTTTTTCTTCGGAAAGTAGCTTCCATCCCATCCAGAGGGTAAAGGCTAAGACGCAAAATGAGGTAAGACCAAAAGTGTAGGTAAGGGCAAAGGCAACATAGTGCCCAACTAACCCAAGCCAGTTATGAGTCGAGAATTCTTTATCAAAGCTTATAAGAGCGAGAAGACAAAAAAAGGAAAGGGTGATTAACCCAAGTCCCTTAGCTTCAGGGTGGGTGATTGCGTCTTTAGAAGGGGTTGGTGCTTTTGCCATAGTTCTTTTTAGAGGTTAAAGTAAATTGAGAGAATAGTTCCTAGTGCGATGCAATACCAAGCGCACGGTTTTAGATTGCCTTTTTCCAGCCAAGAGAGTGCTTTCTTGACAAGGAAGAGTCCTATAATAAAAGAAACGGCAAAAGAGGTGATGAGGTGTAAAATGGGGATGGATTCCTCTTTATGTGTGCCTGCAGTTGCTTTCATAAACTCCCAAAGATTGCCGCCTAAGATTGTGGGGATAGAGAGGAGAAAAGAAAATCTAACGGCTTCTTTAGCATCCCATCCAAGTATTCTTGCGCAGGAGATCGTGGAGGCGCTTCTCGATATGCCCGGGATCAAAGCGGTAGATTGTAAGGTGCCGATCATGAGCACATCTCGGATTTTCCCCATAAACCCTTCATTTTTTGATCTTGCCATACAAAAAGATTGTCCTGCAAGCAAAATCCCTCCCGTTCCGATCAGACAAAATCCTAAGAGATGGATTTCTGAGATGTATTCTCTCAGAGGCTTTAAAAGAAAGTAAAAAGGGATGAGGGGAACCATGGCAAAAAAGAATAAAAAGAGTTTTTTCGGTTCTTGAAATAGGATGTGAACGATTTCTTTACGTAAGAAAATGACAAGAGCTCCTAAGGTGCCAAGATGGCAGCTTAGGTCAAGGAGCACTCCGCTTTCTTGGCCTAAAATATATTTTGCCAGTTTTAAGTGTGCAGAGGAGCTTATAGGAAGAAACTCCGTTAAAGCTTGTACAATTCCTAAAATCAAAGAGGCAAAAAAAGACATAGTGTACAACATATTTTAATTTGGAAATGTGAAGGTACCAGAAAGGACAATCTTTTTCAAGATGAAGATGGGCGATCGACGGGGATCGAACCCGCGACATTTGGATCCACAATCCAATGCTCTAACCAACTGAGCTACGATCGCCATGGAAACGCCATAATTATAGGGGAGAGGGGTAATTTATTCAAAGCATAATGTGATCATTTTTTTTGCTTGTGAGTTTTTCTAGGGGAGAGTATACTAGTTTCTTATGAAAAATTATTTTTCTTCTTATCTTATCCTTGATCTAGTCCTCCTGTGCCGGCAGGCACTCTAACATATTCTCGTTTCTACATTTTTTTGTTATTTACTTCAGTATAAAAAATTATTTTATTAAGGATTGGATTTTATGACTTCTTTTGCTTTAAAATCGCGCAAAGTTGCTTGGATGGTATGGATTATCGTCTCCGTATTTTATGCATATCAATATATTTTGCGGGTCATGCCAAATATCATGTTGCACGACATCATGAATAAATTTGATATGGATGCCGCTACCTTCGGTCAATTCTCGGGTATCTATTACATCAGTTATTCCCTTATGCACTTGCCTATGGGTATTATGTTGGATCGCTTAGGTCCTAAAAAGGTTATGAGCGGATCTATTTTTTTAACAGTCTTGGGCTTATTGACCATTGTTTTCACAGATCATTGGATTTTTCCTATTATAGGAAGATTTTTGATCGGACTTGGTTCATCAGCTGCTATCTTAGGTGTTTTTAAGATGGTTCGGATGACGTTTAGTGAAAAACAATTTCCTCGTATGCTTAGTTTTTCTGTTACGATAGGTCTACTTGGGGCTATTTACGGGGGAGGACCCGTAAGTTATATGTGTGAGGCTTTCGGGTATGAGGCTGTAATTGAAATATTTGCTGCAGTCGGGGTCGTATTGGCTCTTATTACCTATTTCATGATTCCCAATATAAAAACCGTATCGGAAAGTACGGTTTTTTCTAACATCAAAGAAGTTCTTAAGAATAAAAGGGTCATGGGAACTTGTTTATGTGCGGGTTTGATGGTGGGTCCTTTGGAAGGATTTGCCGATGTCTGGGGCAGCGTCTTCTTAAAACAAGTATATGGGATGAGCGGAGCCGTATCGAGTAGTCTGCTTTCCATGATTTTTGTCGGGATGTGTTTTGGGAGTCCTCTTTTAAGCTTAGTTGCTGAAAAGATAGGAAACTACCTTATGACTATTATAGGAGCTGCCGCTTTGATGGCTGCCGGTTTTTTTCTTTTGCTTTTTAGTCATTTAACACCGGGCATTCTTAGCGGGAGCTTTGTTTTAATCGGAGTGTGTTCTGCGTATCAGATTCTAGCGATTTATAAGGCATCTACCTATGTGAAAGAAGAGGTGGCTGGACTTACGACAGCTTGCGCTAATATGATTATTATGCTCTTCGGTTATGCCTTCCATACGATCATAGGAAGTGTCGTAAGCGCTTTTGGAGGGCCAAGCTGCTTGTTAGCTCTTACCTCGGGTGTCATTGTAATCCCTATCGGTCTTTGTTTAGGGGGGGTAGGTTTTGCTCTCTTATACAGACAAGAAAAGAAACTCGTGAAAAAGGCTGTTTAATAGAAGAATAGAGAGGAGTCTTAGGCTCTTCTCTACTTTAGTTTAATCTTTGACAAGCTGGTCAAAGTCTATGATCTTTGCAAAAAAATCACTTTCTAAACAAGCCCCTGTCACCCCGTTAACGTGGATAAGGATAGGTCGAATAGAGGATCCTCTAGGTTTTTTCATCCTCTTGACAGCGCGGAAACCTCGTTCTCTAGCCACGCTTTTTGTCAACACAGACTTTTTGTATTTTTAAAAAGAAAAAACTTTTATCAGTTAGCTCTCTATTTCTAAGTAAATAATTCATATGCAATCTGTTGTGAAATTGCTTTTGAAAATAACATGTAGGCAAGAAAAAAACAACCGCTATTGCGACAAGATTTATGAGAACTAGTTCGGAGCATTTTCATGATTTCCCCTCTTTCTTGTCATTCTATTAAAAATCATAGAAAATAGAAAACTCAATTCCATGAGGAGTTTGTTTCGGTTCGCTTATGTGGGTTTATTATAAAAGTTTGTATAAGAAAGGTATAATTTCAATTATTTGTTGAAAGTTAAAATTAAAATAGGTATAATTATTGTTTTTAACGGAGGAGTTATTATGTTGAATCAAATGTTAACAATGAGCGGGGGGGCTGTTGGAGCTTACGTAACGACACGAGTGGTTTTCCCTTACATCATTCGAGATGTTCAAGCGGAAATCGATCAAAACTCGGATATTTCGGTGAAGCTTAAGCATTTAACTCTTAAAAACTTAACAAAAGCCACTGTCAGTCCCGACAAAGAGCCTTTAAAAAAGATAATATCATCCGTTATTGTTGCCTGCGCTAAGACTTGCGCTGCCGTGTGCTTGGGAAGCCTATTTGGCTCTTGTATCGCTCAAATGTTACTACAACAAAAGTAGAAAAACATTTTATTTTCTTTTGAATAAATTGACATTCTTATGTCACGCATTTATTATAATAGAATATTTTATTTCGTGTAATAATTAATTCTATTATTAAAAGTTTTTTTTGTGAGTTAAGAGAATGAATGGTGTGGATAGTCAAATTTTACGGGTGGTAAGCGCAAGAGAACAGGATTCCTTTACTTTTTCAAGTCTTCGAGTTCATGGGAAAAGAATTTATGGAAATAAGCACGAAAAGCTTGCAAAGCTTGCCAATATTTTCGTTGATAACCCGATAGACGGTGTTCAAATTCCGATTTTTAAAGGAATTTGTCACGAATCCGTTAAAGCCTTTTTACAAAATAAAGATCCGAGTATTTTTTTTGCATGGGAAGAGCTGGCCTCTTCGTATGCTAAATATGCAAATCCAACGGATTTTATACAAGATCCCTCTACGGTCCGTTCTTTAGAAGCAATTCAAACAAAGATTAAAACGGCATTTCAAAATATGACGTTAAAAGATCTTACCCATTTTGATAACGATCTATCCTCTTGGTTAGGTAAGGTTAAAGATAACGATTCTAAGTTGATGGTTAGAAGTTCTGGGTTAGAAGATCATGAGGATTTTGTTAATGCGGGAGGAAATGTTAGTGAGGCCTATGTAAGCCCTGAGCTATCCGATATTTTTTTGGCTTGCGGAAATGTTGTCGCTTCTTACTTTGCGCTCCCTTCTTTAAAAAATCGGATTGCAGCTAAAATAAATCCTTTTTCTTCAGAGCCTATTCTTTCCGTAGTACTGCAAGAATTAATCGGAGAGAGTATAGGCGGTAGTCGCGAGGTAAAGCAGATTCCCGCCTCCCTCGTATTATTTACTCACGAACCTAATGAATCCGAGCAAGATTTTTTTGTGACAAAAATTAGCGCGACGTTCGGTCATGGAACGGGTGTCGTGTCAAGTTGCGGTGTTAATAGTGACACGATACACGTAGTAAATTCTCGTATCCATTTTGATAAACCTTTAGAGTCCTATCAAAATAGAGTTAAAGAAAACAGGTTAGTCCCCGTGCTTAATTCGCATACGGGATCTATTGAGCTAAGCCTTATAGCTAACCCCATCGAGCTACAAGAAAAAAGAGCTCTTTCTTCCGAGATGATCGTCCGTCTAATGTCACTTGTTAAATTCATAGAGAAAACTTTTATGAATCAAGCTGTAGATGTAGAGATCATTATTAGAAATGACATCATCTATATCGTCCAGGCAAGACCTATTGTTAGAGAGAAAATAGCCCCTACCTATATAGCGGATGAGCTCCTTTATGAAACTTTTCCGAATCTAAAAGAAACGGCAAGAGCGGAAGTTCTTGTTTTAGGAAAAGGGGAAGTGAAGATTATTCGAAATTCTGAAGAGATTTTGTTATGTGATAGCCTGGCAGAAGCGGAAGAAAAATATATTCGAGGCGTGCATACAACGGTCATTGTAGAAAAAAAAGAACCCGCTAACTCTCATCCCGTTGTAAATTTTAGTAGTCTAGGAGTCCTTTCTCTTCGTATGGAGTCTCTCTTCACTTTGAAATCAGTCGTTCAAAAGATAACAGAGGGTAATCCTCTTGTTATTTGCCCTCAAAGCGGTCGCCTTTGGTTATGGCAAGAAAAGGCTCTAAAAGCGGATGATTTCATTAAACTGGGTTATTACTCTCACCCAGCTATTAGAGGGATATATTTTGAAAGCCCGTCTGTTATATCTTCTTATTCATCAAAGTATAGAGAAAATCTACCTCCCGAGATTTTAAAAGCAATCGTTTCTTTACAAGAAGCCAAGACTACGGAAATAGCTAAAAAAGCTCTTTTGGAAATCCAAAGTTTTATCCCTACAAAAAGTTACACCTATTCTAAGAAGACAGATAAGATGATAGATCTATTCACTTCTAAAGTTCAAGAAACGGTAAGAGAGATTGAAAAGAGTTGTGAAGAAGATGCCCCTCGATTAGAAAAGATGTTTCACATTAAAACTCTTTCAACTCTTCTTGCAAAGCAACCTAAAGATGCTTTGCACGCCTACTCCCTTCTTGATGTCTATCAAGCTAAGAGACAAACGGAAGAGATGCTCCATTACGAGACGCGAAGAATCAAGCAGTCTTTATTTGCAACGGAGTCAAAATGGAAAGAGTTTTTACCGTTAAAAGATCATGCCATTTCTTCTAATGGAGCGGATCAATGGGAAAAATTTTTACTTAAGCTAGAAACCTTTTCAGACTTTACGGGTGTAGGATCGAAAAAACAACTTTTTGAAAAACTTTTAAACCAGTTAGTCGAATATGAAGCGTTGCCAACGTTTATGAATTTGATCGCCTTACCTCTTTTAACAAAGAAAGAGAAGATGGGACGCACTTGGTTCGAGTTTTTAGGAATTTCATATCCCGCTCTTGAAGTTATTAGTGAATTAGCAAATAGCTTTACTCAAAGTGATGAAGCTATCTTGCAGGTGTTGGACGAAAAGAATAAACGGTTAAGTCGAGCTCGACATAATCTATTTTTATTTTCCAATCCAAAAACTTTTGATGAGGGGAAAAAGGAGTTATTGGAATTGCTTTCTTTTTTTTCCGATAAGAGTGAATTCCTTATACCTATGAAGGAAAGTTCCAATCTTACTAAATTACTTGCGATGCATTGTTTAGAGGAGGTTGTAGAAGTAACGGATCTAGCTATCAAGGCTATGAAGGCTAGCTCCGATTTCACGGTAGAAGAAAAAGTTATTCGTCTACGCTCTTTGCTTAACTCCAATTTGGATCTCCTTGCTGCATGGGTAGAATTTAAAGGTATTTTCAGATCGTCTTATCACCTATCCTTTCTACGCACATGCTTGAATGAAAAAATGAGATCTAATGAAGAATATTTATTGTTCCCTTCTAAAGATTTTAGCGTGGAGGCTGCTTTGATTGAAAATCATGCGGCTATTGAAAGACATGCACCTAAAACACTTGAAGACATTTTTACTCTGATCCATCAAAATCAGATTTCTATGGTTAAAGCTATAACTAGAGTCATACTTCCATCGGAGTGTATTAATAATTCGACCTTCTCCCCTTTGCTGACAGCAGCTCTTGAAGAATTTGGAGAAATTCGACAATGTTCTGACTATTTGCTGGATCGTAATTGTACGATCTCTTTGAAAGACTCGGGAATTTCCTTTAGCTATAACATTCCGTTGAATAATCATAGTGCGAGATTTTCTCTTGAATATCAAAAAGATAGCTCCTTAGTCTTTCACGGAAAGTTTTTTGGAGAAGCGAGGAATCGTTGGGCTACCTTTGCTAATTGGATAAACATTTTAGACGAAAAGCAAAAGGTTAAGCTAATAGGGCCCGTAATTTCAACAAAGCAAGAGTTGATTTTCAGCTGGAAGCTAACTAATCTTAATGAAATCGCTCTTGCAAAGGTGATGTTTCAAGGACTGTTATGGAGCTCTTCTATATCAAATCCTAGATGTGAAGTGTTTATTAGCGACTTAAAAGCCATTGAAAATAGCAAAGATGAAGTTATATCGCAGCTTCGCAATGCTTTAGATCTCGTTGATAAAGTCTCATAAGTTTTTTGCTGTATAAGCTTGAAAGTTTTTATGAGCTATTTTTTGCAGAACGTCATCTTTTAGATCTAGGTGTTCTTGTAGTAAGGTGAGAGCTCTTGGATAACAAGAAGAGTTGTTGAGTTCCTTAAAAAAAGAGAAGTCCGATTGGTATTTTGTTTGCACGTAAGAGGATAAAAGATCGGGAAAAAAATCGGCTCCAAAACAGAGACTGTCTTCTCCTTGTAGAAAAAAGATATGCTCTACATGTTTTATAAGCTCTTTGGATTCTTTGCCGATAAAAGGAGCAAAAAAGTTTAATCCGATCACTCCTTTTCGAGTGATAATTTCTTTGATGAGAAAGTCAGGTAAGTTGCGTTCTTTATTTGTAACGGATCTGGCGTTGGAGTGGCTAGCTAAAACGGGGACTTTAAGAGATTTTTTATCTAAATAGTTAAGGATGTCATCTGCTAAAAAATCAGAGGTGTGACTTAAGTCGATAGCTATTTTTTTCTCGTGCATCCATTGCAGTGCTAGCTTGCCGTCTTCTTTAAGACCTTTCTTAGAGCCATTTCCACCGCCGAATCGGTTCTCTCCATCCCAGGTTAGGCTGATGTATAAGATCCTTTTAAAAGTGTTTAATACGGAGTCTAGATAAGAAAGAGCTTGATCTAACGATGTCTCGTCAGAGGAAAAGCCAGAGGCGTTTTCAAAAGCTGGGATGATAGATATTGCTTTATGGGATTTAGTAAAATCGGTAGAGGGATCAAATAGTTGATAGCGATCACTTTCCTCAGTAAGTATCCTTTTTAAAGCTTCTAACTGTTTTTTACCGTTTAAAAAAGAGCTAGGAGAGCTATCCGTAAAGATGGCAAGGGTCTGTAAAGTTACATTCCCTTGTTTCATTTGAGGATATGATGCATTAGATCCAGGATCCTCCGTTGTGTGTGAGGGCTTCTCGGCAAGAAAGCTTAAAAGATCGCAGTGAAGATCGACAATAGGGATCATAAATTTAAAGCTCCTGGATTTTGCTGAAATCTAAAAGTTCTTCAAATAGATTAAACACCTGATAGATCAAAGCTGTTCGAGAGGCTCTAACGGCCAGGTCTTCATCCATGATCTTAACTTGCTCAAGAAAAGAAGATAGGGGAGCTTGTAAGGCAGAAAGATGTTGAAAGGCCTCTAAGAAGTCTAAAGTATTAAGACTTGTATTTACTTTTTCTTTCGTGGAAAGAAAAACGGTAAGGAGCTCTTTTTCCGAAGGATGAGAGAGTAAAGATTGGTCTAATGAAGATTGTGTTTTAGGATCTAAAAATCCCTTAACTCTTTTATACACTTCATAAAATCCTGAAAACTCTTTTGTTTTTCTAAAGGTGTGAAGTGCCTTAACCTTACAAAATTGAAGGAAGGGATCAAAGCATGTTCCTTGTAAAGAGGCTTCGATTTCATCTTTTTTATACCCATATTCTTCAAAAAGACTTTTAGTTCGATTGCTAATGAAGTGTAAGATCTCTTCTAAAAGAAGATCTTTCTTAGTGATCTTAGGAAAACTTATAGAGCAGAGCTCTAGAAGGTTTTTAAGATCGATAGAGTACTTACCTTCAATCAGGATCTTTAGTAAACCGAAAGTTTGTCTTCGTAAAGCATAAGGATCACTTGAAGAAGAAGGTTTTAACCCAACGCTAAAGTAGCCGAGTAAATTATCAATTTTATCAGCTAAGCTTAAAAGGAGTCCGCAAGGTGTTTTTGGAAGAGGAGATGACTCGGAGGTCGGCATCCAATGCTCTTCAATGGCTAACGCAATTTCTTTTTGCTCTTTTTGCGCTAAAGCATAGTATTTTCCTATCGTCCCTTGAAGTTCGGGAAATTCAGCAACAAGCGTAGTAGCAAGATCCGCTTTACAAAGTAAAGCAGCTCTTGTCAGTAATAAGGGATCGGCGATATCAAGTTCATCTTGAAGGATTTTTGCATGATTTTCAATTCTTAAAATCTTATCATACATGGAACCCAGATCTCTTTGAAACGTCATAACTTTTAGTTTTTCATTAAATGAAGCAAGAGGTGTTTTTAGATCTTGCTCATAAAGGAAGACCCCGTCGGAAAGTCTTGCGGAGAGCACCTTTTCATTTCCTTTAAGAATCATAGGACAGGGCGTGTTATCTGCCGTGATAAGGAAACGGTTTTGTAAGGTGCCTAGGGTAGCATCTTGCAAGGGGAAGTACTTTTGATGTTCAACCATTTCAGAGATCAACACTTCAGAGGGGATGGAGAGAAATTCTTTTTTAAAACTTCCTATCATTACCTGAGGCCACTCTGTAAGGTAAAGAACTTGAGAGAGCACTTTATCTAAAGAAATGATTTTCCCTTGAGATAGTGATTCGGCTTGATCTAGTTGTTTAAGCAGGTTTTCTTTTCTTTCTTTAGGATCCGCTAAGACAAAATACTTTTTTAAAGTAGGGAGGTATTCTTCTGCGCTAAGAAGATCGATCCATCCCGGTTTAAGTTGCGCATGACCTTTAGTCTTACTTCCTGAAAAAATCTCTTCAAGAGAAAAGAAGATTTTTTCTTTATCAAAAAGAGCTACGATCCAATGGATCGGTCGTGCATAAGATAGCTTAGTTTCACCCCAACGCATCTTCTTAGGAAAATCCAATCCTAAAATAAGTTTGGGTAAGGCTTCTTTAAAAAGCTCTGCCGTAGAAGTAGAAGGAGTATGAGATGTGTAAAATAGGTAATCTACTTCTTTTATTTTGTTAACGACAAAACCAGTTTCGGCTAAGGTATCTTTAGTGGGAAGAACTTTACATCCTAAAGACTTAAAAAATCCCGTTCCCTGCGGTGTAGGGTTGCCGTTAGAATCAAAAGCGGTAGAAAGGGGGGGGCCCTTTTTTTCTTCCGTCATTTCCTTAGAGCCTTCTGCAAGTCCTGTAATGTAGATGGCGAGTCTTTGCGGTGTGCCGTAAGTAGAGATCTTTTCAAAGGGAAGATTGGCTTGAGTTAAGAGTTGAGTGAAGGAACGTTCAAGCTCTTTCATTCCGATCGGAATGAAAGTTGCAGGAAGTTCTTCAGAGCCGATCTCCAAAAGAAAATTCCTTTTTTTAGAAGGACAAAAGGGACTTGGAAAAGAGACGATTTTTTCCGGTTTTCTTTCAATTTCCAGTTTTTGAACAAAAAGAGGAAATCCTTTTTCTTCTCTTGATTTAAGATATCCTATCGCTATAAGTCTTGCGAGGTCTCGAATCCTTGCGATGTATCCCGTTCTTTCTGTAACCGAGATCACCCCTCTTGCATCCAAGATGTTAAAAGCATGAGAGGCCTTTAACACAAAATCATAGGCTGGGATAGGTAGGTGTTTACTGATAAGAGAGGTAGCTTCTTTTTCATAATCATCAAAGTGTCTTAGCCACATTTCGGAAGAAGCTTCTTCGAAGTTATAGGTGCTCCACTCCCACTCGCTTTGCTTAGAAATATCTCCGAATGTCAAGGTGTCATTCCACTTAACATCAAAAATGTTTTCGACATTTTGAATATACATGGCAAGTCTTTCTAAGCCATAAGCAATTTCTGCGGTAATAGGGTTTAAAGGTACGCTTCCGATTGCCTGAAAATAGGTGAATTGAGTGATTTCCATTCCGTCAATCCAAACTTCCCATCCAAGCCCCCAAGCTCCAAGGGTTGGAGATTCCCAGTCATCGTGAACAAACCGAATGTCATGGCAGCTAAGATCTAAACCGAGAGCTCTTAATGAGTCTAAATAAAGCTGTTTAATGTCAGGTGGAGAGGGTTTCATGATCACTTGAAACTGGTGAAAAAGCTGTAGCCTATTGGGGTTTTCTCCGTACCTTCCGTCTGAAGGTCTTCTAGAGGGCTCTACGTAAGCTGCATTATAGGGTTCTTTGCCTAAAGAGCGAAGAAACGTTGAAGGGTTAAATGTTCCTGCGCCAACTTCCAGATCATAACCTTGATGAAGAATGCATCCTTGTTTTTCCCAAAAGTGCATGAGAGTCTGAATGATTTGTTGAAAAGTAAGCATAATTTTTCTCCGTTACCGTTATCGAAAAATAAGCATACAGAACTTTCGATTTTTATAGCTAAGTAGATTTTTTTTTGTTTTGGTTGCATATCTTTCAATTTTTTTGTATTTTCCTTTCAAACAAGGAGCCCAAATGCATTTAGTAAACACACTTTGCTCAAATCTGACTTGGATGTCGGAGCCACATAGAAAAAACATATTAAAAGATCTTAAAATAGAAGAGGAAAAGCGAAGAAATGAAGTGAATGACATTGTGCAAAAAATTGCTAAAAACGAGCTGGAATATAAGAAAAAGAGCTCGGTAGAGGCTTCTTCTAGCTGGATTCCTAAGGTAGAAAAAGAAGATGTGGTGCCTTGGGGAGCTCTTGTTGCCGTTTGTCTTTTTGATAAAGCGGATGCCCCTGTTCTTCAGGGGGTGGCTCTTACGGCTTTAGGAATGGTATTCGGAAGCGTTGCCGTTTCTTACGAAGTAAGCGAGGAAAGAATCGCATTAAAAGAGGAAAAAAAAGAATTCATAAAAGAGAAATTCGAGTTTGATAAAAGCCAGTTGGAATGGAAAAGAGATCTTAAAGAAATAAACCATCAAATGGTCCGAGCTCGGTTAGATGCTGCGGAAGTACGAGAGGAGTATTTGAAGCGGGTAAAGGATTTTAATATATAGAAATAATTTTATTTAATGAGCTTTATGGGAATGCTTTTATTTTGTATACTATTTGCTACAAAGGTAGGATTTTATGCAAAATTTTCATCAATTTTCTTTAAAAGAATTTACAATCTGGTGCGAGGCCCATGGAGAGAAGTCTTTTCGGGCTAAGCAAGTTTGGGAGTGGGTATATCAAAAGTTAGTCCCGAGCTGGGATCTTATGACAAATATCGGTTTAGGTTTTAGGCAGCTACTAGCAGAGCATTTTTCTTTACAATCCTTGCAGTTAGAGAGCACTCAAGAATCTAAAGATCAACAGACAGTAAAATTTTTATGGAAGCTGGAAGATGGAAAGCTTGTTGAATCGGTATTGATTTTTGCTCCTGGGAGAAGAACCGTATGTGTTTCTTCTCAAGTGGGATGTCCTGCTAGGTGTGCTTTTTGCGCGTCGGGAAAAGAGGGGTTATTAAGAAATCTTTCTCGGGTAGAAATTTTCGAGCAGGTCTATTTAATAGAGAAATGGCTCGTTCATCAGGCTAAGGAAGAAAGGGTTTCTAATATTGTATATATGGGAATGGGAGAGCCTTTAGAAAACTATGACGAAGTTGTGTCCTCCGTCAGTTGGTTTTGTGATCCTTTAAGATTTGATTTTTCGGGCAGAAAGATCACGATTTCCACGGTGGGAGTTGTTGAAGGGATTTACAAACTGATGGAAAGCGATCTTAAGGTAAATCTTGTATTATCCTTACACGCTCCTAATCAACATGTTAGGAAGAAAATCATTCCTTACGCAAGAAAATATGCGTTAGAAGATGTTCTAGAAGCTATGAGGAAATACGCTCATACAACAAAAAGAGATATCACTTATGAATATACTCTAATAGCTGGGATCAACGATGAGGTAGGGCATGCAGAAGAACTTGCTATCTTAGTGAAGGGAGATCCTTGCACCGTGAACCTGATCCCTTATAACCCCGTAGAAGGGTTGCATTTACAAAGACCCGAAAAAGAAGTTATTGATCTTTTTAGACAAACCTTAGAAGAGCGGGGGGTTGTCGTTACTTGGCGTTATACGAAAGGTAAGGACATAGCAGCCGCTTGTGGGCAGTTGGCTTTAAAGAAAACTTCGGCTTTAGCTTTGATAGAGTAGTAACAATTAATAAGTATTTGATGATAAATGTTTTAGGCGACTTAATGTCTTAAGTCTCGTTAGTAAAGAATTGATTTTAATGCAGCTTTCGTAGTATAATCTATATTTTAATACTATATATAGGGCGATGCTATGAACATATCATCAAATTACTCGTTTTATCATAATGGAAGCGATTCGCCAGGGAATGTTTCCGATATTTCATCCGATATGTCGACAAGTATGAACTCTTACACTTCAAGAAAAACAAATCTTACTAATCGTACCGAAGGGTTTTACGGTCCAAGCTTTGATCGGGGTGAGGTTGGTTGGCATGGAGCTTCTA
>JAZKAC010000013.1:0-9733 GCA_040389325.1 Chlamydiota bacterium | reverse complement strand
TTGGAGGAGTCTTGTTTTATCTTTTCTAGTGAAGCGGTGATTTTATAGGGCTTAAGACGCTCATTAAGTTCTTTAAGGAAGTCTTTATCCTGGATACCAAAATTATGGAGAGAGAGGGCTAGAGTTTTGTAATCTTCTTCTATTAAGGCTAAAGCAATAGTCTTAAGGTCCTCTTCTTTGATGATGTTACAATCTGAAAGAGTTTCGGATGTTTTGGAGGGGTCTTGTTTTATCCTTTCTAAGATGGAAGTCATATGGAAGAAGAAATAGGTATTCGTTAGGGCTTTTCCAATAGTCCCAGTAAGAAAATTTGCATACCCCATAATGCCTGTGAGGGCGACGGATTGATAATCGTCTATCGTTGAGTTTAAGCTGCTTACGGATAGTGTTCTTGGTTGTATTAATGTGGGTAAGGCTGAGTCAATCATAATCAAAACCTATTATTTTTAATGTTAATCAATATTATTATAATTATTCTATTTATAAAGCAGAAGGTTAAAATTATTATTATAACTAATTAATTATGTTATTGATGTAAAATATCGCTAACTGTATAATTTTGTTTTTATAGAGAGGTTTTTATGACAATAGAGAGAATTTCCAGGTTTGCAGCATATTACCTAGATGGAGATGAACCAAAGAGCAACTCCATGGATGAAAAAATCAGCTCTATTGTGAGCCGGGCCCCCTTATTATTAGCCGAGATCGTGGAAGGGAAATGGAGTTTAGAGGTTCTTGAAAAGATTAAACCTTACTTCCTAACTCCTTATGAGGACTGCTCTTATAGTCGCAAGACTAGGGTTATTGATGGGAAGTCTTACGTTGTTGAACGATTTAATCACGGTTTAGCTCATGGGTTACGGCAAGGAGTCTTAGCGAAAGATATTTTCGATTTGCTGCTTCGGTTGAAAAAAGAGAATCGTTTAAGAAATTTATGTGAAAACGAACCAATTCTTGCTTGGGCAGAGAAAAAAGCAGAAGAAGATCCTAATTTTATGCAGAAGTTGGAATTGGTTTCCTCTTTTCAAAGATCAGGTAGGCAAAGTGAGGTCTCAAGTTCAGATAATATAAGCTTATATAAAAAATATGAGCGTCAGGACTCTATAAATTTCACAAAGGTTGCAAAAGAGTCGGGTATTTTTGTGAACGAAGAAGAAATTCGGACTTTTGCAGAATCTATGTTAATGTTGAATCCAGGGACTTTAGATCCTTTTAAAAACGAGGATTTAAAATACATCAAATGCATCCTTCAGTCAGCACATACGTTTGATCTAAGAAGGGTTGGTGGCTTCGATGTAGATCGAATTAAAAAAACTGGAATTGCACAGTTATTTACGGGTGGAGGATTTTGGTCATTTCAAGAAGAGTATGCAAAGGTAAGAGAAGCTCTTTGGGATCGATCCGGTAAGTACTTGCAAGTCACGGGAGATCGAGATCTTGAAACGAGAAGAGATTTGCAAGATGCATTTTTTCTTCAAACTCCAACTGAAATAGTAGAAGCTATTTATCGGGTAAGAAGCGTTGTTTTAGATATATAAAAAACTTTTTATTACCCTAATGCGTATAGATCAGTCGAATGGGTGAAGAGGGTATAATCGCATTTTGTAACATTACGCGTTTGGACCATGGAATGTTATAGAGGCGGATGTATTCTTGCATTTGATGATCGCTGACAAAAACAATTTTATGAAATCGTTCCCATCCGTTATTTTGCAAGTGGATGTTGTTGACATCCCTTGCCATGTTATGGGCCCAAAGAATTCGAATCTTATCTTCTTCTAGCGAAGCTCTAGCTCACGGCCTAGAGCTTCGCTGCCTCCGTTGGATTTTTCAGAATCTTCACACCATGCAATCCCCGACATTTTCTTCTCCTGCTTATTTTAGGTTTAGCAAAAAAGTCCTAAAAATCATACAGGAAAATAGAAGTCTTTACTAAGGAAGTCTAGATAGCATATATTTCATATCCGAGGGAAGGGGAGCTGTAATATCTAGAAGCTTGCCTGTTCTTGGGTGAGGAAAAATAAGGCGTTCGGCGTGTAAGAGCTGTCTTTGTGCTTTCCACTTTTTATTAGAGTCTGCTTGTCCATAAAGGGAATCTCCTAAGACGGGACAGCCGATATGCTTTAAGTGAACCCTGATTTGGTGAGTGCGTCCCGTGATCAACTCTACGTTAAGTAAAGCTGTGTGAGATCCTTTTTCTGCAATCTGTAATAGGGTAGTTGCTTGTCTTCCCCCTTCTTGACAAACAGCCATCTCTTGTCTTTTTTTAGGATGCCTTTGAATAGCGGCATGGATTTCAGATACTGCAGGGTGGCCTATGCAGATGGCTTGGTAATATTTTTTGACTTTTCGTTCAGCGAAGGAGGCTACCAGATTTCTATGAGCGTAAGATGTCTTCGCGGCTATAAGAGCTCCTGAGGTGTCTTTATCCAGTCTATGGACAATGCCAGGTCTTAAGGGATCCGATATCTCGGATCGTAAAGACTTACAATGAAAGAGTAGCGCATGGACAAAGGTTCCAGTGTAGTGGCCGGGAGCTGGGTGTACAACCATTCCTGCGGGTTTATTCACTACAAGCAGATCGTCATCCTCATAGAGGATGTTTAAAGGAATGTTTTCAGGTTCAAGAGAAAGTTCGGGAGTTAAGGCAAAACATACCTCGATCTCATCTCCTGACCTCATTTTCTCCCGTTTCTTACAAGGATTTCCGTTGATGAGAACATTTCCTTCCTCGATTAGAGATTGGAAATAGGTGCGAGAGAATGTAGGGAACTTAAGGCTTAACCATTTATCAAGTCTTAAGTCATCATCTGAGTCTGTAATAATAAGAGTTTCTTGCAAATTAAAATCCCGGTTGCTTTTTTTCGATTTAGTATAATCTAAATCAAAAAAAAAAGCAGCCTTTAATCGTATCTTTTCCCCGTTACATCGGCAAGGAACCTTCTATTAGCTCTTTTGGCAGCAGCTTGAGCTTTTTTACACTCATTTATAATAGGGTAAAGACAATTATTGATGAAATGACGAAGTTGTTCTTTTGTAGCCCCCCCCGCGAACATTTTTGCAAAGGGGGAATTGGACATCTCATCTCCAGGTGAACTGGGAGATTCGAGGGTGACCTCTTGAGGGATAATTTCTGCCTGAGGGATCGCAGAAGAGATGTTGTTAATTTCTGTCATAGATTCTTTTTTACCTATAGAGAGTTTTTTTTCAATTAGTATATGGGATATCAGCCTATTTTATGTAGTTTTTCTTTAGCCGTTTTGAATGGCTTCCATTTCTTCCCTTTGCATTTTGTATTGCCTTTTTAACCGTTCTCTGTGAGTATTTATCATATTAACGCAGGTGTTAGAAATATTTTTTAACAAGGTAGCATGCATACTCGCTAAGACCTCTGCTCTAGCCTCTTGCGGGGTCTTATCTAAAGAAGTTTTAGCAGCTCTTTTTTTAGACCGGGTATCTTCAACCTCAGCGGAATTAAAAAGATCTGTTTGTTCGTAAATAACCGTCTCTTCATTCATAGAAGGTTGAGGGGGGATGTAACTGCATACCGATGGGAAAGAAGATGTGTTGTTGGCAATAGACTCACTCATAAAATTTCTCCATAATTAATATATTTAGCACTTAATTTCATTTTATTAATTAAGTTAATTAATTTCTACTAATATCGTGATATAAATATGGAAGAAGATACAAGAAAAGAATTGCAAGCAGCTAAGAATTTAGTTCTTAAATGGCTAACGAGACGCTCTTTTTTTCGGGCGGAAATAGAATATAAGCTGCAGAAAAAAGAGATATCGGGTGCCATAATCGAAGAGGTGATCCTTTTTTGTCAAAGAATTGGAATGTTGGATGATGAGAAGTTGCAAGAGAAGATTATAGAAAGAGAGCTTCGAAGAGGAAGAGGAAGAGCTTCTGGTTTAGCTAAATGCAGAAGATGGGTTGATATAAAGGGATCTTTTTCTCAAGATGAAAAAACATTGGAATTAGAAAAAGAGGCTATAGAAAAAGTATTGCAAAAAAAACGGATAGATCTTACTTCTTTAGATGGTAAGGGGAAAAGAAAACTATGGCAGTTTCTTTTGCAAAGGGGCTTTGGAGCAGGGGTTATCCAAAGAGTTCTTTCTTCAACGGATGCCTATGATTGAAAAGAGGTTTTGCAATTATTGTTTTTCTTCTTTATAAAAAAAACAAGATCGCGTGAAAGGGGATTCATGGATATTGGAATGTTGGGAGTCAGTTACAAATCATCGGAATTGGAATTGCGGGAAAGCTTTGCCAAAGCTTGTCAGCAATTAGTAGAAGAAGAAAAAAAGATTCCCTTAGTTGTGCTATCTACTTGCAACAGGACGGAGATCTATTTTAGCTCCTCCTCTCTTACTGAAACCCACTCCGATGTCGTATCCGCTTTGAAAAAGATCTTAGGAACCGAATTTGAACAGAGGATCTATTCTTGTTTTAAAAAACTTTGTTTTATTCACCTAGCTAAGGTGAGTTCGGGCGTGGATAGTGTGATTTTTGGAGAAGCGGAAATCCAAAGGCAAGTAAAGATGGCTTATAAAGAAGCCAGTTTACGATATAAACTACCTGCCTCCTTGCATTATCTTTTCCAGAAAAGTTTAAAAATAGGAAAGGAGATCAGAACAAAGTTTGAGCTTCCTAAAGGATCTGTCTCTTTAGAGTCTACCGTATGGAATTTAGCTAGATGTTTTTTTCCTGGAGGAGAGCCTATTTCGGTATTACTTATAGGATACTCAAAGATCAATCGTAAAATCATCCAATATTTTAAAAATAAAGAGGGTGTCTTGCTTCATCTGGCTACCAGAAATCCGCAGATGGTAGAAGAAAGTGTTCGTGCCTTCTCGTTTGTTCCTTGGGCTTCTTTAAGCTCTTGGGCTTGTTTTGATATGGTTATCAGTGGAAGTAAATGTTCGGAATATCTGCTTGATGCAAATCAAATTCCTGTAACCGCCTCCTTTATTCAAACTAAGGTGGTGGTTGATTTAGGGGTGCCAAGAAATGTAGACCCGATGGTCGGAAAAAATCCTTTAATCACTTTGTTTAATATAGAAGATGTCACGGGATTAATCGATCACAGGAAAGAAATTTCTTTGGGTATACAAAAAGATATAGAGCAAGAGATTGAGCAATTGGCGTTTAAGCAGGTCTTTTTATATGAAGGACGTAAAGAAAAGGGGCTAGCATGCGTTTCGTGATTTGTTGCTTATTATTTTGTTTTTCTTCTTTAGGAGCTACCGAAGATGCCTACGATCTCATCCTCCAGGAAAAAAAAGTTGCCGTACCGAAAGATAAGGTGATTCAAGGGAATTATTATTCATTAGGAGACACCGTTATAGAGGGAACTGTAATGGGAAGTGTTTACCTTGTGGGAGGGCAGCTGAGTGTTCTTGGGGATGTCCGAGGGAATCTTGTTGTACTGGGAGGAAGTGTCTTTGTCGGGGGCAAGGTTTTAGGTAATGCACGGATCATTGCGGGGCAAGCTATTGTAGAGGGTGTTATTTCAGGAGACGTGACGTTTGTCGGAGCTAATCTTTTGCTCTCGGGTCATAGTGAAATAGGAGGGGATCTTTTTATTATAGCAGGCAATGTTGCTTTAGGAGATGTCGTTGATGGACACGTAACTGCGATAGCTTCCAGCTTTGCCATTTCAGGAACCATTAAGAAAAACTTAAAAACGTTTGTCGATAGGCTCCAAATTTCGGAAACGGGAAAAGTATTAGGGGATCTCACCTACCGAAGTTTAAATAAGGCTTCTATTGATTCTTCGGCAGTGATAGGCGGAATAACAATCTATAAGCCTACCTTATTAAGAGATCTGGAAAACCTTTGGTTTTTTAGGGGGGTAACTGTCGGATCTCAAATGATTCCTATTTTCGTAAAGTTTTTTTATACATTTGTTATAGGATGTATGTTGATCACATTGTTTCCTCACAAGCTGAAGAAGACCTTACGGGCCTTACAACGGCAGCCCGGAAGATCTTGTTTATATGGTATGGCCGTATTAATGGGGCTTCCTATTTTAATAGCGCTATTACTTATCACCGTGATAGGAGCACCTTTTGCCTTGACGTTGCTAGCTTTAAATATCATCAGTTTTTATACGGTGACGATCTTTTTTATCTTATGGCTGTCTAATATGGTATTTCGAAGGCTAGGCTGGAGAGAAAATACTATTTTGGGATTGATTGTAGGGCAAGTGATCTATTATTTTCTGACCATGATTCCTTTATTAGGGATTCTTATCGCCTGTGCGGCAACGATTTTTGGCTTTGGAGCCACCATAGTGGCTCAAGCCAAAAAAACTTAGAACTCCGCATGTCCGGGGTAACGGGGGAAGGGGATGACATCACGAATATTTTCTATCCCCGTGACAAACTGCACGAGTCTTTCAAACCCTGCTCCAAAGCCTGCGTGAGGGACAGAGCCATATTCTCTAAGTTGTAGATACCACCAATAGTCTTCTGGGTTTAGATTACAAGCAATGATTTTTTCTCTTAAGACATCAAGCCTTTCTTCTCTTTGGCTTCCTCCGATGAGTTCTCCTATTTTAGGAACTAAGACATCCATGGCGGCAACCGTTTTTTGATCGTCGTTGATACGCATATAAAAGGCTTTAATTTCTTTTGGATAATCCGTTAAAATCACAGGTTTTTTACAATATTCTTCTGCTAGATAACGCTCGTGTTCCGATTGTAGATCAGAGCCCCAAGAATAAGGGAAGACGAAGCTTTTTCCCGATTTTTCAAGGATTTTGATGGCTTCCGTATAAGTTAGATGGGCAAAGCTGTTTTCTGCTACCTGCTGAAGTCTTTGTACGAGCCCTGGCTCTATGAAGGATTCGAAAAAGATCAGATCTTCCATGCAACGCTCAAGTACGTGTTTTACAACAAATTGGAGATAGGATTCTGCACACTCCATATCATCTGCCAAGTTGGCAAAAGCCATTTCGGGCTCTATCATCCAAAATTCTGCCAGGTGACGAGAGGTGTTGGAGTTCTCGGCTCGGAAGGTAGGACCAAAGGTATAGACATCGGAAAGAGCGCAAGCTAGCGTTTCGGCATTAAGCTGTCCCGAGACGGTTAGGTAAGCTGGCTTTGCAAAGAAGTCTTTACTGAAGTCAATGCTTTGATCGGGAAGTCTTGGAGGATTTTTCATGTTAAGGGTTGTTACAAGAAACTGCTCTCCCGCTCCTTCGCAATCGGAAGCTGTCAAGACAGGTGTCTGTACGTATAAGAAGCCCCTATTTTGAAAGAAAAGATGAGTAGCGAAGGAAAGAGCGTTACGTACTCGTAAGACGGCTCCTTGCGTATTTGTTCTAGGCCTTAGGTGAGCTATGGTTCTAAGGAACTCGAAAGAGTGTCTTTTTTTTTGTAGAGGGTACTTTTGAGGATCGCAAAGGCCTAGGATCTCTAAAGACTGCGCTTGTAGCTCCCACTTTTGTTTATGTCCCGAGGGGCTTTCTACTAAGAGCCCTTCTACTTGTAAAGAAACTCCTGTGGAGAGGTCTTGTAAGATCTTTTCATAAAGAGGTATGTTAGCATTCACGATGACTTGAATACCTGATAGGGTGGATCCGTCATTTAGCTCGATAAAGGAGAAGTCTTTTTGGTTGCGAACCGTCTTAGCCCAGCCTTTTAATAAAAGAGTCTTCCCTATATCGGAAGGCTCTATAGTATGAATTTTTGTACGTTGCATGATGTTAGTGCTCACTACGAATTAGAAAAATGTTTAAGTAATTGAATCTCTTCTTTCCACACGGGAGGGCCTTCGGGAGTCTCCAGATATTTAGGCATATGAGCAAGGAGAGGGTGCTGCATGAGATGATGGAAGCACTCCATCCCGATTTCCCCTTTACCTAAGCTAGCGTGTCTATCTACTTTAGATCCTAGAGGCTTAAGAGAGTCATTAAGGTGAAAGGCGTATAGGTGCTTTAAGCCTACGATCTGATCAAACAGGAGAAGAGTGTCTTCTAATGTTTTTTTTGTTCGGATATCGTATCCTGCTGCAAAAATATGGCAGGTGTCGATGCAGACTCCGATGGGAATCTTCTTTTCAAGATGACGAACGATATACCCTAACTGCTCAAAGGTGTACCCTACGCAAGATCCTTGTCCTGCCGTTGCCTCGATGAGAAGTCTTGTATTGCCCTTTGCAGCAAGGTCGGTAATCTCTTCTAGGCTCTTTACGATGGTTTTTAAGCACGCCTCTTCGGATTCTTTTAAAGCGGCCCCGGGGTGAAAGTTGAGATAGGAAATATCGAGTTTATGGCATCTTATAAGCTCTTCGGCAAAAGCCTTACGGCTTTTAGCCAGATTGATGGCATCGGGGCAGCCTAAGTTGATTAGGTAGCTATCATGGCTCATGATATGACTTAAGCCCGTTTCTTTTAGAGTCTTTTTAAAAAGAGCAACTTCCTCTTCTTCTAATTCCTTTCCTTCCCACCTTTTTTGATTGCGGGTAAAAAGCTGTACGGTAGTGGCTCCAATTGCTTGACCTTCCAGTAGGGCGTTATGTAATCCGCCTGCAGTAGAGGTATGGGCTCCGATAAGAATATTTTTGTCTTTTTGCATATAACTATTTTCACTATAAAAAAAGCCATTGTAAGATAATACCGCAGATCTTGACAATCCCTTTTCCTTCGCTTTACTTTTTGTCGAAAGAATAAATACTACTTGCAAAGATCCCAGTCTTTTTTCACAATAGAAATTAAAAGGGTAAGTATATGGATATGGATACTCTTAGGAAACGATATAAGGAAGAGATCTTTTTTATTGCCAATTTGTGTAATGCAGAAAATATTCGTATTTTTGGCTCGGTTGCAACGAATACGGCAAAAGAAGGTAGTGACATTGATTTTCTTGTCCACATGAAGTCGGGTTCTGGTTTTTGTTTAGGAGGCCTCAAGTGGCGATTAGAAGAGCTCTTGCAATGCAGGGTCGATGTTGTTCCTGATACATCCTTACATTCACTTATTAAAGAAAAAATACTATTGGAAGCTATCAGTTTATGACTAAAGATTCAAGGTTGTATATTCATCATATTTTAGAAGGTATTGAGTGCATAGAACGGTGGACCTGCAGCTGTGATAAAGAAAGTTTTGGTAAAGAGAAGATGAGGTATGACGCCATCGTACGTAATTTGCAGACGATTACGGAGTCTTTGCAACGGTTGCCTCAAAATATAAAGGATCTTTACCCTCAAATACCTTGGCGTGATGTTTCCGGGTTTCGCAATATTATCGTTCATGATTATTTAGATGGAATAGATAAAGATATCCTTTGGACTATTATTACCGTAGAACTTCCCGTCATTAAGCAGGTCATGCTACAGTTGTCAAAAAACTAAGTCTCCGTGGTTCTAAGCGAGTAAAAAACGCATAAGTCTTTTTTTTCTGATGTTACAGTAGATGTTTTATGCCGGCAAAACCGAGATGGATAAGCCAGGAGAAGAAAAGAAAACATACTATAGAAAAAAAATATCCCACCAAAATACAAAGCCCATCATCTTTGAGTAACCCTAGGCTTATGCAGACAATAGGGATCGCAGAGACAAGGTTGATCATAGGGACGGGGATGGGAAGGGATAAGATTAAAGCTAGGATGAATATCAGGATTCCGTTGAATTTCAAAAAAACTCTATTTTTGGTAAGAACCGTTAGTCTAGGTCTTAGGAATTTTCGTAAGAAGATAGAGATGGAGATGGTTTTTTTTATAAC
>JAZKAC010000012.1:1068-24701 GCA_040389325.1 Chlamydiota bacterium | reverse complement strand
AATTTTTTAATTGTTTTGATGATTTTTCAGTGATCACACGTGACCGAAACTTTTCTCTCTACAGGTGAAAGAGGCCAAAAAATCAGAACTATGAAAAAACTATCCATCTTAGTCACACTATGCTTTATGATATGTATAAAAACATATAGTTATTAATGCCTCATTAATATACACAAAAAATATACATCATAATATGAGAAAATTTTCTATGATTGCATTTTCGGGAAATATCTTCATACTTGGCTGCGGAAGCGTTGCTAAGTGTTCCTTACCTCTTCTAATGAAACATATTGCTATTGACCCAAGCCGGATCACGGTTATGGATTTTATAGATACCACTACATGTATTGCCGAAGAAATTAAAAAGGGCGTCAAGTATATCCTGCAACGGATCATCGAAGATAACTACCGAGAAATACTGCCCAGGTACATCAAGAAAGGAGATATTTTTATCGATCTTTCTTTTGGAGTCTCCTCTCTTGCCATGATCGAGTGGTGCCATGCCCAAGGCTGCCCTTATCTTAACGCATCGATGGAAGTATGGGATACTACTCCCAACTCTGAAACGGACTTTCGTAAACTAACTCTTTATTCCCGTCAAATGGCTCTTAGAGAGATCATCCAGTCGTGGGACCCTCTTGGACCGACAGCTATCATCGATCATGGAGCGAACCCAGGTCTTATCTCTCATCTAACAAAACAAGGCCTTGTTGATTTAGCTCATCACTTTCTTAAAGAAAAAAACCTAGACCCTCGAGCTAACGATATCCAAATAGCCTTAGAAAAAGAAAACTTTCCGAACCTGGCTTATCTTTTAGGTGTGAAGACAATCCATATCTCTGAAAAAGACACCCAAATTTCAAATAGAGCTAAAGAAGTTGATGAGTTTGTTAACACGTGGAGCGTGTCAGGCTTTATCGACGAGGCCATAGCTCCTGCCGAAATGGGGTGGGGAACACATGAAAAGCATCTTCCCGTAGGAGCTATGGAACATGAAAGCGGGCCTCGCAACCAAATTTGTCTCTCGGAAAAAGGGCTAGATACTTGGGTAAGGTCATGGGTGCCAAGCGGTCCTATCGAAGGAATGGTTATCCGTCATGGAGAGTCCTTTACCATTTCCGATTACCTTACAGTCTTTAAAGATGACAAAGTAATCTACCGACCAACCGTTCACTATGCTTATAAGCCCTGTGACGCAGCCATTGAATCCTTACAAGAACTAAAAATGCGCAACTTCGTACCGCAAATAGAACAACGCATTCTTAATGATGATATTATCTTTGGAGAAGATGAACTGGGGTGCCTTCTTATGGGTCATGATTTTGGCTGTTGGTGGACAGGTAGCGTCCTAGGTTTTAAAGAAGCCTCGCACCTTATCCCTCATCAAAATGCAACGACGATGCAAGTTGCAAGCGCCATTTTAGCAGCCGTTATATACATGATCAAATACCCTAATAAAGGCTTATGTCAACCTGAAGATCTACCTTTTAAAGAAATTCTAGAAATAGCCAAACCTTATTTAGGGAAGATTATTTCTCAGAAAAGCAACTGGTCTCCTCTTGAAACAAGAGACAACGAAGAAGATAAATGGCAATTTCCTACCTTTTTACTTTAGAAAGGATTTCATAGATGCTAGATGACAAAACCCATCACGATAAAAAAGAAAAATTCATTTTTCTCGTGACAACGATTTACACTCTTTCTTATGTTGTAGTTTCTATTATAATATCTTTGATAACCAAATCAATTACCCTAGCAATAGATTGTGCCTATGGCATATTAGATCTTTTCTTATTGCTATTTTCTATGATGATCTTAGAAAAGTTCAAAAAAAATGACAGGAAGTTTTATAATTTTGGATGTTTCAAGCTAGAACCTTTAAGTGTCTTCGTCCAAGCCATACTTGTTCTTTCCGTTTGCGTCCTTGGGATTATAACATCTTTACAGAATATAACTTATCCTGCTCAAGGGATAAAAAGCTATCCTCTGGCGATCGGATTTTCTACCATTTCTTTTCTATCCATTTTGATTTTATGGATCTGGTCCATCCGATGTAGTAAAAATCTTAAGTCTCCCATGATAGAAGCTAATATGGTTTCTTTTAAAGTAGAATGCATTATTTCAGGAGGGATGATGATAGGTTTCCCTCTCGAGCTTTGGATGTACAAGCAAAACATGCCATTTTACATTTACATAGACTCCATAATGGCTTTGAGCTTGTGCCTCTATTTAATAAAAGAGCCGATTGTTCTGCTAAATAATGCTGTGAATGATCTTTTGGATATAAGTCCCGGGCCCGAAGTGGAACAAGCTATATTAAATGAGCTCAACCAGTTTTTAAAAGAGCAGTATCAACTAACTGGGAACTCGACAATCAAAATACGAAAATCGGGAAGAAAGTCTTTTGCGATTATCTATTACGAGGTGAAAGAAACTCTTACCTTCGAAGCTATTCAAATCATCAACAACTCCTTAAAGATCCACCTTGAAACGCATTTTCCCGAGATGGACGGAGTCTACTGTCCCTGCCTAGGAACAGCTTTCTGACTACTGGGTTCATGAGTCAATTAAGTAATTTAGCGCATTTTTTTGAGATTCATGTGCTAGCGAAGCTACCGCATAAAGAGGTCTTGAGTCAAGCGATTCAATACCGGAATAATTGAGAGATGAAAAACGAATGCCATAAGGAGATTTTGGATGTGTTTCTAAAAAAAGGCGCAGGCTGCGTAGCGTGTTCCCGTGACCACTTTTTACTTCAATGGGTAAAATCTTTTCTCCTTGCTGGATGAGATAGTCAACTTCTGCCATGCTGTTTTTTTCTTTTCTTTTCCAGAAATGAAGTTCGGCTTTGCTATGTGGACTAGCATAACAAAATAGTTCTTGAGCTACAAATGCTTCTGCAATTTCTCCTCTATTTTCAAATCCTTCCAAAGGATTTAAAAACCATATAGAAATATCCGATCCTAAAATAACCTGACAAAGAGCAACATCAAGATAAACAACTTTAAATATATCAAAATCAACTTCAGCTCCGATTGGAATACCTTGCCCAGATGAATAGCGAATAATATGTACAATATTAGCTCGCTCTAAAAGCTCTAAAGCGGGAGCTAACTCTCGCTTTCGATATTCTCCATGCACTTCTCTATAAGAGAACTCTTTGCTGATTACATGAGGAATTTGTCGAAACAGTTGTTCCAGGTACTTAACTTGAGCTTTTCTCGCATACTTTTCGAAATCCTGACGATAGGTTGCGGCGATTTGATGCAGTACTTGTAGAGCTGAGGCTGGATCTTTTGTTTCTACCCACCTACTCACAGCTTCTGGCATTCCTCCTATAGATAGGTATTGCCCCATTTTATCTAGAATTATAGTGTGAATTGACTCTTCCAAAGGCTCTTTGATAGGGTGTTTCAGTATTTCTTTGGCGATCAACCGATCTCCTGTGGCAACTAAGTATTCTAAAAAAGACATAGGATACATGTACAGCATTGTAATACGACCAACGGGAACTCCTACTTTTTCAATGGCAAATTCTAAAAGAGATCCTGCTGCAATTACATGAAGACCTGGCATCTCTTCAAAGAAGTATCTTAAAGCAATGATAGCCTGAGGAGCTTCTTGAGCCTCATCAAAAAACAATAATGTTTTACCTGGAATAATTGGGGTTTTCATAAATAATGAAAGTGTCGAAATTAGTCTTTCGGGAACTAAGTCTTTTTCAAAAATAGAAATAGATCCTTTAAGTTTCTCAAAATTCACTTCTACAAAATGTTCAAATTTTTGACCAAGCCTACGTATGGCACAGGTTTTTCCAACTTGTCTAGCCCCTCTAAGGAGTAATGGTTTGCGGTAAGGACTATCCTTCCAATCGTCTAAATGCAAGTCTATGATTCTCTTGAACATGGCTATTTTCCAAGGGTAAATTTCTTGTTTTTTGGTCGTATTACAAGGTAAAATTACCAGTTTTTTGGTTAAATTCCAAATCAAATATAATTTTTACCGCTTAAAAAATTCATCTTGAAACGCATTTTCCCGAGGCAGACAAAGCCTACTGTCCGTGTCTAGGAATAGATTCCCAGTCGGACATCAAAAAAAAACCTTGCAAAGATCAACAAAATCCTTCAAATTGCAGAATAAAAAAACATTTAAAATCAAAAAAATGGATCTTTTGTGAGAAAAACTTTACTTACTTATTTTTTCTGTCTTAACCTATTTTTATCTTCGTTTGTTTTTTCAACAAATATCATCGTCCCGGGATCTTTAACACACGAAAACAATGTTACCCCAAAGCAAATCATTCAAGGAACGATTCCCATCCAAAATACGGGAGATGAAATAGCATCCGTTCAGATCACCTTAACAGACTATTCTTTCAATGCAAACGGAGAAAGTTTCTTCCCGGATAAAGGAACTCTTGCAAGGTCTAACGCCTCTTGGATCTCTACCGATAAAATGCAATTTAATATCGCACCTCATTCGACCTACTCCTTCCCCTATTCTTTACAAGTTCCCGAAGACACGTCTTTAGCAGGTTCTTTTTGGAGTATTTTTTTAGTTGAGTCCGTAGCTCAAAAGCTATCCACTCCCGATCTAGATAAATCCCTCGGCGTACAAACCATCATCCGTTATGGCGTACAAGTTATTACACATATCGAAAATAAAGGCTCTTACGAGTTGAAGATCCTCGATAAGAAAATTACAAAAGAAGCTGAAAAGCGCATTTTTTTCTTAAGCGTAGAAAACCCGGGGACCTTGATGCAAACTCCTTCTTTATTTTTAGAACTTGTAGACCAAAAAGGGAAAAAGATAGAAAGACTTGAAGCGTATAAACAACGGATCTTACCCAACTGCTCCGTCACATACCAAATAGATCTTTCAAACATCCCTATCGGCACCTATAAAGCTATGGCTATCTTAGATCATGGAGGAAATAGTCTTTTTGGAGCAAAATACGATTTAAAAATTGATTAATGAAATATATTTTTGGAACTCTCCTTGCCTTGCCTTCTATAGTATCGGCTTCTTCGGGATATGGAATAGACTCTAACTTACAAAGCCCTCTTGAACAAGAAACGGAAGCCGGAACCATTGTTACGGCAACATTTTTACTTACTAATACCACTCAAAATAAAGAAAGATTTCTTTCTTCTCTTGAACTCCCTCCCAACTGGGTCTCTATCCCTTTTGAAGAACCTTTCTTTTCCCTGGAAGCGGGAGAAACAACGGTTCAATGGTTCGCCTTTAGAGTTCCTCCTGATGCTCTAGCAGGATTTTACTCCATCCGTTATATCGCTCAAGGAAGGGATCACCCTTCTTTATATACCGAATCCACGTTCTCTCTTCGAGTTCTAGAAAAAAGCTTGTTAACAAGCTCTCTTAAAAAACCCCAAAATTACATCTTGGCAGGAAGCTCTTATGAGACAACTCTTACGGTTACCAATGAAGGGAACTTGGAAACGGAGGTGCATATAACAATAAAAGAGCATCAAGGGTTTCCCTTAGAAATAAAAGATCCCCTTACATTCTTATTACAACCCAAAGAGTCCAAACCAGTTAGGGTTGAAGTAAAAACACCGAAAGTTCTTGAAAATACAACAAAACACTTTTTGCATATTTCTATAGAAAATGCTAAAGATCCAACCTCTACTCAACACCTTTCGACAGAAGTAGAAATATTTCCCGTTAAGACCGGTAAAATAGATAGGTATCACACCCTTCCCATGGAAACAACTATAGGGTATGGGAAAAAAAATAATAAAACGGAAGCTTTTATAGAACAAAAAGGAAAAGGCCCCCTTAGTAAAGAAAAAAACATCGATTTTTTCTTTAGAATTCCTTGTATAAAACAGGCTAACATCGATCGAGATCTCGGAGGCTCTCCAGAAAATGGGTATCTTCATTTTTGGGATTCTTTTATCGATCTTTATGGGGGAGACGGAATCTACACACTAACCCCTTTGACCTTACTCAATCGATTTGGAACGGGAGGCTCTTTTTCTATTAACCCCGCTCCCGTCATGGTTAAAACCCTCTACATACAAGACACCTCCTCCGTCCCGAGGTCTGTCTTAGGAGGCAGTTTATCCTATGATCCGTTACCTCTTCTCTCTTTTTCCCTTTCTTCTTTACAAACTCGCTTCACAAAAAAATCGGAACGAATTCTTGAAACCGGAAATAAAGCTTTTACCCACTCCCTCTCGGGAGAATTCGAAAATAAAGATTTTGGGAGTCTTCAATTGGAATATGCAGATACGGGGGGATTTTTTTCTGCGAAAAAACATCACCAAGCTTATTATCTTTACTCTAGAGGTAACTCCTCCTATAAACTATGGTACGCTCTGCAAAAAATCTATGCAGGCTCCGATTTCATCGGATACTATCAAGATACGGATCAATCTTATGCAAGCGTAGGTTTCCCTCTTATCAAAAAATTACAAGGGACTCTTTCTTATAATAGGACCGCGTATAACCTAGACAAAAAAGCTACTAAAGACTCGGCTCCCCGAACTCAAAATGCCTACGGAGGTCTTTCCTATTCCTTTCCCTTCGGTCTTTATACATCTTGCTATTACAACTATCTTCAGCTAAAAGATTCTCTTTCTCACTTAGGATATCAAACTCATTTTCTTAGCCTAAATGGAGGGCAAACCATCAAAAATTGGACGTTTCAAGGAATATTTGAGCATGGGCATTATTCAAAACTTAAAGATCACGCCTCATCCCATCTTTGGCAAAACTACCAATTCTACACCTACTATCAACCGACTCCCAAACAACAATATGCCGTATATACTCGGATGGGTTGCACGCAACTTTCTCAAGCTTTTAAATGGTCTCGCATCTATGGAGTTTCTTCCGCTTGGGCTACAGGCACTCATTTAAAACTGCAACTCATGTATCAGTTTTCCGATCAAAGCTTTAATAGACAATACTTTAACTCTAACATGCAATATACGTTCAATAACAAGTCTTATATGCAACTCAAAGGGTATTGGAATAAGAACAATGCCGATAACTCCACTTTAGAATTTCTCCTCTCTTACACATTTCTTTGGAACCTCCCTTTGAAGAAAAATAAATCTATCGGCCACATCCAAGGAACCATAACTCAAAAAGATCTCGGATTACAAGATACCCCAGTCCCTCAACTTATCGTAAACTGCAACGGGACCCGAACACTTACGGACAAGCAGGGAAATTTCATATTTTCTGATCTGTCTCCTGGTGATTATCATCTATGGCTTGAGGGAAATATAGCAAATAGAGTCTCTTCAACATCTCTTCCTCTTTCTATTCCCTTAAACGGGGGAGAAATCGTTAAAAAGAAAATCAGTTTTGAAGCCCCAGGAAAAATAACGGGAACAATCGCTCTATTTTCTTTTGAAGGCGATGTTCTTAAAAAAGAAGGATATGCCTCCAATACAACCTTAACTCTCATCTCTGCCGCTACACAAGAGAAGCTCACTATAATGACGAATAGTCAGGGATTTTTCTCTTTTGATCATTTAGCTCCGGGGAGATGGTTGTTAGAAGTCTCTTCTTCCTCAACTCCTCCCTATCACTACTTTGAACCTAAAGAACTCATCATCGACTTATTTCCAGGGACTACACACACACCCGATATAAAACTCTTACCTCTTAAAAGACAACTCCGTATGATCGATAGCGGAACCATTCAATCTGGGTAATTTTTATGCATTTTTTTATCTTCTCTCTCTTGAGTTTTAACCTCCTCAGTCCAACACTTACTTTAGAAGTAAAACCCATTAATGAATTTAGCCTACAAAATCTCCCCTCTTCTCTTATTTTAAAAGATTCTTCCCTTACAATGAAAGGTAGCTACTCCATCACAACAAATGAAAATAATAAAAAAATTATAGGATGCCTATCAACCCCGCTACCTCCTCATACGACTTTAACAGTCCACCTAGAAGCCCCCAAGGGAGCTCACAGCTTAGGAAAGGTCCTTCTTTCTAATCAAGATACGCTCCTTGTATCTAATATCAGTCGCGTTGCCGAAGAAAATCTTAACATCACATACATTCTTTCTTCCGACACCCTCCCCCCTGCGGGTTCTTACTCCAATCTTGTCCGTTTTACCCTAACAGAGTAATTTTTTATTGAAAATAATTTCATTTATGATATGAGAATGAAGATAAGGATAACCATTTCATAGGAAATTTTTACATGAAAAAAAAATTAACAATAATTAGTTTAATGAGTCTACTCTTCAGTAGCTCTATTTTTGCCGCATCCCCTACGGCAACACAAACCGTCAGCATGACAATTAATAGCACCTCCACCCTTACCACGTCAGGAAACCCTGCAGCTCTTTCCATCTCGATTAACTCGGCAGGAGTCGGTACTTCCACGGACGCTACTACTACTTATACGGTAGCTTCCAATTCGGGAGCAAAGGGCAAATTGAAAATATCGGGTCAAATCACCTCGGGAGGAGATATGCCAACTAACACCTCCCTAGGCCTCAGCTTAGCTTCCGCCTCGGGAACATCTCTTGGACTACAGACGCTTAATTCTACAACACTTGTAGATCTAGTCTCCAATCTTCCAACGCTTGTCTCTGATACGGGAGCCGCTACATACACTTTCAATGTAGTTAACGGATGGACGGTACCCGCTGCCAGCTTAAGTAGAACGGTGACCCTAACCCTTGTCTCCGTAAGCTAAAAAAACACCTTGACTTTCTGCGCATCTTTTCGTTACGATCTTTTTAGATTTTATGAAAAAGATGCGCAATTTTACTCTTACTCTTCTCTCTTTCTTCTTTTTTTCTTATACAACCATCCCTCATAATTTCACTCTTGTAATCCCCGAAACTTACGCCCTTACAACATCTGGCAATCCGAACACCCTCACTATAAATATTCCGACGAGCGGATTTGCGAGCGTCATTGATAGCAGTACGACGTACAGTATCACCTCTAATAAAAAAGGAAATAACCATCTAAAAATAACGGGAATGATTACAAGCGGAGGAAATATGCTGGATAACACTTCCTTAACTCTTTCTTTAGGATCCTCTTCAGGAACTTCCTTAGGGGCTGTAACGCTTTGCACGACCTCTATTGATCTGGTAACAAATCTCCCTGCTTTTATCACGGAAACGGGAAGAATCACATATACATTCACCGTTCAAAACGGCTGGAAGATCCCCGCGCAAACACTTACTAGAGCCATCACACTAACCCTTACCTCCAGTGATTAGCCCATGAGAATTCTTATTCTATTTTTTTTTCCTCTAACTTCTTCTGCAGCTTCTATGACCTTTTCTTCCAACCCGTCCCCTTTAGCCATTACAAAAGCAATTCCCGGAAAAGAGCTCTTTACAGTACTTGACACTTCAACAACCTGCAACCTTACCGTCTTAAAAAAACCGATTACAATTTTAGCGGCGCTAGATAGTCCCTTGCAGGCTCATACGACTTTGAAAATAGGACTTTCCCTCCCCCCCCAGTCTGCTTCCTTTACTTCTTTAAGTACAACTCCTCAAGTTCTTGCATCTTCCATCTCCGAGGGCTCGTACCCATCTATCCAGATCACCTATGAATATGCAGCTACCGTGGCAGCGGGAGTCATCCCCATGCAGACAAGAACGATATTTTTTACCTTAATAGAAAGAGAGTAACGGATTTTTTATCCGTCAACTAACGTATACATAACAACACGAGTGGCGCTCGAAATAACCCCCGCTTCAGCTTCTACTGTGAATGTGTATACCATAGGAAGCCCCGAGGCTCCTACTTTAGATACTTCAATCACTAAGTCCACGGGTGTTGAAGATAAGGTTTGCGTGCCAAGAGTTCGAGCCCCATCGGGGGGCGTTAAATTCACTTGTAAGGATGTGCCTCTTGGCATATCTGCATCTAAAAAAGCTACGACTTTTTTGTTCACTTCATTGGTAGAAATACTGTAGGTATTCGACCAATTCACGGATCCAAAATTCCCTCTTTGAAAAGAAAATACGGGAGAAGCTCCCATGATTTCCCCAAAATGATTCGTAGGGTCTACAGAAAAAATAACAACGTGTTGCATCTCACAATCTGCAAAAAGAGAGCTGCCTAATAATATTAAATAAAAAACACCTGATTTCATCATTTTAAGAAGTGTCATAATAACCACAATTTAATTAACTAACTTAAAAGTAAATTAAATCAAATAATTATTAAAGATAATTCTATTATTTTGTTCTGTTGGACATCGGAGAGGATGCTTCGGGAGACACCCATAAAGAAGGTCTTGTGGACATGGAGTCTTCCGAGGAAAACTTGGATAGGCTCTTTTGATCCTCTAAATCTTCACAATACTCCACAAATTTAGAAACTTCTGGTTTAAGTAAAGTAGGTAGTTTTTTAAGAATCTCACCTATTTCTCTCTTACCAAAGACTCCAAGGCTTTTAGATAAGTCTGCAGCAGTCTTAGCTTCCGTACAAGAAGATTTAAGCTCTAGTGCCATTTGAAATGCTTTCATATATGACTCCACATGACGAAGGACTGCATTACACTGCAATTTTTTGTAGTCGTTTTCAGCCATTCCCTTTAAACGATTAGGCCTTTCTTGGCTAAAAGCCCACTTTGAGATTTCTTGAACTCCTAATAACATCTCTTTTGCTATCGCTTCTTTTCCCGATTGCAAAGGTTGATGTTCATTCATCAAGCTTAAGGCTAATGCATAGGCCTTATCTCCTATCTTGTTAACTGCATCTTCTACACAAAAAATAGCAGGTTCACTCGGGGTGTTTCCAATTAATTTAGGAGAAAGATCTTTTATCTGGCTTCGATCAAATAGGGCATTTACTCGTTCAACCAACTGATCGAAAAAAGAAATAGTCTTTTCGGTTAAATCAGCATCATACTGATGAACTTGTCTACCTATCTCTCCTATAACGTATAAAGCAAGTACCCCAACAGCCATCATGACAATAGGAATAACGCTTAGAGCCGAACCTTGCTCGGATGAACGATTTGATGACTTAATTGAAGAAATATTCATTTTCCACCCCTATAAAACAATAATTATACAACAAAATTACTTTTTAATTCAATTTCAAAGATGTAATCAAATAATTAAGGCCGATAAACGTTTGCGTTTATCGGCCTTAAGTTGCTTAGAAGAAACGAGATATGAGACGAAGAACGTCTTGATAGGTAAGATATATAAAAAAGATAATAATTAGAACAACAAAGGGAAAGATGAATTTTTCCATTGTTTTTGCTTTAATACGTTTCTTAGTGATCGCTTCATAAAGAGCAAAGCAAATATGTCCCCCGTCCAAGACGGGAATAGGAAGCAGGTTAACAAGGCCCAAATTAACACTAATGACGGCAATCCAAAAAAGTGCTTCTCTAATCCCAAGAGCCCACCCATATTGCATAGCTCCTACAATCCCGATAGGTCCCGACATATACTTAGGACTTAAATACCCAGTAAATAGAGCTCTAAACGTCTTTCCTGTCTCTTCGAAAACTCCTTTAAAAAGAACAAATGGAGAAGGATTATAAAGCACCTTTCGATCTTCAAAAATAGCTCCTAAAAAGAGTCTGCCTTGATCTTGTTCCAGATTTTTTAGAGCAAGAGCTTTTTCTTTTGGATTTTTGATACCTTCGATCTGCTTTTTTTGCTGAGATAGGGTATCTTGCATTCGAGTTTGTATAGAACCCTTAAGAGGTAGATCCGAAAGAGGTTTCGGCTCAACTGGTTGCAAGAAATATAGATCCCCTATAGAAGTTAACCGTTTTTTTGTTAAAATCGAGTGACTTAATCTATCTAAATCGGAAAACGAAATCCCTTGAGTAAACTCACTATCCGACTTCTTCCAAGAAATAGCAGGATATTGAACCCCTCTTTGTACTATCATCTGAACGGATCTATTTTGCAAAGAGGTTAAAAGATCTCCTCCCGATGAAATCTCTTTCCCGTCTACCGAAAGAATGACATCCCCTGGTAAAAGAGGAATTTCTAAAGAGGAAAAGTCCTTTTCAAACTGTTTTCTTTCTTTAGCATCTTTATCAACATAAGCCGTAGCGTATTCTACAATGCCTCTATTTGTCACGGCATAAGGAATAAAATAAAGTTGAGAGTAGTCTCCTTTAAATTCTCCTGCGTGAGCCCAGTCTTGCAATTCCGCCTTCTCTTCTTTATTCATGCGAAGATCTCGGATTTGCAGTCTTGGAATCTTTGTAAAAAAGCGCTCCGCTCCTCTTTGAACCGTTAAAAGACTTTTCGGTTCATTGATTAAATCGGTTAACTGCCTTTTTGAAAAGACAAGCTCTCCATCCACCCAAAGAATTCTATCACCTGGAATAATGCCGCTATCTTTAATAGGAGGTGAAAGCATCAACACATCTGGCTTATAGATCAAATAAGCAGCAGGATTGATAACGGATGCAATCGTTGCATATTTCTCTAATCCCTTTAGATCTCTTCCAAACTCGAAGGTATAAGAAAATGGAGTCTTCTTATCTTGTATGTAATCAATCTCATAACCACTGATTTTTTGCACTCCGCTATCTAAAAAAGCGGAAGAAAGGAGCTGACTAAATCCTTGAAACGGTTGCCCCCCATAACAGGCAATCTCATCACCTGGATTTACCCCTATCTTATGTAAGTCGGAATGAACATCTACCCAGCCAATAAATTTCGTATAGTCGGAAAAAGGCTTTTCTCTACCGCCTAATGTCCAAATCAAACAAAACACAAGAAAAGAAAAAACGATGTTAACAACAGGACCTGCCAAAGCTACCTTGATACGAGCCCAAGGTTTTTTCCCATAAAAGCCGTCTTCGATCTGATAAGGTTCCAGATTGCCTTTTTTTTCCATACCAGAGATCCGAACGTAGCCCCCAAAAGGAACCCAACATATCTGCCACTTCACTCCGTCTTTTTCCCAAGCCTTCATCGGTTTTCCAAACCCGATGGAAAAAGCCTCTACCTTCATCCCCTCTTTTCGGGCCATAAAGTAATGCCCAAGCTCATGGATAAAGACAAGGACTCCTAGCCCAAGGGCCGCTAAAATAAGATACAATAGACTATAGATCATGGGCCAAACACCTTTTCGTTAAAAATAATAAGAGGTTTTTGCTCTTTATTATCACCAAAATATCCTATAAGTCAATCTGTTCCTTAATAGAGCAAAATCCTTCGAACTGTGCAACTTCACGAAGTCTTGAAAAGCCATTTTTAGTCTGCCGTAAAATTAAAACAAATGATCCATCGTCAACTGCTCGTCTACGAGGCCAATGTAGTGCTCATTTTTGATCACTCCGAACGGAGTGATCAAGGTGATGAAAATAGTTTTTTTAGTTTTTGTGATTTTTTGAAAAACATCTTTTTTTCTTTCTAACAGGTCCGCATAGTCACGATCAATTGAGAACTCGGCATTACAGAATTTAATTTCACAGATGTTAATGCAATCATCTGCCCTATCAATAACAAGATCAATTTCAGCTCCCCTTTCACTCTCTTTTTTTGAAGGCACGTGCCGCCAGTGACTTTCTTCCGTCGCCACTCCGGCAATCCCTAAGGCTGCCTTGATTTTACCTACATGCTTTAAACAGATATTTTCAAATGCATGACCTGACCATTCAAACCAAGAAGGTGTCTTATAAATCGTATTCCAATAGTTAGAGACGGAACCGGCACTTCTCAAAATACTTGATCGAACCTCTTCAACCCAAGAAAGATAAAAAAATGTATATTCATCAATTAAACGAACTTTACGATCCCTGCTTTCTTTACCGAAGGCCGGCACTCTCATAATAAATCCCGATTCTTCAAGCTCTTCCAAGATTTCCGTGAATCTCCCACCCTGCTGCATATCCGTCATTTCCAATAGCTCATCTACGGAGATGCCTTTTCTTTTTTTTGCTAAAGCCCGGACGATTGCAATGTGTTTTTCAGGTTCGTCAAAAAGAGATTGATATAATTCTAAAAATTCGGAAAACAAAAAACCCTGAGAGGAAAAGCAGAGCTCATTTATAATTTGTACAGATGATTTGCCAGGAGATACATTAATAAGATATTTAGCAACACCTCCAATTGCCATATACAATTCTATTAGTTGTTTTCTTTTGATTTGAATGCCTTCGTTCAGCAAAAAACATTCCGCCTCGGATAATGTAAAGGGTTGTAATCGCATTTTAGCACTAAGCCTACCGTGAAGGCCGCCCTTGTCTTTTACAATCTTTCGAAGAATCCATGAGGCAGCAGATCCACAAACTATTAAAAGAACATTCGGAAACCTGGAAAGGTCATGATTCCAAGCGTAGTCCAAAGCAGAAAGAAATCCGGATTTGGGAGAAGCTAGCCAAGGAAGCTCATCTAAAAATAAAATAAACTTTGTTGAAGGATCTAATTTTTCTACCTCTTTCTTTATAAGATCAAAAGCATCGGACCATTCTTCCGATTTCAGCAAACTATTCTCGGAAAATTTCGTTGAAAAACTTTTATCAAATCGCCTCAATTGCTCTTTTTTTGAAGCTTTTTTGATCCCCGTCAACTCAAAATATACACCTTTATCCTTAAAAAATTCATAAATCAAAAATGTCTTCCCAATTCGTCGCCTGCCATACACTACAAGAAATTCTGCTCTTTTTGACAGGAACAAGCGTTCCAAAATATTTTTCTCGGCATCTCTTCCAAAAATCATCATTTGCCTCATTCGTTTAATACTATACTACCATTTAACTATATTAAAATCAATAATTACGGCCGCTTATCGATGGATAACTGGCCGTAAGTCATATAAAATAGCACGATACGGCCGCTTATCCATCGATAAGCGGCCGTAACTTTTTATGAAAGCTTGAGGTATTTAGTCTTTTTAGAGCTCCACAGCGCCAAAAGATATAGAGAAAAAAGACAAGAAACGATCAGTCCCGATGTAGAGATGGGTTTATGAAATACCGTCAAAATATGACGAGAAAGGGCAACGGAAAATAAAGAACAGGAAGAACTGATAAGAAAGCTGAACAAAATGACTTTCTTTAGGTTATGAGTATAGAGCCTTGCGATAAGAACGGGGCCCACAAGTAAAGCTAAAAAAAGTAAAACTCCAACAGCTCTAAAGGAAGCAATCGCTCCGCCTGCCGTAAGAACCATCAGTAAATAGTCTAAACGACGAACGGGAAAACCTAACGTTTTTGAAAAAATAGGATCGAATGCAGAAACGAAAAAACCTCGAAAAAATACTAAGTAAAAACAAAGAGTCACAAGAGTAAATATCCCAGCTAACTGGATATCATCTACATGCAAAACATCGATATTACCCATAATAGCTTCTACCCCTATATGCATATTTCTTGTGAATACAGTCACAAGAAATATACCTAAAGCAAATAACGTCGTAAAGACAAGCCCTATACTGGCATCTTCTTGAACACGAAACTTATGAGTAAGAAGCTCCGTACATAAGGTGGTAATAAGCCCCGTTATTAAAGCTGCCACCCAAAGTATCTTCATGGAACTAAAAGATTCCAGAAAAAAAACATCTCCTAATAGACGATGTAGAATTAAAAATGCGATTACAATCCCGACTAAAAGAGTATGACTTAAGGCATTAGCTAGCATCGTCATCTGTTTTACTACTAAAAAAGATCCTAGGAAAGCTAAAGAAAGAGCTAACAGTATGAGGACAATACACTGGATCTCATCCGATACAACCCCTCCTGAAGAGGTCCCTATAAAAAAGGCATATATCCTTTGTAATAAAACGGAAAAAAAACCGAAAAAATTTTCTCCAGTATAGGGGTTTGCGCTTAAGTAGATCATACATTTCCTCTTTCAAAAGACTCTATCTGATCTACGCTCTTATAGATTTTCTTTTCTCCCTGAGCTCTTTGAATCATAATTTGACTCCAATAGGTATGAGCCTTAACGATCCGCGCTACCTTTTCCTCTCCTAGTAAAGAAAGAACGTATTTACCCTCTTTTTTTATCACCCATTTTGTAAAACGGGCTTTTTGCAAGAGCAACCAAGTAGAAAGTCCATTTTTTTGTCTATAAAGGGTGATCTGCCTAAACGTTCCGCCTCCCCCCATATTTGCAAGAGTCTTTAATAGATTCTCCTTATGACAGATGGAAGGGATCTCTCTTGTCTTCGAATTTTGACATAGTAAAATACCTAAGCAAATGCAAGAACTAAATAATACTATCATAGGTCCCGTCGGAAAAGTAATATGACTTTCAGGTATCCATTCCGATAATTTGACAGAAAAGTAATTTCCTGAAAAACCGCTTAAGGCACCTAAAAAAGAAGAGATAAAAAACATTCTAGATAGGTGATGCGTAAGCTTCCTTGCGCTAAGCGCAGGCGCGATAAACATACCCGAAAGAAGAACAACACCAACACTTTTCATGGCAACCACAACGGCAAGAATCAGTAAAAAGAAAAAAAAGCGCTCAAAGAGTCTAACCGAAAAACCGAGACTGCCTGCAAAAGAAGCATCAAAGTAAACCAGCCTAAGAGAATGATAAAATGCGATAACACATCCTAATATCAAAAGAAAAAGCGCTCCGTAAATCCATATATATAGATCCGTCATCGTGGCTGCTTGTCCATATAGGAACGTTTGCACCTGTCTATACCAAAGAGGATTTATAAACTGCATTCTACTGGCTAAAAGAACTCCCACTCCCAAAAAAGAGGACAAAACAAAACAAAGAGCCGCATCGCTTTTTACGTGAAACCGATTTTGTAAGCGCTGCAACAAAAAAGCTGCAACCGATGAGGAGAGAAAGGCTCCTAACAAGAGAAAATAAAAAAGGCTCTCCTCTCCTAAAAAAGGAAATAAACTACAAAAAAAAGCTCCTACGATAAGCCCAGGATAAGCTGCGTGAGATAAAGCCTCTCCGACAAGAGACTTTCTTCGAATAAAAACGACAACACCGATTAAAGAAGCTGCCGCACACATGAGCATACTCCCAATCGTAGGGCCTCGCAAGATAGGATCCGTAAAAAAATCCACCCATCGATATGCCATGATTACGCCCCTTTTGTCTCAAAAAGAGAAAAATGTTCTCCATATGTTTTACTTAAATTCTCTTTAGAAAATACCTCTTTTACAGGACCTGAGTCCACTAAAGCGGTATTTAGTAAAACGACCCAATCAAAATATTGAACGACGGAATATAGATCGTGGTGCACTAAAACAATCGTCTTACCTTGAGCCCTGAGCTCTTGTAGGATCGCTATAATCACTTTTTCCGTAGCAAGGTCAACTCCCGAAAAAGGCTCGTCCATGAGATAAATTTCAGCCTGCTGCACTAGGGCTCTTGCTAAAAACACCTTTTGCTGCTGCCCTCCCGAAAGCTCTTTAATCTGTCTATTTGCTAAGGAGCTAAGACCTAGATCGGAAAGGGCCTTTTCTATCAGCCTTCGATCTTTAGCATCTATCCTACGAAAAAGTCCCTTCCTTCCAAAGCACCCCATGGACACTACATCAAATACGCTAACGGGAAAATCCCAGTCTACGGCCGTTCTTTGCGGAACGTAAGCCACTTGATCTCTAACCTCTCGGTAGGGCCTTCCCAAACAAGCAATATGACCCGATATAGGCTTAACAAGCCCTGTAATAGCTTTTAAAAAAGTACTTTTTCCTGCACCGTTCGGGCCTAAAATACCAACAAGATTTCCTCTAGGAATCGATACATCCACCTGCCAAAGAACGGCAGCGGTGTCGTAGACTACACTAAGTTGTTTTATCTCTAAAGCAAAGTTCTCTTTTTTCATAAAAGCTCCTAATTGAGTCATTTTGCCCGAAAAGGGATAAAACAGGATATGTAAATTATGGAAAATGCTCCCATTCTTTAATAAGAATAGCCCCGTTATGCCCAATCATATCAAGATAAGAGTCCGAAATGCCCATACAATCCCCATATAAAGCGTTATGAGAAAATCGGATCGCAAGGTGTTTTTCCTTACAGGCAAAAACAATTTTCTTTAAAGAATCTCGACTGACGTTGGATTCGGGGAAGACTACCCCAACTTGATACTTAGCTAAGTAGTCAACAATTTTTTGCAAATCCATCACGCCTAACTGTCCATCGGGAGCTAATCCTTCAGGCGCAGCAAACCGTTTTTTCCAAGTGTCTTTTACCAAGTCTTCTTCCGTTGCCAAATAACTGCGAGTAAAATATCCAAAAGCGTCATGACTTGTGACTAGATATCGGCGATGCTCGGGAACCTTTTGCAGTTGAGCTTTAAGATCCGAGTGAAATCGCAACATTTTTTCTTTAACAAGAACCCCTCTTGCCATGTAATACTCTTTCCCCTCGGGATCTTTCTCTGAAAGACCTTCTACGACAGGTTCGATGATCTTAACCCATAAAGAGATATCCATCCAAATGTGGGGATCGGGTTGTCCTTCTTCATATAATATAGAGTCGGGATAGTTCGATAAAATATAATCCCCGACGGAGACTGCTTTAGGGTGCGAAGAAAGTTTATACTGCAAGCTTGCCCCATGCTCTAGATGTAACCCGTTGAAAAACACCAGGTCCGCCCCGTCGATCTTTTCATCATCTCCTTTAACAAGCTCATAACTATGAGGATCGATAGCTCCTTGAATGAGAGTCGTTGCATGAACTCTTTCCCCGCCAACCTGATCCACGATATCGCAGATCATAGCTGTCGTTGAAAGAACAACCAAGTTTTTCTCCGTTACACCACCTAAAGATTTTTCTTTAGAACCTAAACAGGTTATCATAAGCCAAATAGCTAATAGAGCACCTATAACGCCTAATCCCTTTTTCACTAATCCTCCAACAATAAACTTCTTAAAAAGGGAAATGTAAAAATCCCCTTTGAACAACCTGAAGAAAACTCGATCCGAAGAGCGTAACTACCCACGCTCAAGATACGAAAAGCTTTCACCTCTTCCTCTACATTTATCCCGCCTTCCATACAAAGGGAACAAGGGCAATTGCGTTGCAGATGAGATAACCTAAAAAAATCGCTTCTTCCATCTGACCAGACAACATTAAAAGTAAAATTATCAATTTGCTTTAGCTCTTTTGCCAACACTAACATCTACTCACCTTATCCTCCCAGATGAGCTCAAACTGTCGCAAGTACTCCCCTTTCATGGATTCTAAGATAAAAAGATTCGATCGAATTTGAGCCGCAATATCACGGATGATCGATGCCGCAGGACAATCTTTATAATCTTTCAAAAAATTTCTTCCTTCATCGCCCGACTTACAAAGAGAGGGATCGACGGGAACTTCCCCTAAAAAAGGGATGCCGAATAAGTTAGCTATTTTTTCTCCCCCCCCCTGACCAAATAGATAATGTTTTTTTTGCGAAGCAGTTTCCATGAAGTAGGTCATGTTTTCTATAACCCCCAAGATAGGAATCCCCACGTGATGAAACATATCCGCAGCCTTTTTCACATCCATTACCGATATTTCTTGCGGCATGGTGACTAAAACGGCGCCTGCAAAAGGGATGTTTTGAAGTAGGGTTAGCTGGATATCTCCCGTTCCTGGAGGAAAATCTACTAATAGGTAGTCCAATTCTCCCCAAAGGATGTCTCTTGTGCACTGCAAAAGAAGCTCATTAACTACAGGAGCTCTTACACTCAGGGAAGATTCATTTAAACGAACATGCGACAAAGAAAATACTTTAATTCCGCAACACTCCCCTGGAAAGAAAAAAGTTTTACTGCTTAAATCTTTTTTTAACGGAGCGTCTAAGGGCATCATATGCCCTAAAGACGGACCGTAAAGGTCCGCATCTAAAACCCCTACCGCATATCCTTCGGCATGGAGAGCTTGGGCTAAGTTCACGGTCATGGATGACTTGCCAACTCCTCCCTTCCCCGCTACAACGGCGACAACGGAACGAATTTTAGAAAAAACTTTATGCATTAAAACTCTTTGTTCTTTGTTACAAAGAAACAATTATACCCTCTTTCTACTTAGACATCAAAAGAATTTATCCGCTCATATTATTGATTCTCCGCAGAGCGGTTAATAAAAAAATCGATATTTTTCCATAATCTGTTGCACAAAAAAAGAATAATTAATAGAATTCAGCGAAAGATTAAAATAAGAACCCTGACTTTAGTCCTTCATTCTAAGATAAAACTATTTTATTTTATAACGAACGGAAAAACAAAGTGGTTGTTTTTTTATAAACCTTACATTAGAATAACTAGTTTCGTATAATAATGACGAAACCTGTAAATCCATAATTATAAAAGGAAATTGCAAAATGGAAGCGACGGAATCAAAGACAAAAAATTTTAAAGAAATTGAAGATGTTATTGTAAAAGCCATTAAGAAAGTTAATGGAATGAAAGAAAATGACCTATGCAAATACATCCCAATGACATCCGGCGGGTACATGCATCATTTCACTTTGAAAAAAATGAAAAATAGACATCCTCTCGAACTAAGCGTTCTTCTCGAAAAATTCATCATCAACGCAAAAGAACCTTCCTCAGTTGCTCCTAAACAAAGAGCGGCTAGAGGATCCAGGAAGAAAAAAGACCAATACGTTTTCTCTCGCGTACAGTTAGAAAAAGTAATTCAATCCGCAAGAAGCGCTGGAAACAAAGAAATTATTACTATCTTAGCTCCTAGAAGATCTTTAGCTACTTGCAAAAGAGAATTAATTTCTTCCATTCGTCAAGGCAGAGTAGAATCCGAGCTTTGGAATTCTTATGCAGAATCCATTCAATCCATTTCTCAAGATGGAAATGCTTCTGAAACAAACGCATAAAATTACCAAAAGTAACTTTTATCGAAAGCTTAAGCCCTCTTTAAACAAGAGGGCTTTTTTTATTAATAAAGCAATTACCGAAATAAAAATCGAACTTTTTGAAAAATCTCTCTTACAATTTTTGTTTAAGTATGCTATACTCCCTAGTCATGAGTTTTTTCCCGTCTTGCAACCGGGAAAGCAAAAAAAAATGCAATTTTAACTTTTAGGATAAAATTATGTCAGATCAAGCTTCTAGTGATTTCAAAGGACTAAGAGGAATGTTATGGCCAATTCACGGTTTCGAACTGAAAAAGTTCTTACCTATGGTCATAATGATGATGTGTATCTTGTTTAATTATACAATTTTACGAGACACCAAAGACACCTTAGTCGTAAATGCTCCGGCCAGTGGAGCCGAGTGTTTATCATTTCTTAAACTTTATGGAGTCACACCTTGTGCGATTCTTTTTATGGTTCTCTTCGTAAAGCTAGCCAATATGTTTTCGAAAGAAAAATTATTTTACACCATATTATTTCCATTCTTAGTGTTTTTTGCTTTATTCGGGTTTGTTATCTACCCTAACAAAGACGTACTTCACATGAGTTTAGAAACGATTCAATCGTACCAAGCAAGCTTCCCTACCCTACATTGGTTCATCCCTGTTATAGGAAACTGGAGCTTTAGCGTTTTCTACATCCTCTCAGAACTTTGGGGTAGCGTAGTTTTATCCATGATGTTTTGGCAGTTTGCTAACCAAATTACAAAGATTCATGAAGCAAAGCGTTTTTACGGTCTTTTCGGCATGATCGGAAACATCGGTCTTGTGATCTCAGGTCCTACCATCATCGCTTGCGCAACATTTGCAAAAACACTTCCTGCTAACGTTGATTCTTTTGCGATCAACCTTAAACTATTAATGAGCGCCGTTGTAGTTGGCGGCATAATTGTTGCCGTTACTTACCGTTGGATGAATCGTAACGTTTTAACAGATCCTAAGCTTTATACACCAGATCAAGTAGGCAAGAAAAAAGAAAAAGCTAAACTCTCTATCGGTGAAAGCTTTAAGTACATCTTGAAAAACCCCTACCTCGGTATGATTGCCGTTTTAGTTCTTTCTTACGGAATTGCCATCAACCTTGTAGAAGGTGTATGGAAAGGGCAAATTAAAATCGCCTTCCCCGATATGAACGACTACAACATGTTTATGGGTAAATTCTCTTCTTACACAGGGATTGTAACTATATTCCTTATGTTTGTCGGAAATAACATCCTAAGACGTCTTAGCTGGGCTAAAGCTGCGGTTATTACTCCTGTCATGATTCTTGTAACTTCTTGCGTCTTCTTTTATGTCGTATGGAGTGGATCCAAGAGCACACCTTTTGCTCCTTTAATGGGAACAACCGTTGTGTTGGTAGCTGTTTTAGCAGGACTTATCCAAAATATCCTTTCTAAAGGAACCAAATATTCCTTATTTGATTCCACAAAACAGATGGCTTACATCCCGTTAGATCAAGAAGCGAAGACTAAAGGTCAAGCTGCCGTTGAAGTTATCGGAGGAAGAGCAGGTAAGTCAGGCGGAGCTGCCGTGCAGTCTACTTTACTAGCCGTAATCGGTGGAAGCGTTTCTTTAGCGAGCTTGTCTTATATCCTAGGACCAATCGTTATTGTTATCTGCCTCATATGGATCTTTTCCGTATTCGGTTTAAGCCGCAGATTCACTGCCCTTCTTGAGTCCAATAAAACAAAAGAAGCAGCAGGAACTTCCGCTCAACCACAACCGGCTTCAGGCTAATTTTTTAGACTGAAAACCAAAAAGGCCTTCTTATACAAATAAGAGGGCCTTTTTTTTAACACCTTACAAAAGGAAAATTTATGATTGTTACACCATCCAGAACACAGAGTGATCACACACCGTTTAACCAAATATACAACACCAATTTTGAGCTTAATCCAGCTCCTACCACTGCAACAGGTGCACATGTTATACCACCATCCCCTCATAATCCGGATGATGCTGAGATTATTCATTATATAAATCCCGTCGGACCGCCCCTCAACCCTGGCCATCAACTTCACGATCTTAATAATGACCAGGCCGAAACACCTTCTCCCGTTCAACACATCATTCCAATAAATCCTCACCTCTTAATCCAGCCTCAAAATTTCGGGTACAACACACCACCTCCATCATAAGACCCCATATATTGAAGAAAAGCGATCTCCTACGAGAGTGCTTTTCTTCAATATATAAACCCAAAAAGCCATAAAGGGATTTTATTACCGATCCCTATCTCCATATCATCACAAGCTAAAAACCCATTTTCTTCCGATTGTATTTGCTTAAAACTTTTCTTCTTTCCTTCCACTTCAAAAAGAAACTGGTCATCTACCGAAAAATCTCCGTTGATAGGAAGCTGAAGCGTGTGGTTTTGAGACAGCATGGAAAGAAAAAAAGTTTCCCTTACATTTCCTATTTCTGGTTGCTTAACCGACATAGCAAAAAAAACATGTAATGCAATACATGTTTTTAGTGTGATATAAGGGGATGTATTCCTTTAATACACTCAGGCCATTAATAGCAAACAGCATACGAAACAGAAAGCTTGTTTTAATACCTTAATTCATGTATAATTATTAACAACAATCCTTAAAAAGGAATTTATTATGATTTCAAATATAAATAATCAGATAAGAGCATTTCCTAATGTAAACCCAGAGGTTCTCCCTCCACCTCTGACACTTCCCCCTCCTGCCGCTTTCACATCAAATCCCACATCTCTTACAGGACGTTCTTTAATCCACGGAGCTAACAACCCATTCCCAAGAACAATAATCTCCACGATCCAAAGACGCCCCTCTCCTACATCAGTCGCTGACATAAATTAAAAGCTTCTCATAAAAACTGA
>JAZKAC010000012.1:0-1058 GCA_040389325.1 Chlamydiota bacterium | reverse complement strand
CGCTACTCTGATTAAAAATTTTATGAAGGTTTTTCTTATGGCTACCATTCCTCCTAATAATGTTATGCTCTCCATCATCTCTTCTTATCTCAATCAAGCAGTCCCTCAAGCCGACCTTAATTATTTATTTTTTCAGGCAAGCAATTTCCTCCACGAGCAAACAAAACACTTTGTTTTTGCAGGAATCGGGCTCTCGGCTCTAGGAACCGTTTATACGGCCGTCTTTAATAGCGCTAATCAATGGGTGTTTTATGCATCGGGCTGCGCCATTTGCCTAGGAACAGCCTATCGTCAAGGATGGCTAGAAAAAGGACTCCAACAGGCTCAAACTGAAATAGAAAGATTGAAAAGAAGTTTAACCGTATCCGAAACGGCTTTATCCGATCGAGATCTTCTCTTAAAAGAGCTTGGCAACACAAAAGAAAAACTAAAAGAAACTTCCGAAATTCTCGTCACGGCAGGGGAAAATGAAAAAAAGCTTATTGAGGAGATCTCCGCAATAAAAGAACAACTGGTTAAGCTAACAGCCGTTACGATGTTCTTTCAAACACTTAAAGAGACCTACCCCGATCCAAAAGTCTTTCTGGAACATTTAGCCTCCATAGAAAAAATCACAAAAGTCACTCAAGAACTTTTAGCACGAAATGACATCGATTTGGCAACTAAATTCATGGAACAAAAAGCTTTTGTAGAATCTTTATCCAAGCAACAAGTAGATCAAATGGCTTTGCTCATCGAAATAAATAAAAAAATTACCGTCGTAGGAAAAGGGGTCGATACGGCTAACGGCTCTCTTGAAGTATTAAAAAGTCAAAGGTCTGAAGTAGCTTAAGACTAGCCACTAATAAGTAGCTGAAACATCAAACTGTATCGGTAATCGGGCCTTTTTCACCTTTGCGCACAAAATATTAATTTTCTTCCTGCCACCATTTAATAAAATAAAGTTTTGCAACAAAGAAACGCTTGTAAAATGGCTACGTCTACTCTATACTGAACTTTATGAGAGTTTCTATGTTTGGCAAATTTTTAGATCCTAAAAACGATGTGGCTTTTCGAAA
>JAZKAC010000011.1:0-6129 GCA_040389325.1 Chlamydiota bacterium | reverse complement strand
AACCCTAAAAGTTTCGAAAAAGCCCAAAGTGCCGTTGCCGCATTAGAACTTCCGCCTCCTAAGCCTGCTTGCATGGGAATTTTTTTATCCAAATGAATAGAAAACTGGTCAGAAGATCCCGTCTTCTTTCGAAAAAGATTTAAAGCTTTATTTACAAGATTGGTGTGATCTAAGGATAAAGAAGGGTCTGAACAGGTGAACTCATCTTTTGCAGACAAACGGATCTGCAGTGTATCGAATAAAGTAATCGCTTGGTACAAAGAGGAGATTTCATGAAACCCATCTTCTCTTTTACGGAGAACCTTAAAAAATACATTGATTTTCGCGGGAGATAAAAAAGAAAGCTGCTGAAATTCAGCAGCTTTTGAGTCTAACCCAAGCATTACTGCTCGGTTTCTTCAGGCGCCTTGTCTGCTGCCACAGGAAGCAAACCAGGTTGATCACTATTTACAGTTAATATAAAGGAAGTGGTTACCCCTTCTTTTAATTTAAGTTGAATTGCATGAACTCCCATTTCTTTAATCGGATGCGCCAAAACAATGTTTTTCTTTTCCAGAATCACATTTTCTTGTGCAAGCAAGTTAAGAATGTCAGCTATTGTAACAGATCCATATAATTTACCTTCAGGATCCACTTTTGTTACAACCGACAATGTAAGATTAGCAATACGAGCAACCAAATCTTCCGATTCCGTTCGATCCATCTCTGCTTGTTTTTCTCTTTTTTCTACGAGCTGAGCTTTCATACGAAGAGCGCGCTTATCGGCAACAATTGCTTTAGCTTGAGGAATAAGAAAATTTCTTGCGTAGCCGGGCTTGACGATTACGATATCTCCACAACGTCCCAGACTCTCTACATCTTCAAGAAGTAATAATTGATTTTGCATTGTATAATTCTCCTTTCAGATTATTCTTCGGACACAAATGGCAAAAGAGCCATATGTCGGGATTTTTTAATGGCAGAACACAGCATTCTTTGATAAGTGAAAGATACACCGGTGATTCTTCTAGGTAAGATTTTTCCTCTTTCTGTAATGAAACGGGAAAGTAGTTCAATATCCTTGTAATCGATATGACGAATTCCTGCTGCCGTAAAAGGACATTGCTTTCTTTTCTTAGAAAAAAGATTCTCTATAGGACTCTTCTTATTGTTAAACATAGTGTCTCCTCTTAAATAGGTAAAGGTTGGAATTCGATTTTTTCCGGCACACTCTCTATACGAAGAGTCATAAAGCGAATTAAATCTTCATTAAGATGATATTCTCTCCACATTTCCTTCATCGCTTCCGCGGGTGTAGAAAAATATAGTATAACATAATATCCATCTCTTTTCTTATCGATCTCATAAGCCAGTTTCTTTCTGCCTTGATCAAATGTCTTAAAAACCTCTCCCCCACGCTTAGTGATGCCTGTTGTGATTTTATCCAACGCTTTTTGTCTTGCATCATCACTTAAGCTGGCACTGAGAATATACATCCCTTCATATAGATGCTCTTTTTCTTGCTTTGCCATCTTCTTTATTCTCCTAATTTTTTTTCAGGTATTTTTTCTTCCTGACAAACATTAGCAAACTGTATCGCTTGCACTATTCCTTTACCCGCCCAACACTCTAGAGCATCAGAGGCTCGCTGTAAAAGAGCTGGGAGTTTAAGCTTTTCCTCTGCAAAAAAACTTGATAACACATGGTCCGCAAGATCTCCCCCTTCTCGGTCCCCAACTCCTATGCGCAATCTCGCATATTCTTGAGTTCCCAGATGAGCATCTAAGCTCTTCAACCCATTGTGTCCCCCACTACCTCCCGAAGGCTTCATACGAAGCTTTTCAAAAGGAAGGTAGATATCATCACATACAACACACATCTGAACTAGAGGTATGTCATAATATGAAATACACGCCTTTACTGCTTGCCCGCTGCTATTCATATATGTCTCAGGCATCAAGAGAAATATATTTTTTTCTCCTAAAAAACCTTTTGCTAAAAGACCTTGCAGACCCCTTACTTTCGTGAAGGTCCAGTGGTATTTACGTGCCAAAGTCTGCACCACTCGGAATCCGACATTATGTCGAGTTTCCTCGTAAGCTTTACCCGGATTTCCGAGCCCAACAATTAAATACACCATCTTTTAGCAACTATTTTTATCGTTTTGCAATTACTACGGCAACCTCTTTAACATCTACAAGAGGACGCACTCCCACAGGGAATGTCAACTCGGATAAACGCTTGGATTGTCCAATCATAAGAGTTCTTACATCCAACGGGAGAGAAGCTGGAATATCTTTAGCAACACATTCTACTAATACATAGCGAATGACTTGACGTAAAAAACCGCCCAACTTAATCCCTTGGCACTCTGCAACCCCTACATACTCAATCGGCACTCGAACTTTGACCATCTGCTCAGGTTTTGCAGAGATCAAGTCTATATGTCGTATCTCATAGTTAGTTGGGTAGTATTGAATTTCTTTCACTACTACAGGAGTCTCTACGCTCTCATTTACCAAAGTAAAAAGAGTTGTAGAAAGTTGACCCGGAGTAATAGCTCGCAAAGCAGCTTTCAATTCAACTCCATCAATCGTAAGCTTCTCGCCAGAGCTACCACAAAAATACAAAATCGCCGGAACATTCCCGGCTCTACGAATTTGAGAGAGTTCACTCTTTTTAGAGCCTTCTCTTTTATATACTTTTAATTTCATCATTACTCTCCTTTTCAATAAGGAAATTTTACCACAATAGCATAATGTCGATTTATATCGACCGCATGCAAATTATTCACTAACATGTGTAGAAATGAAAAAGATTCGTCAAGAAAATGACTTCCGCCGCACTTTTTTCAAATAGAGAAATTGAAAATCCCTCTACCCTACAAACAGTTTTTAGAAATAGAAAGAAAGATGTTGTGCGATCATTAGCAGATAACTACATCTAGATTATGGGCACCTTAAAAAAGGCGTCTATTCCATTAAAACCATTCACTTACAAATTGGGGTGGAAGGATTCGAACCTCCGAATGGCGGTACCAAAAACCGCTGCCTTACCACTTGGCGACACCCCATCACTCTAACATTCAAACGGAAAACCGTTATAAACAAGGACTATGCTAATGATTTGCCGAATTTAATACAAGCTCTCTTTTTTCTCTTTTTTTCGCTCAAAAATACACACCTTAAAAAGACCTCGTTAAAGTAATTCATAAACTGGATTTACAACAAAAAAGTGAATTTTTTGAATCTGTATGAACCAAAGCAAAAACTATAACCTGTTGTGGTTAAAAGACTATGGTTTTTAACAAAAAAAACCTAATATGAATTATATGAATTACATGCTACAATTAGTATATTATTTTTTAATAAAGGGAGCCCCTCATGATTAATCAGACAGGAAATCCTATAACATCGACATTTGCAGATAGTTCTACAATCAACATAACCCACAACTGGACATCGACAACACTTTCCTCTCCGTATGCTATACGCAACGGAATTCGAAGCGACGAAAACTTAAACGCAATAGCTGAGAACAAACTCAAGGAGAGAGGGATATCAAATTTTTATCTTACGTCTCAAAGGCGTGAGGATGCTAAAGTCTCCGTAATCGCAGAATCTCTTGCTCTTTTAGGGGAAAATATAATTGATAAAACCAATGGCGTCGTAGCTCTTTTACGGCATAACCAGCTTTTTCAAATTATCCGCCCCCAAACACTCGAAACCCGAACGAATATAATAGAACTCCTTGCTTCTTGTCAAGAAGCAGATCGTTATCTCCAAACCCCTGGACTCAAAAAATTTGGAACCATAGCACGTGCAGCATTAGCAGCAACGGAAAGCCGACAAAATATCTCCATTCAAGGGGATTTGATTTCTCTTGGAGGCAACCCCATCCTTTTTCATGCAAACACCCGAAGAGTGGCCCCACTACCTACACCACCGCAAGATATTCCATTTACCCGCGGGACTCGCCCTAATACCCCCAGAGATAACTAAAAGTCGATTACCACCCAAAAAGCCTTTCTTCAGGGTGGTTAATCCACCTCTTATACCGCCTGGAGGCTTGATTTTGAATAATCACGGGCTCACGGCACTCTTCTTCATCCCCCAAGTGTCCTACAATCTTGGAATATTCCACGGGAAGAGGCGAAAATTGAGCTTTATGAGCTTTCGTAAATAGAACTCTTCGTAAGGCATCTTGATCCCACATCTCTTGCGTTCTTTCCTTATCATTAAGCATCAAAAGACATTCTTCGGCCCATAACCTGATCACATTCTTTGCAGCTTCCGTATAATTGATAAATATAGTAGCAGAAACGATCTTGGAAGGATGATCATCGGGACAAGGATAGATCCTCACTCCCAGATCTGCAGAAAAACAGGATAAAAGCTCTAAAGGACGAACAAAGACGGCATCTGCATCTACCCAAAGAAGAGGCCTTTGACATTCTTCCATTTTTTTCAGAATAAAAATTGGCTTAAAAGCGCAGTTCATCTCCCAAGAGCCTGAAGAAGGAACCCCTTCTATCTTATGCTCTATCTTAAAAGCTTCACAAGAGGCTTGTAAATATTTCACTTCTTCTTCATAAGGAGTATCTAAGGTATAGAAGGAAATAACTAAAGGTAAAGAATTCATTTGGCCTCCCGTTTTTTTCACCCTATCGGCAAAAAAGGTTGTTTTTATGCATATTATTCACATAGCTTCCGAACTGGCACCTATTGCAAAAGTAGGGGGCCTTGGAGATGTCTTATACGGCCTTTGTAAAGAGCTTGTCCGAGAAGGCCACACAGTACATATCTTACTCCCTAAATACGATACGATCAACCACAACTTACTAAAAAATCTACAAGTCTACTGCAGAGACCTTTGGTCTTATGACGGAGAGCACTGTTACCACAACACGATCTGGTCGGCTGAATTAGACGGATTAAACCTTCTTCTTGTAGAACCCCACCACCCAAACTACCTGTTCAGCAGAGGAACCATCTACGGGTGTCCCGATAACATCGATCGTTTTTTCTACTTCTCCAGAACCTGCATGGAATTTTTATTTAAATCCGATTTAAAACCCGACATTCTACACATCCATGACTGGCAAACCGCTCTCATACCGCTCTTACAACAAGACATGTATAAAGCACTTGGATGGAAACCCATTAAAACCGTGCTGACATTACACAATTTGGAGCATCAAGGCAAATGTTTTCCACATCATCTTACTCGAGTTGGACTAAGGGGAGAAGAATATCTTTCGCAAGACAAGCTTCAAGACCCAGAAAACCCAGCTCTTGTAAATATATTAAAAGGAGGCATCATATATTCCGATGCCGTCACTACCGTATCCCCCTCTTACAAAAGAGAAATCACTAAAACACAAGAAGGTTTTGGCCTGCAAGAAACCTTAAAAAAACATCAAAACAAACTCTATGGAATCTTAAATGGAATCGATGAAGGTTTTTGGAATCCAGAATCGGATTCATCTTTAACAAATCCTTTCCCTGCCCATCCCCCCTTTACCACAGAAAAATGGGACCTTTTAAAAAAGAATAAAAAACTCAACAAAGAAAATTTACGAGCTTTCTTAGGACTTAGCCCTTCAAAAGCCCCCCTTATAGCCTGTATAGCTCGACTTGTAGAGCAAAAAGGGGTCTTTCTTATCGCCCATGCCTTTAAGCATATTTTATCCGTAGGGGGGCAATGCGTAATCTTAGGATCCACTTCTTCAGAATCGATCTTAAAGCTTTTTTTAGACCTACAATCTACCTATGCATCTAACACAAACGGTAAAATTATTTTAGATTATAACGAACCTCTTTCTCGTCAAATCTATGCTGGATCCGACATGCTAATCGTTCCCTCTTTATTTGAACCATGCGGTCTTACACAAATGATCGCTCTTCGTTACGGCTCTATTCCTATTGTCAGAAAGACAGGAGGGCTAGCCGACACCGTTTTCGACATTAACACAGCCTCATGCAAAGTTTCCGATAGAAATGGATTCACTTTTGAAAAACCCAAAGAAAAAGAGCTATCCGCAACGATTGATCGAGCTATTAAACTTTGGGAAGAAGATCCTATAGCCTGGAAAACACTCATGCAGCAAGGATTGAATAAAGACTTCAGCTGGAAAAAAGCAACACAACA
>JAZKAC010000010.1:0-12071 GCA_040389325.1 Chlamydiota bacterium | reverse complement strand
ATTAATTTATAAATAATATTTCACTTGGTAAGCGTCGGTTCTATTCAATGGCGTAATTTTTTAAAATGCCCTCTATTTTTTTTTCTATTGTAGATGCTTTAGTCTCTTCGGAGATTTTTCTATAAAAAGGAAAACCCGTAGTATTTTTATTTGTTATTTTAGAAACGGCATCGGTTATTTCGTTAGCTATTTTTTCTTTTTTAGATGGCACCATTGACCCTTTGTTAGCGAGCTCACCAAAGGCAGACGTCATTTTTGAGAGTATTTTTATTTTGCTTGGTTCGGAATAGAATGGGTCATTAATAACTTGTGATACAGGGTTTTTAGGGTCCGATGCTCGAAGCTTTCGATACGTGGAGAGACAGCTGCCGCCAAGAGCTTCTAGCGATTGTTTTGAGGAGGAATCATCTAAAGTTTTTTCAGGAGATTTTTTGAGAATCTGATCTAGAGCTGAGTTTGTTTGGGAGAGTGTTTTTATGGGTTGTTCTAAAGAGTTAAAATTATTCGGAGTCTCTTTGGAGAGTGTCTGGTTAATATTCTCTAGAGCTTCTTTTATGTTAGAGGGGCTTATCGCTGAACCAGGATGTAGAGAACGAGCTAACATTAATGTCTTTGCCAAAAACTCGTCGCTTGCGTTAGAAGCCCCTAGTTCTGGGTATTCTCCATGAAAGTCTTTAATAGCATCTTCTAGTGTTTTAAGAATTTCTTGTTTATCAGGATATGGGATTTGAAGGTCATCAATTATCTCTTCTTTTAATAAGATGCTAGCTTCCTTGGTTTGAGTGATGGTGTCTTTGATCGGATTCTCTATGGGTGTAGAAGATCTTGAGGAGGATTTGGAAGAATTCTTTGAAGAGGTCGATAATGAGGCTGTTGGGGAACGTCGCGGCTCATCTAGTATGTCTGCAAAAGAGCCTAAGCCAGGAGGTGAGTCGGATTGACGGCCTCCTATAGTTTCTCCTGGACCTATTTTCTTGCCCGTTTGAGCTAAATCCGCGACCTCAACAGCACCAAGATGGACTTGGCCGTCGATGGGTGCTCTCTTGTTAAAAAGTCTTATGAATTCGGAGTCGGGGGGCAGTGATTCAAGAATTCGAGAGCATAACATTCTTAGGTCTCTGAGTTCTGGCCAGGAGAACTTGATAGAAAGACTTGAGTTAAATAGATCGGTGATTTGCTTTATTTGATGGTCGTCAGTCTTTTCCGAGTTTACGATGCCTGTAACGGTATGGATAAATTCCGATCCAGAGATTTTAGGGCCCATACATATTCCTTTTTTCTAGTTCATATCATCAAAGTATTAACTTTTAATTAAAATAGCAAGATTTTATGTAATTAATACATTGATTTTTGTAATAAATTATTATTGTTATTTACACGTCGTGATTTTTTAAGGTTTAAATCGAGCAAAGAGAGGGGGGATTAATTGTATTGCCTTTTTTCTCTTCGTAGGTCTATATTTTACTGTTTATTAATTTCTGAATATTAAAGAGATGAACTTATGATAAAATCTACAGATTATAATAGACCTCGCGGCGTTACATGGGGAAATGGTGTAGGGATGGGTCAAGATAAGAATGATATAGAGGGCTTATCGGAAAGAGTCCGGAGTCTGGAACGTCAAAATAGAATCTATAGTGAGGAGTTGGTTAAGCTGAGGGAATCTATACGAAATAAAGGGGATCTTGCCGATTTGAAAGAGGATGTTCTTCGGAAGGATGCAGTCATTCAGAAAAGAATCAGTGTAATAGTTGACAAAGTAAACTATACGACTAAAGAACAATTGACGATTCTGAATTCATTAAGCCGTTTGGATCAAAAAACGATCAGATTACATGATTCCGTGTGGGATCTGCATTATCGCATATGCCCCTTAGAGGATGATGTAAAAGATTTAAAAGAAGCTGTGTTTAATCCTATGTGGCAGCCTAAGCGCTAGGTTATTTTCTTCTTTAGCGAGGAGGATCGTATTTCACAAGCTTATTGTCGATGATGACGTTTCGATAAACCCAGGGGTCTTTATTTTCTCGTAAGAGGCGATCGCAACCCATCAAAAAACCTTGGATGAAGCCGTGTTGTGTCATAGCCATTTTCATATATCTGGAAGAGCAAGGGAAAAAGTGACTTCTGGGCCCGTCTACGGGAGAGAGGACCCTTTGATGGAAGAGGATGATCTTCTTGGATATAAAGACGGCTGTAGACTCTTCAGGAGGCGTCTCCTTACTTTTTTTGGGAATCTGCAAGTGAGAGTCCTTACCCCAAGGCTCATGGTAGCCAGGTGTTGCAACAAGGAAGCAAGGGGTGAGAGCTAAGAGTAGGTATCTAAAAGGCATAGCGTAACGAGAGAATGGGGAAAAGCTTATGTTGGTTCATAACGGGGGCTGCACACTTTTCATACATCCGCTCATTATAAAAATTAGCTTCTTCGCCAGCTCCATAGATCCCTCCGAAATACCATCCCGATTCAAAACCCGTGAAGATAATGCCTGCGGGAATATTTCCTTTATGGAAGAAATAGTAAGAGGCACCGATGAAAAGCCCATTTAATAAAAAAGCTGTCATGGCAGATTGCTTTTGTCCTACGTAGAGGTATCCTGCTCCAGGGAGTAGTGCGTTAAACACCTGCGCTTTTTGGACCGACTTCTTTTCTTTTTCATAGCAGCTTAGTAAAGATGAGAGGTAGTCGTAGTTCGGTAGGGTAGCAACCTGTTCTATAAGGGGGATGTTACCCTCTTGGAGGCTTTGTGATAGGGCTAGCTTTTGAGCTTCTTCTGGGTAGTGCACTTGCATGTAGTCTAAAATCTTTTGCGCTTTTTCAGGCTCTTTTATGTGATTATAGCTATCAAATAATATTATGAGTAGATCGTGGCTAGCCGAGAACTCGGCGCCTACAAAACGCAATCCCGAGGTGTCGAACGTCTGAACGACTTCAGAGTATCTTTTCCCTATGTAGTAGCAAAGGAGTACTTCGTACTGCAGCTCTATCTGCCTTTGTCTTTCTTTTTTAGGAAGTAGGAAAAGGGCTCTTTTAAAAGCCGTGATGGCCTGATATAGATCTAACTCATGAGCAAAGCCCATGGCGATCTTGTATTCTCTTGCCCACTCCTTTTCTTCTTCCTCTTCAGAAAGGGGTAAGAAGGGGGAGGGGAGCCTAAGTAGATACCGATCTTGTACCGAGTAGTCAATTTTAGGTTCTATTTGTTCAGGAACCCTTGTGCAGGCGCTAGATAGGATCAAAGATCCGAGCGCTAGAACAAGGGTTAGTTTTTTTGCAGTTTTAATCATTATGTAAGTTTTTAATCATTTCCGTTCCGGCATCAAACTCTTCTTTCATATCTTGGAGGCCCGCCTGGTCTTTGTAGAGAGCTTCTTCATCTGCGGTTAAGAGATCATAGTCTTTAAATGAGTCTATGATAAAAGGCCTTAGGAAGATGATAACATTGGATTTTGTATTACTTCTATCATTTTCTGCAAATAAAGCTCCGATGACGGGAAGACCGCCTAGGCAGGGGATACCTGTTCTAAAATGGTTTTTTGCATCGTGGATCATACCGCTTAGCACCAAGAAGTGTCTATCGGGAACATGAACCCTGGTGTTCATGGTCGTATGGCTTGTTTGGATCCCCGTTACCTGAGAGCCTTGGATGGATGTCGTGTTAGGCGATTGCTCACTAATATCCTGGCTTATATCCAAAGTGATGATATTGCTCGTTCCAAGCGTTGGGGTGATAACTAAGTTAACCCCGACATCGCGATATTCGATGTTGGAAGAGGTTAAGACGTTAGAGGAGCTATTGGTAATAAAAGATCCTACAAAGGGGATATTTTGCCCTACGAATATGGTAGAGGTATGCCCGTCTTGCGTGATGATCTTCGGGTTCATAATGACAGTGGAGTCATTATCGATTTGCAAGGCGTTTAACAAGCTTCCTAAAGAGATAAAAGACTGTCCCTTATGAAAGAGTATGTCTCCGATAACGCCTAGGTCAAAACCTGTAGAAAAAGGAACTGCGGTAAGGCTGTTTAAAGAGTTTCCTTGTACGGGGGTGTTAAGGTTCGTTGCATAGGAGATCGGGTTACTTAAGTTCAAAGTCCCGGGGAGCTGGTTTGAACCGTTTGTTCCATTAGTTACAACAGATGGGAAGTTACCCATCGCTCCAATAGTTTTATTGAGGTATTGGAGTTGAGAGCCCCATTGTAATCCGAAGTTTTGTGAGTTGAAAAGAGCTGTCTCTACAACAAGGACTTCGATGAATACCTGTCTTAAGGGAACATCCAGGTTCGTTACAAGGTGTTTAATTCTAGCTAGGACGGAAGGATCTCCCGTTCCAAGCAAGGAGTTAGTCACTTCAAGCCACTGTAAGGAGTCGATAGCATCGATCAAAGCTTGGTTAGCTTCAGGAGAAGATTTAGCTAAGCTTGCGGCTACTTTCTTTAACGCTAAGTGGATATCGATCCCTTGGTGGTATTGCAGCTTGTAGATCAAGAAATTAGAAGCGTCAACTTGAGATCTATTATCTAAGCTCGGGATGTCAAACTTAACGAGAAGTTCTTGTATTTTCTGAATAGAGGTCGCATCACCTGAGATAATAAGCGAGTTTGTCTTGTCGATGAATCGTAGGTGGGAAATCGTATCAAAAAGCTGAGGATCCGAAATGCTCGAGTGAATGAGGTTTTGCATGAACTCATGTAAGACATTTATTAGATCGCCCCCCTTTTGCGCTCTAGGGGTGTAGACGATAAATGTCGCAGGAGTCTCTCTTGGAGCTTGGGTAGGCAGTAGCGTGCCCATATCAAATTTATCTACTAAGGTCTCTACTTTTTTCAATGTCTCTTGAGGTCCCGTAAACATAAGAGAGTTCGTCTCTTGGATCCAGTTCACGCTGCTTATGCTCTTAGCTAGCGTCTCATCGGCTATATCGGACTGGCTTAGCTGAGAGGCGAAGTTTTGTAGGGAGCGGATAAGGTCGTCATGAGGAGCTTGCTTGATCTTATAAATTAAAAAGGTCGTATCCCCCAGCACCTGGATGGAGGTGTCAGTTGGCAGCTTGGTGTCAAGTCCCGAGACAAAGCTTTTGACTTTATCCAAGCTTTCAGGCGTTCCCGTAAAAAGAAGAGACTTCGTTGCAGGAACGACACGGACCGTTTGTAAGGTGTTTAGAAGGTCTGCATTAGAAAAAGAGGAGGCGCCAAGATCTTTAGCTAGGTTGACTAAAGATTGTTGAAGCTGATCGGGAGATTGATGTAACGGCTTATAGATGTAGAAATCCCCTTTAGGATTCATAGTTACGGCAGCCGATGCGGTATCAAATTCCGTGATGAAGCTTTTGATTTGATCTACGACATAAGGCGATCCCGTGATCATCAAAGAGTTGTTTTCTTTGATCCACTGAAGGTTTTGTATCGCTTTGATAACGGATGCGCTATTTGGGTCTTTAGGAGGAAGGGTATCGGATAGGTTTGATAGGTTTTGGATGATCGTATCCCCTTGGACATGTTGCAATCTGTAGAGGGAGAAGTGGGTGGTTTTGATCGTAGCCAAACCCTGAGCGCTATCTAAGAACGTCAACGTAGTCTTTAGTTTAGCAAGTGTGGCAGGGTCTGCTTTAAAGATAAAGGAGCCGCTATCTTGTACCCAGGTCATTTCATTGATAGCCTGAGCAAGCTGCTTATCGCTAACATTATGAAGGTCGAGCTTTTGAGCAAACTGCGTTAAGGCATTTTGCAGCTGGTATTCGGAAGCATAAACGGGCTTATAGACAAAAACGCCTGCTGCCGGGATATCGATCCCTTCCAAGATCCCTCGGATTTTATCTAAAGAGGCGCTATCTCCCGTGAAGACAAGAGAGTTGGAAGAAGGAACCCACTTCATGGAATCCAAGGCACTTGTGAGGGTGCTATTTTGTAATCCCGATCCTTTAATGTTTTGTGCAAGCTCTTCTAATGTATTTTGCAGATCTTCCCCTTTTTGATTTTTGGGGTTGTAGATAAGAAACTGCGCTTTAGCAGAGTTTGCGGACAAGACGGAGGTCGCAGTAGAGTCTAAAGAAGGTAAGATGGTTTGCAACTGACTGATGGCAGAGGGGGTTCCGTTGAAGATAAAAGCATGGCTCTCCTCAATCCACTTCATGCTTTGGATGGCATTTGATAGATCTTTATCTTGGAGTGTCTGTCCCATTTTGTCTAAAGAGGCACTTATCTGCTCAGGAGAGGCCGTCTGCACTTTGTACATGTACATCTTAGGTGCTAAGATGTCGATAGTAGGTAAGAGGCCTTGAAGTTGCGCGATCACGGCAGGGGTCGTATTAAAGGCTAGGGTATGGCTCCCTTCGATCCATTGGACTCCTTCTACGGCAGATATAAAATCAGGATTTTGTATCTTCTCGCTCATTTGCTCTAAACGGGATATAATCTGCGTTTCGGGTGCATGCTGAACCGTATAGATATATAGTTCATTAGGCTTAGGAGCCTGGATATCTAAGCTGGGGATGATTTTTTCTAGTTTAGCAAGGGCTGCAGCCGTTCCATGGAAGAGGAAGGTCTTTGTGTCCGCAATCCATTTCATGCTGTTAATGGCATCTGCTAAGTCTTTATTTTGTATGTTCTGAGCCATTTGTTGTAAGGCGGAAGCTAGCTGTGACGGAGCCGGGTTTTGTGTTTTATACATATACATCTGTATAGGCTTTTCTACGTCAAGTGTTGGCAAAAGAGTTTGTAGCTGAGCTACGACACCCGAGGTCGTATGAAAGACTAAGGCGTTGCTGTCTTCTACCCACTGCATGCCTGCTATCGCAGAGGAGAACTCTTTATCTTTTAGCGTCTCTGCCGTGTTATCTAAAGAAGCTGCAATCTGTGACTCTGCTGCATGCTGGATCTTATAGACGTAAAGCTGAAGGGTCGGATCTTGTAAGACATCTAATGTCGGGAGGATCTGCTCTAGCTTAGCGATCGTCTCTTTCGTTCCGTGAAATACGAATGTCTTACTAGAAGCCATCCACTGCACGTTGCCAAGGACGTTTGCAAGATCTTGATCTTGGACCGTCTGAGACATCTGCTTTAAAGAAGAGATCATTTGCTCTTCTTTAGCAATTTTCGGCTTATACATGAACATCTGCACGGGGTGGGCCGAACTATCTAAAGAGGGGAGTAGAGCTTGTAGTTTAGCTATAACGGCAGGCGTTGTATTAAAGACGAGGGTGTTGCTGTTTTGCATCCACTGCATATTATCTATAGCGGAGGTGAAGTCCTTGTTGTTTGCCGTTTGGCTTGCTTGTTCAAGGCTTGCTTCAAGCTGCGCTTCGGGAACCGTTTTGATCGGATAGATGTAAAGCTGTAACTCGGGGCCGCTTGCGATATCGATCATAGGTAAGAGCTGCTCAAGCTCTGAAATAGCACCTGACGTCCCGTGGAAAATGTAGCTATGGCTTTCTGCTACCCACTTTCTGCTGTTAAGAGCCGAGATGAGCTTTTGGTCTTGTACCCCGTCTTCCATCTTGGTAAGACCAGCTTCCATATGATCTTCGGAAGCTACCTTCACCTTATACATATATAGCTGAACAGGAGATGACGTTATATCCAAAGAGGAGAGGAGTCCTTGCAGTTTTGCCAAGGTGTCGGGTGTCGTGTTAAAGACAAGGGTATTGCTTTTTTCAATCCACTGCACGCTATCGATTGCAAGGGCAAGCTCTTTATCTTGAGTCGTATCTTGGATCTGCTCTAAAGCTGCTATGATTTGCGTTTCTGGAGCTTGTTGTATTTTATATAGGTAAAGCTGTCTTTGTGGTGTTGTCATCACATCAAATTTTGGTAACAGCGATTGTAAGACGGCTATAACGGAAGGGGTTGTGTTAAAGACTAGGGTGTGGGTGTCAGGCATCCATCTCATAGCTTTAACGGCAGCTGTGAACTCTTTATTTTGCATCGTTTGGCTAGCTTGTCCGAGGGCGTCTGCGATCTGAGTCTCGGGAGCTTGTAATACTGTGTAGGTATAAAGCTGAGATTGAGGTAAAGCGGAGTCTAACGTAGGGAGGATATGCTTAAGCTCTAAGATAGCATCTGGCGTTCCGTGGAAGATGAACGTCTTCCCCGTTTTTTGCATGGTGTCGATGGTTTCGATGAGGTCTTTATTTTGAGAGGACTTGGCAATATCTCCTAAGGAGGTGGCGATTTGATCTTGAGAAGCCGATGTCACCGTGTACATGTACATCTGCAATCCTGGGGCGTCAATAGTGGATAAGACCTTCTTAAGTTCTTCCAAAGAGGACTCCGTCCCTTGGAAGACAAAGGTCTTGCTCTCATCAACCCATTTTAAGTTATCTAGCATATTCGTAAATTCTTTATCCGTGGAACTAGAAGAGATTCTAGCTAGAGCGGCTTTGACTTTTTCTTCAGCTCCGCTTGCTGCCTTATAAATGTACATCTTCTTATGAGATACATCTATAGCAGGAAGAAGGGTTTGCAGCTTGGTAACTGCGCTTGGGGTAGCGTTGAAGATGAACGTTTTACTCTCGGGCACCCACTGCATCGTATCGACAGCAGAAGCAAAGCCTTTATCCTGAGATTGGTTTGCCATCTTTTGTAAGGTGCTTGTCATCTGCTCTTCAGAGGCGTTTTTAATCTTATATAGGTAAAGATCTTTTTTAGCCGACTCCGATGCATCTAAAGAGGGGAGTAAGTTTTTAAGTATAGCGATCGTAGAAGGGGTCGTATGGAAGATCATACTATGACTATCTGGCATCCACTGCATCGTCTCTACAGCTGCCGTGAAGTCCTTATTTTGCAATGTTTGGCTTGCGTCTTGCAAAGCATTTTCCAAGTCGGCTTCTTTAGTGTTTTCAACTTTATAAATGAAAAGCTGAGAAGAAGAAGATATATCAATGGAGGGTAAGAGCTTTTGTAGCTCTTCAAGAGCATTTTGCGTTCCATGGAAGATACATGTCTTATTGGAAGTCATCCACTGCATACTGTTGATGGTGCTTATCAACTCTTTATCTTTAGAGGTTGCTGCTATTTGTTGTAAAGCGGCTGTAAAGCCTTCTTTAGAAGCTTCTTTGACGGGATAAAAGTAGATATCGGCTGTTGACACATCAAGTGTCGGGAGGATGTTTTTAAGCTTGGAGACAGCTGCGGGCGTTGCGTTGAAGACAAGCGTATGGCTTGTCTTCACCCATTGCAGGGCGTCGATGGCTTGGATCAGTTCCTTATCTTGGGAGGTCTTTGCGATCTTTGCTAAAGCGGCCGTGACTTCTTCATCGGGCGCTTTATGGATTTTATAGACGTAGAGCTCTACATGAGGCGCTTCTACATCGATTGTTTGTAGGATTTGTTTAAGAGCGGCAATGGACGCATCCGTTCCATGGAAAATGAAGGTCTCCGTGTCAGATAGCCATTGTCTATTTTTAAGAGCGTTGACAAGGTCTTTATCTTCTGAGGTCTTAGCCAGCTGATCTAAGGTAGCATTTATTTTGGCACTTAGCTCGGCCTTGACTTTATACATATGCAGCGCAGGTGCCTTAGCTATATCAAGAGAGGGGAGTAGCCCTTGCAGTTTGGTGATCACGACAGGATTGGTATTAAACACCAAGGTGTTGTTATCCGTGAGCTCTTGCATCTCTTGGACGGCTTTAATAAATTCTTTATCCTTGGAAGTCTTGGTAAGTAGATCCAGGGCGTTGACGATTTGATCTATGGAGGCCTTTTGAACTTTATAAGTATAGAGTTCCGCATCTTCATTTTTTACATCGACCATAGGTAAGATCTGCTTTAGCTGCAAAACGGCATCGGGAGATCCATGGAAGATAAACGTATGGCTATCAGAGACCCAATGTATGGTGTTAAGGGCGTCGACAAGGTCTTTATCCTGAAGCGTGCCTTTGATCTGGTCTAAAGAAGTTTGGATCTTATCGGGAGCTGCATGATGCACTTTATAAAGGTACATCTCTGGCTGAGGAGATTTGGCTACATCCAGCGAATGAAGTAGGCTTTGTAATTTCTCTATCGTAGAGTGGGATGTGTTAAAGATCAGGGTATTGCTGTCTGCCATCCATTGCATATTGTGGATAGCGGCTGCCAAGCTGTTATCTTGTGTCGTATCGGCTACTTGTCCTAAGGCGGCTGTCATCTGCCCTTTTTGCGCTTTTTGGATCTTATAGACGTAAAGCTGCACCTCGGGTGTTGCTACATCGATGGAAGGTAGGATCTGCTCTAGGTGTTTAATGACTTCAGGAGACGCTTTAAAGATTAAAGAGTTGCTTCCCTTTACCCATTGCATATTGGCAACGGCATCGGTAAAGCCCGCATCAGCCAACGTAGGGGCGATCTGCTTTAAAACGGAAGACATCTGAGACTCTGACGTATGCAGGACTTTATAGATGTAAACCTTAGGTTCTATCTGTGGCGTGGTTAAATCTAAAGTAGGGATGATCTCTTGTAACTTTACAATAGAGTTCTCGGGACCCGTAAATACCAAGGAGCCCGTCTCCTGGATCCAACGCACGCTGCCTATCGTATCTTGCAGGATTTTATCTTGTATGCTTGCAGACAGCTGTTTTAAAGCGGATAGGAGCAGCTTCGGGTTATCACCATTTGTTTTATAAATCCAAAAGGTTGCCTTCCCTGTAGAGTTAGGAACCGTATCAATACTTACCAAGAGGGTCTTTAATCTATCCCACGTGTGGGCATCCGTGATGAACACAATGGTGCCTGCTGCGGGGATGTACTTAGCGCTTTGGATAGCCTGGTCTAGATTAGGATCGACACCGCTTGGGATCTGATGGTCTATCACATTTAAATGAGATAGTAGGTTTTCGGGGGTCTGATTTTCAATTTTATAGACATAAGCAGACAGGGCAGCTTCTCCCGAGATTATAGTCTTGCCAGGGGTGTCCAAGTCTTCCATGACACTAATAGCCTGCTCAATTAGATGAGGCGTTGAGACGATGAAGACCGTATTCGTTTCTTTTTGCGGGATTAAAAGAAGAGGGTTGCCTGCTAAGAAAGGTGCTAGTATTTTCTCCGTTAAAGAGATAAGACCGTCCGCTGCTATATTTTTAAGTAAGTAAGACTCGATCTCCAAGTTAGACTGAGGGGTGTCCAAGACGGTGAGTAAAGAAGTGATCTTTTCTACGTTGGTTGTGATGTCCGTTACGATCAACTGATGAGTTTCTTGGATCACATCCAGTAAAGAAGAAGCCGATGTCATCGGCTTTATAATATGCACCAAGGTGTTTAACTTTGCATTTTTGATCCGGAAGATCTTCGTGATAATAGGGGAGGTTGTAGAATCGGATCCAGGGATGTCTTGTGAGACGATAGCGGGTATCTGGTTAACATCGGATCCAACCTGTGTAATAATGAAGCTATCTTCTTGCTCTAAAAGTTTTAGTCCATGAACACGCAATGTCTGGATTAAAGCGGATGTGATGTTTTTAGTGGACATAGGCTCTTCTGAGACGATCGTCACATTAAAGCCAAGATCATCGGGGGAGAAGACAAAGTTATATCCCGTGACTTTACTTACAAAGCGGATGACCTCCGTAACCGATACGTTACTAAAGTTCACCGTGTGCTTAAGAGAGTATTCCTCTAACGCTTTAACTGTAGTTTCAGGAGGTTTAGGCTCAGCAGCCTCTCCTGAAAAATGAAGTATAGATAACCAAAGTGCAACACCCGAAGCCAGACCGTAGTGAGATTTTGAGAAAATACTTTTCATCACAGACCCTATAATTATTATTATCTCTATTTTTACAAAAAAACAGTAAACATCTTGGCATCCTAAAATACTTTTTGGTTTGTTGTAAATGGATCTTTCACTCTTAGGCAAAAAAAAGTGAAAAAAAAGTAGAAAAGGGGCTTTTATGGAACAAAGAGGCTTGTTAGAAAGAGCTTATAAATGGGCTAAAAATAGATTTACGGAACTTTGTATGAAAGTCCGATAGGGGCATGCTTTTTGTACCAGAAGATGGGTTAGGCTAAATATTGGATGTTCTGTGGTCTGCCTTATTTATTTTTTTGAGTAATCTGGATTGAATAGATTATCATCTATGGGCGTTCTTTCGACAAACATTCGACGA
>JAZKAC010000009.1:0-6076 GCA_040389325.1 Chlamydiota bacterium | reverse complement strand
AAGATAAGATCCGATTCTAATGTGCGTAGCCCCTTCTTGTAGAGCTATGACATAGTCTTGAGACATGCCCATGGAAAGAAAGGGGTATCCAAACCGTTTTTGTAAAGAGGCTAAGGTTTGAAAGGCAACGCGGATCTTTTGGACATCCTCCGTATGCGGAGCTATCGTCATGAAGCCTTTGATATCTAAACCTTGCAAGCTTTGCAACTCGGGAAGAACCTCTAAAAGCTCTTCTTCTAAAAAACCCTGTTTAGCAGGCTCCTTAGAAATGTTCACCTCTATAAAGCAAGGCATTTTTCGACCTAAAGCTAAGCAGGTTTCCGAGATGATTTTAGCTACCTTCAAAGATGCTATAGAGTGCACAAAGTCAAAAGAAGTCGCTATAGCCTTAGCCTTGTTAGACTGGATCGGTCCAATAAAATGCCATATGACATCTTCAGGCATTTGCTTTTTCTTATCTAAAGCGTTTTGCAGCCTACTCTCTCCGAAATCCTTAAGACCCGCTTCATAGGCTTCTCGCATTTGTTCTATAGACGCTTGCTTGGAGACACAGATAAGAGTGACGGGATGGAAGGCAGCCTGACCTTTAATGGTCTGTAAAATTTCCGTAATCTTCATTTGTAACCTAGAGATTTTGTTAAGTTAAGGCAGCTAAAATCGCTGCCTTAATGAAATTTAAGATTTAGTTTTTTTCCCTAAGAAGATGAGACCAAATCCTAGGATGATAAAAACAATGCCCCCAACTTCTAGCCAGTTGGCAACGGATGTATAGAACTTTACTTGCTCTTTTCCTTCACTGACTTTTTCTTGAATAGAACCCGTCAGCCCCTTACCTAACTCTTTAGTAGCTGGATTAAGAGATAAAATATCCTCTCCCCACCCTGTTTGTTTTTCAGCACTTGTAATCTTTTTTTGTCCTGCCTCTACTTGACTTTTGACATAAAACGAACCCAACATAAAAATAATCCCTAAGACGAGCACTACAATGCCCCATTTTCTTTTTGATTTCATAACAATACACCTTTTTTTTGCCTTTTAAGCTCTTATTGTCATATTGAGAAAAAAATGTAAAGCTTTTGATATAAATAAGAATTTTGTTAGTGTTGAAATTAATTATTTAACAAGGGCTCATGCACTTTTCTAAAAAATCCCTAACACTACTTAGCGTTCTATTTATTTTTTGTTTAGATGCTTTTGGCCCTGGGTTAATCCATTCCATCTGCGCCTCTTTAGTTTCAACAAAACAAAATATTTTTATCTTGCAAGACGCAAGTCTCTTTAAAACGGGATTCATTCTTGTGACTCTATATATCTTATTTCCTATAGCGCAATTTATTGCAGCCCCTTTAGCGGGAGATTTTTCCGACATATTCGGACATAAAAAAACATTGATCTTCACCTTAATAGGATCTATTTGCGGGTATCTTCTTATCTCTTTGAGTATCTTCCTCTCATCTGTTTGGTTGCTTTATGCCAGTTGCTTTTTTACGGGACTATTTGCCAGCAATGGAGCCATCGGTTATGCCGCAGTAGCAGGGCTTGATAAAGAAGAAGCCGCGCGAGCTAAAAACTTTAGTCTTATCATTTCCATAGGGTCTATCGGCTCCGTTGCAGCCATCACGGTGGGCCCTCTTTTTTTTATTCCCCTTAAAGATCCTTTTCTTTCTTTCGTTTTCCCTTTTCTTATCGCAGCAGGTTTATTTGCGGGGAATTTACTATTTATGCTTTTTGCCTTTGAAAAAGATATCCCATCTTCAGGAAAAGCCTCTTTTAATTTAGCAAACGAAACTCATAATATCATAGGGGCCTTACGAGATCCAAAATTTAAAAATAGCTGTTTTGTTTTTTTCTTTTTAGTATCTAGCTGGACAATATGCTTTCAATATTACCCCATAAATCTAATAGACAGTTTTCACACGACCCCTTTTCAAGTTATGATCAATCTTATGATGGTCAGCATTGCCTGGTTTTGTTCTAACTTTTTCTTTCAAAAACGATTTGCAAGCGTGGCACATCCTCAGCAAATGCTATCCATAACTCTTTTTATTTTTTCTCTATTTATCTTTTCCTGCTTTATACAAAAAACATATTTCTTATTTTCTCTGTACTTCACGCTAATGTCGATATTTGCAGCTCTTTCATGGAGTAATAGTTTAACCTACGTATCTTTGAGCGCTTCATCCGAAAATCAAGGAAGGGCTTTTGGAATTATTCAATCATTTTCTTCTTTAGCAGCTATCATCACAACACTACTTAAAAATGCGACTGCCTCTTTTTACCCCAAGTCCGTATTTTTACTCGGGATTTCATATGCAATATTAGCTCTTATTTATCTGCATAAGAACAATAAAGCTTATCCTACAAAACCTGTATAAAAGATCTACAAGTCATCTTTTCTTTTTAAGATCTCGGAGAGAATGAAAGCCTGCTTAAGAGAAGCTTTTCCTGTCCATCTCTTCTGAAGGAAGGAGTATTTTTTCTTTTCTTCTACCTCATAAGAAGGAGCGTAGGTCCTTGAAAAATGAGTATGGGGCTTATGATGCATAGAGGATACGTTGGAATGGGAATGAGAAGAAGGAGATGAAACCTTCTTCTTCTTTTCCTGTAACTCCATTTCCTTTTGCTTCATCTTTCCCTTTACGAAAAAAATGACAAAGAACAAAAATCCCATGCAGATGAAAACTGCGATATCTCCCATACCTAACTCCCCTCTTCCGTACCTTGCGATATAGACTTTCTCATCTCGGTATCCGATTGGATGTTTTTGAGTTTGTAATAATCAAAAACTCCTAGGTTACCTTTTTCAAAAGCCCTTGCAATAGCAAGAGGTATCTGAGCTTCCGCCTCTACAAGCTTTGCTCTCATATCCGTTACCTTGGCTATATTCTCTTGCTCCATAGCAACCGCCATAGCTCTTCTTTCTTCTGCCTTAGCTTGAGCTATAATCTTATCGGATTCTGCCTTATCGGCTTTTAAACGAGCTCCTATATTTTCACCAACCGTGATATCTGCAATATCGATAGATAAAATTTCAAAAGCGGTCTGGGCATCTAAGCCTCTTCCCAAAACAAGTTTTGAAATGTTTTGAGGAGACTCCAACACATCCAAGTGTGTTGCAGAGCCGATGGCGTTAACAATTCCTTCTCCGACCCTTGCGATGATGGTCTCTTCGGTTGCTCCTCCAACAAGCTGCTGAAGGTTAGTTCTAACGGTTACGCGAGCTCTTGTTTTTAACTGGATCCCGTCTTTAGCCATCGCGGTGATATACTCACCGTACGCCTTATCAGGACAGTCGATAACTTTTGGATTCACGGAAGTTCTTACGGCTAACAGAATATCTCGGCCTGCTAAGTCAATAGCCGTAGCCTGTCTCCAGCTAAGAGAGATATTAGCTTTATCTGCCACAATGAGAGCCCTTACAACATTTAATACATTGCCTCCCGCAAGAACGTGCGTCTCCAAATCAGCTACGGAGACATCTTTTAACCCCGCCTTATGGGAGTTAATATAAGCCGTAACAATGATACGGGATGGAATTTTTCGTAAGCTCATTCCAATAATATTGAAAATAGAAATCGGAGTTCCCGAAACAAAAGCCTGAAACCAAAGACTTACAAACCTACCTAAAATAGATAGAATAATAATAGCGATTAAAATCAAAACGAACATAATCAGAGAGAAACTAAAACCTACATCTGCATCGGCATATATCATATTCATGAAACTTTTTCCTCTTTAATTTTAACAATAACGTGAGAGCTTTTCATCTCAATCACTTCTACAACGCTTCCTTGAGAAAGAAAGGGCCCTTGAGATGTCGCTTGATAAACCTTCTCTTCAATACGAACATGGCCTGACGGTTTTAACTCCGTACAAACAACTCCCGTTTTTCCGACAAGATTTTCTTCAAGCTTCTCTACACTAAATCCCTCTTGGCTCTTTTGCAAGAAAAATGAGTTTTGCTTTCCTGACTTCCGAACGTGCCTTAGGGCCATATAGCAAACAAAAATAGCGGCTACCAATAAAAAGAGCACATAGGCATAGCCTAAACCTAAAGAATCCACCTTAAGAAAAAAAACGACGGAGCTTCCCGTTAAAACCATTAATCCCGTGATAGCTAAGATTCCTCCCGGAACAAAAAACTCCACATAAAAACATAAAAGTCCTATAAGACCAAGTAATAATGCTACAATCACACCATCTCCCTTACTAACAATGTTCGTTTCGAAGAGTCTACCACCACGATTTTAGAAGCCTCATAGATCATCTCCCCTTCCGTCTCGGCTTCATATAATCTACCTTCTATCATGACTTTCCCAAAAGGGCGAAGAGCTGAAAAGGCCTCTCCTTCAGTCCCCCTTGCAGGTCTATACTCAACTTCCAACTTCTCTTCTTTAACTTGTTTGAGAATAAGCTTCCTTGCGAAGATACTTTTCCTCCAAAAAAAACGACTTAACACTACACAGAAAATCAAACCTAGAAAAATCACCGCTAAAAAAAAGCTCAGTCGATAAGCCCATTCGGAAAGGACGATCCCCCAACCCGTAGGATCCAAAGAAAAGCTCTCCCCGTTAAGAGAGGGTAACAGCATAGCAATAAGTCCTCCAAAAAATAGTAGAAGACCAAATCCCCCTAAGAATCCAAAGCCGATGAAAAGAAGATCGATTAAAAGTAAGAGAAGGCCTAGAGCAGCTAAAATGATTTCTAAAGAACCGACAAGCTGTGTAGCGAAGGCAGAAAGAATAATAAAAAATAAGCAGAAGATCCCCAAAATAGCAGAAAAGCCCCATCCTGGGTTTTGCACTTCTCCATATAATCCCAACATCATCCCTAACATAAGTAAAGAGGAGACTAGCGGATGGCTTAAAAAAGAAAAGAAAGCAATCTTCCAATTCGAATAAGAAATCCATTGAATGGACTCTGTAAAAAACGGTTCTTTTTCTAAAGTCGTTTGACCCGATAAAACCCCTCCCGCAGGCACTTTAAAGTCAGCTACGGAAAGATCGATCATCTGCTTAGCATCCAACGTAAGAAGCTTACCCTTGGTTGTAATGATTTGATCACTAGGAAGTATTTGACTATCTTCCAACAAGGAAGTGACTTTTCCTTGCCTAATCACCAAGACCTTATCTTTATCAACCATGGCCTCGGCTATCAAAGGATCTCTCCCATACAACTCTGCCGTCTTGGCAAATTCCACCCTAAGCGCTGAAATCATCTTTTCAGAAGCCGTTTGCATCGAGCCGTCAGAAGACACCGTAACAGGCTCTGCAGCCCCCATACTCGCTGAAGAGGTAGCTCCTATAAATCGACAAGAATAAGCTAAGAGGGCTCCTGCAGAAAGAGCCCAGTCATCAACTAAAGCTACAATAGCTATTTTATGCTCTTCATCCATCTTCCTTAGCTCCTCTACGATACGAAGAGCCGAGAACACCTCTCCCCCAGGAGAATCAAGATCTAAAAGAACAAAGGCCACTTTTTGCTTACGAAACTCTTCTAAAGCGTATTTCACATAAAGATAGGTTGTGTTGTCAATGGGCCCATCCTTAGAAAGACTTAGATAACCCGCAAGGGGATATTCTCCTAGAACAATGGAGGAGGATAATTTTTCCCTTAAAGGGACTTTTACTTCTTCCCCTAAAAGGGTCATACAGCAACAAAAAAGAAAGAAAAATGTTTTCATAAAAAAATGGGTAAAAACTTGATTTTTTAGACTAATCTTTACTGGATTTTTCTTCTAGATAAAAGCTCGAATCATAAATTAAACCCCCTCAAATACAAACTTTATAATGACAGATTATCCTGTAAATTTAATGTATTTACTTATTAACAAATTAATGCTAGATTATTTATTTATTTCCATATTGTAGTATCTTTTATGAATATAAATGCATTGAAAAAAACTTGCCAAACTTACGCTCCCCTTGCTAAATCGACTTGTACGACACTTTTTTCTACGTGTATTGCAGGCGTAATTGTAGGTGAGTTGATATCGGCATTCGTACTTAAGAATGAGTTGCCCTGCGCCGCCGACAAAAAGTTGGACAAGAAATCAAGGGGAATAAGCAATTTTCTG
>JAZKAC010000008.1:0-3841 GCA_040389325.1 Chlamydiota bacterium | reverse complement strand
CTTTCGTCCTGAAGGAGGTTTTCGCGCTGTCAAGAGGATGAAAAATACAAAAACAGCGCTTTAACCCTAGTCGCATCAATAGTAGTCATTTTAGAACTAACTGCAATCGAAAGAAGTTCTCTAAAATACACTTAAAGCCTTTACTTTCGCAGTTCCATCGCTTTTCTTACGATACTCCCCATATCAGCAGGAGACCTTGCTATTAAAACACCCGCTTTCATAAGGGCGTCTATCTTACCTTGAGCCGTCCCCTTACCACCCGAGATGATAGCGCCCGCATGTCCCATTCTTCTGCCAGGAGGCGCCGTACTTCCTGCAATGAAAGCAACGACGGGCTTTTTACAATGTTTTTGTATCCACTCGGCAGCTAGTTCTTCTGCATTGCCCCCGATCTCTCCGATCATCAAGATAACTTTCGTTTCCGGATCCTTGTTAAAAAGCTCCAAGACATCGATGAAATGAGTCCCATTTAAAGGATCGCCTCCGATCCCGACGCAAGAAGACTGTCCGAGTCCTAGATTTGTTGTCTGCCAAACAGCTTCATAAGTTAAGGTCCCCGATCTTGAAACTATGCCGACATTGCCTTTTTTATGAATATATCCAGGCATGATTCCGATCTTACACTCACCCGGTGTAATTACTCCAGGGCAATTAGGTCCTATCAAACGGCTATTTTTGCTGTTTCGAAGGACTCGACTCACCTCCAGCATATCACGCACGGGGATCCCCTCCGTGATACAAATAATCAAAGGAACTCCTGCATCTTCAGCTTCCAAAATTGCATCTGCTGCAAAAGGTGCGGGAACAAAAATCACGGAAGCATCACATCCCGTAACCTTCCTAGCCTCATAGACCGTATCGAAGACAGGAAGACCTAATATCTCTTGTCCTCCTTTCCCAGGAGTCACCCCCCCTACGAATTTTGATCCATAAAGAAGTCCTTGTTCCGTATGAAAGCGACCCGCTTTCCCAGAGATCCCTTGTGTGATGATTTTTGTCTCTTTATTAACTAAGATCGCCACTATTGCCCCCTTACACTTTTTAATGTAGCTACTGCCTTTTCGGCCGCTTCGGCAAGACTGTCTGCCGACACTATAGATAGATTCGACTCCTTAAGCAGAAACTTTCCCCTCTCCACATTAGTCCCTTCCATCCGAACGATCAAAGGCACTTTAATGGAAAGTTGATGAATAGCTGCGATAATCCCTTCTGCCAGAACACCGCAATCCATAATCCCACCGAAGATATTGACCAAGATCGCCTCTACTTTAGGATCTTCCAAAATGATTTTAAATCCTTCTGCCACCTTCTCTTTAGAAGAGCCTCCTCCTACATCCAAGAAGTTAGCTGGCATGCCTCCATACTGATAGATAAGATCCATGGTAGCCATAGCAAGGCCTGCGCCGTTAACCATGCAACCGATATTACCTTCCATCCCTACGTAAGCTAAGTCAAAGGCCTTGGCATCCACTTCACTCTTAGATTGCTGAGAAGGATCATAAAGGGCCGCCAAATCGGGATGTCTAAAAAGAGCGTTATCATCAATACTTAGTTTGGCATCCAACGCAAAAAGATGACCTTTAGACTCTACTAGAGGATTAATTTCAAGAAGAGAAGCATCTGTTTCCATAAAAGCTTTAGCGACAGCTTTGGCTATAAGAATACCTTCTTTTGCCATCTCTTCTTTCCACCCCATAAAATAAATAAGACGAGTTAGGTGAAAAGATTTAATCTCTCCCGTGAACGTTATGGGTAGATGTAAGATCTTTTCAGGGTACTTAGCTGCGACCTCCTCAATTTCCATCCCCCCTTCTTTTGAGATCATCAAAACGGCTTGCGCCGACTCTCTATCAATAAAGGCTCCGAGATAATACTCCTTATCAATGGTTAATGGAGCTGAGATCAGGATCTTTTCGGCTATAATCCCTCTTGGGCCCGTCTGCTCGTTAACCATCTTCATCCCTATTAACTCTTTAGCCTTACTTAAGATCTCTTCTTTGCCTTTAGCAAATTTTACTCCGCCCGCTTTCCCTCTTCCCCCTGCTTGCACCTGAACTTTAATGACAGCCTCTTCCAATTTCAATTTTTGTATAGCAGATTCAACCTCTGCAGGAGTTGATGCTATCTCAAATGCGGGAATGGGAATCCCACAGAATTTTAAAATATTTTTTGCCTGATATTCGTGAATGTCCATAAATTAACCTTACCCTTTTCTTTAATCTTCTTATCCTTTAGAATCTTCTTTTCAATCAACCCAAAACAAGCCAATGTTAAAATTTTTTAAAACTAGTTATCAAAAGATAAAAAAAGCTCTTTCAAAGACCCGTTCTATACTAGGACCTCGCATCCAAGCTCTTTTTGGCAAACCTTGGAATGACTCTACCTTTGACGAATTAGAACAAATTCTTTATGAAGCAGATCTTGGAACGGCTTGTGTAGACGATTTTGTAAGTTACCTAAAATCCGAGCTTCGAAGAAATCCTACCAACGACATCTCCCTCATTTTAGATAAACTTAAAGTAAGATCTTTAGAGATCTTACAAAAACCTGCAACCGTCACCCCAAGACTCCCCTCCTCCAACGAACCTCTTGTCATACTTATCATCGGAGTCAACGGTAGCGGGAAAACCACATCGATTGCTAAACTGGGACTCCATTTTAAAGAAGAAGGGAAAAAAGTTTTACTAGGAGCTGGGGACACCTTTAGAGCGGCAGCTATCGATCAACTCACTCATTGGGCGGCTAAAATCGGAGCCGATATCGTTAAATCAACGCCTGGAAGTGATCCTTCTGCCGTTGCCTTCGACGCCCTTACCGCGGCTAAAGCACGCAATATAGACGTTGTCTTATTAGATACCGCGGGCCGATTGCAAAATAAAACGGAGCTCATGCAAGAGCTTGCAAAGACTAAAAGAATATGTGAGAAAGTCATCCCAGGCTCCCCTCATGAAATTTTTCTTGTCTTAGATGCGACAACAGGACAAAATGCCTTAGATCAAGCTAAGGTCTTTCACTCACACGTCCCTTTAACAGGACTTATCCTCACTAAACTTGACGGATCCGCTAAAGGCGGCATTATTCTTTCTATCTATAAAGAGCTTGGGATCCCTATCCGTTGGATAGGACTCGGGGAGAAGGCAGAAGACCTCATTCCCTTTGATCCCTTAAGCTACGTAGAAGCCTTACTAGATACTTAGGAACAATCTCATGTTTTCAATCAATTTTTACCCTACACCGCTTAGCTCCCCAAATAACCAAGACAATTCGTTTTCTTCTTATTTTGGAGCAAGTTATCCAAGTAATACAACGAACTCCGACAAAATCATCGATTTTTCTCAAAAAATAGTTGAGTTTCTTTATTGGGATCAAAAAACTTCATCTCCAAGATCTCCCTCTCAGGGATCTCCTTCTAAATTAGCGGCAGAGCGCACACAAAAAATACAATCTCTAAATCAAGAAAAAAACTCTTTATTAAGAAATTTAGAAAAGGAACTCGAACTAGCAGCCTGCGTAGAGCGTCTTGCTAAAAAAGCTCCCCTTCCTAACGTATCTACCATTTCTTTTGCAAAGTTATCACACGAAGTTCAAACGGCAGTGAATAAAACGGTTGATATTCTATTAGAAGCCGAGCAAACTAAAAAAAATATCACCACAACACTACATCACACAAAAAACACTCATCAAACCGTAACGATTAATCCCCTCACGGAAAAGTATTTCAATCGATGTGTAGAAAATTCCCTACTTTTTTCAGATAACTTAGAAAACCTGGAAAACAGCCTAAAAAAACTACCTAAACAAACTGAAAGAGCTCTTACTCCTATTATAACATCGACATCTC
>JAZKAC010000007.1:10429-11577 GCA_040389325.1 Chlamydiota bacterium | reverse complement strand
CATGGCGGGATCCGATTGGGGGGGAGTGCAAGTGATTGGCTCCTCTACCACCCAATCTACGCCTCGAGCCAAAGGTGGAAAAATACCTGTGTATCTTCCTCTCGATCTTCCGTCCGTTGTTTTAAAATTGTCGGGAAGAAAGGCTGCTAAAGAACGTTTTCATAAAGCACAAGCTATGCGCTCTGTTATACAGTCTGAAGGCTTATCGAGCTTAGTTATTCCAAGGGGAAGGCTTTATAAAGAATTTAGCGTAGAAGACCGTCTGCCTGTTCGTATTGACGCAAAGCATAATGCGATGATTTATTTGCATAATAAAAGTTTATTTGACCTGCCTGTTCGTCAGATGACTCGGTTATTTGCGAAAGCCTACATTGATTATTTAGTGGAGCTGGATTCGGATAGAAAAGAAATTCTTCGTGTTCGATACGATAATATCCCTTTTTACATTACTCAAGAAGGGGTTAAATTTGGCCTTATCGATCTTGAACGTTCAAAAATTGGAAGCAATGTAAAAAAAATGGAGCATAAGATTTTTATATTGGTTAGCATGTTCCCTTTTCATTCCGATATTATTAAAGAAGAAATAAAAAACTCTCATATGACCTTTGGAGAAAAAGAAGAGCAGGTTATGGAAAAAGCTGTTTTCTACGGGAAACGGTATCTGGAGAGATGCGCAGAATAACGCAGCTCAAAAGCTCCTCCGTTTAATTCTTGTATTCGAGCTTTTAGAGAGAGAACCTTATTCTAATTACATTCGTGCGTCCTTGTGGAGTCAATGCACAATTCATCTTTGATAAAGCCTTTTTCGTCGATTAATTCTTACTAAAACAGCTTCTTCAGTCTATTCACGCTAGGTACATATGTACTTGCCGTGAACGGAAGACAGCTCTCATTCCCGTTCACGTCAAGTACATATGTACTTGACGTGAACAGGAAAATATAAGATATTATAGATATTATAAAGGAGAGAATATGTCATCGATGGATACATTTATCGGGCGTAAAACAGAATTAGAAGACCTTCGGGCATTTTTCAAAAAGAAAACGGCAAGCTTAATCATCGTCAATGGTCGTAGGCGTGTAGGCAAAAGTCGTCTGATTGAAGAATTTGCCAAAGGCCGTCGCTTTTTTAAGTTTACGGGATTAGC
>JAZKAC010000007.1:9245-10419 GCA_040389325.1 Chlamydiota bacterium | reverse complement strand
CGATTGAAGGTGTTACGTCCCAAGATCAACGCAACGAGTTTTCTCGCAGACTAAGAGAGCAATTCGGTATTCCAGAAGTAAAAACGGAAGATTGGGGACATTTGTTTACTTTTTTAGCTCGCGAAGTGCAAAAAGATCAAGTTGTCTTATTATTGGATGAGATTTCATGGATGGCATCAGATGACAAGACCTTTTTAAGTAAACTTAAAAATGTGTGGGAAGATCATCTTAATAAAAACTCAAAGTTAATTTTGATCCTATGTAGTTCCATATCCGTTTGGTTGGAAGAGCACATCATTAGTAGCACAGCCTTTTTTGGGAGGATATCTTGGACTCTTTCTTTGGATCCGTTACCCCTTACTGATTGTAACCTAATGTTAGAACATCAAGGTTTTAAGTCATCTTCTTATGAAAAATTCAAAATTCTTGGAGTAACAGGGGGAATCCCTTGGTATATTGAGCAAATGCAAGGGCAATTTACCGCAGATGAAAATATTAAAAGACAGTGTTTTACGCGCGGAGGTATTTTAGTCGATGAATTTGATAAGATTTTTCATGAGCTTTTTGAAAAGCGAGAAGACCTGTACAGGAAAATTGTATTATCGCTATCTAGTGGGCCGAGAAGTTTTGATGAGATTGCAAAAGAGATAAATTATCCTAAAAGCGGTCGATTAACAGAGCATCTCAAGCATTTGATCGATTCCGGATTTTTATCTCGAGATCATGCTTGGTCGCTAAAAACGGGAAAAACCATGAACATCGATCTCTATCGATTGAGTGATAATTATATTCGATTTTATTTAAAATATATTGCACCTAAAAGAATTCAGATAGAAGCAAAACGAATTTCAATGATGAATTTATCAAGTCTTGCAGGGTGGGATACGATCATGGGTTTACAGTTTGAAAATATGGTTACCAGTAATCGCCATGAACTGTACGAACTTTTGAAAATCAATCCAGAGGATGTCCTTTACGACAATCCCTTTTTTCAAAAAAAAACAACACGTCAAAAAGGATGTCAAATCGATTTTGTGATTCAGACAAAATTTAAAACGTTATATGTTTTTGAGGTCAAATTTTCAAGAAGTACTATCAAACTCGATGTCATTGATGAGGTGAAAGAAAAAATCCAACGGATTAGCCTGCCTCGAGGTACTGCTGTTTTTCCTAT
>JAZKAC010000007.1:0-9235 GCA_040389325.1 Chlamydiota bacterium | reverse complement strand
CATGTCAGCGGAGTTTCAGAGACCGTCCAAAATGCGGATTATTTTCACTCTATCATCGATTTCAGCGATTTATTGCAGAAATAAGCCTTTTTAAGGCCATGGATCGAATGGTTTCTATCGGCAGGATGCCTCGGCGAAGCTGGGGTTTTTTGCTTTTTAAGGATTATTGGAATGTCCTTAGCCCTAAGGTTCTTCTTTTTACCTCTTACATTTTTTTTAAAAAACTTCGAAACTTTAAATCGTTTCTCATAGAGTGAGCCGTTGAAGTTGGGCTGACGTAGCAGAGTCTCAAAAGGGTAGGGATTTTTGGCTAAAAAAAGGTTACAATACTTCTGGTATAGAAAAAAACATTTAAGTACCATTCATCGTTTAAAAATAGAGAAAAAAGACTTTTTGCAACTGTGGAGAACAAGGTGATGCATTATCGATTAAGTATACTTTTTTGTTTTCTAGCAGTTTTTGGATGTGCAGAAGATGGATTTCTAGAAGAACTTTTCCTTTCAACTCCTGATCAACTATCCACTCTTGTAAATCAGACAGGTTATTTAGCTGGCGGGCTGGTTAGCCCTATGAGTGGACAGCTTTGTCTAAGACAAACGGATCTTATCGTAAAGGGAGCTCAAGATATTCCTCTTACACGCATATACATCCCTCCTCAGATGCCTTCTTCCTTCGTTAGAAACACGTCTAATCAAGAAGCCTATGATAAAAAAGCCTTACAAGCTTATTTGGGAAGTACCTATAAAGGATGGCAGTTTTTCCCTCACTTAAGACTTCAGTTCAATCTGAGTTCAAAGGAGGTGCGCTTAAGCGATCCTAATGGAGCTACTTTTGATTTTAGATTAGAAGACTCTCAAACAGTCTTAGCCTCGCCTTCTTTTGCTATTAGCAATGTTGCAGGAGAAGAACCAAGTGGAAAGTACGATCCTCGTAATACTCGAATCTTTTATGACAACGGGGATAAGATCATAGTGTATGCTCCAGATGGAACGATCCGTTGGTATATTAAAAGTAAACTTTTTACAAGAACTTCATATCTTTTTCTTTTGCAGAAAGAAATTCTTCCTAACGGAAAGGTTTTAAAGATCCACTATGACGAAAGAGGACAACCTATCTATCTTGAAAGTTTAGATCCTAAAGAGCGTTATGTATATGCTTCTTTGCGTATTAATAGATCTTCTGAAGAGGAGAGTTGTCATTTTATTTCTTCCTCTTCCACAAAGGCTGATTATATCTATGAAAGAAGAGTTTTACAGGGGAAGATTAAAGAGAAAACAAAAAAAGGATCTCATAAAGAAGAATTCAATCTAACGTGTCCCCCTATCCTGACCTCGGTGAGCAGTCCTTTTTATCGTAAAGAGGCTTTAGCGTATTGTGGACGGTTTTTGTTAGCCTCTTACTCTGGCAAAGATCATATATACAAAATCCTTCACGGAAGCTTTGGAGAGGATCTTCATTACAGAGTTGAGAAGATATATCTTCCCGTTGGACTTGAAGGTGTCTTTGAACCTGTTTATGAATTAAACTATTATCCTCCTATCGCAGGAAAAAAAGAAGGAGCCACTCATGTTAAAAATAATGATGGTACTTCCACCTATTATCATTTTTCTAAAGACCTTTTTCTTACATCTATTAAGTATGTAGGACGAGATGGCCGTCTACAAAAAGAAAAGACTTTATCTTACGATGAGCATAACTGGCTAGAGTCTATTTCTTTTAAAGATGGAGAAGGGAAGTTTCTTACTCAAAAAAACTATAAGTTTGATGACTTTGGAAATCCGATCTCAGAAATCTTTACGGGAAACCTGAGTGGGAATGAAATCCAAGAAAATTACACGATTAAAAGAGATTTTTCCCAAGACGGGAAAAATCTTCTTCTTAAAGAAGAGCAAGAAAATGGTAAAGTAGTTTGCCTTTCCTATTTACCCGGCACCAACCTTGTAACGGTAAAACTTACAAAAGATCATGAGACTATTATCTTACGGGAATTTTTTATTTATGATGATTGTTATAATCTAGTACAAAAAGTTCTGGATGATGGAAGAGGAGAAGGTATTAATAACTTAATTTGGGTAACCCAAAGAACCTTTACTAAGTATGCTCTTCGTCAACAAGCCCCTTTTCTTCATATGCAGGAGTGGGTAGAAGAGGGGTATCTAGATATCGATACTGGATCAGAAAATCTTCTTGAGAAAAGACATCTACTCTATGACGATTTTGGCAATGTTAGCGAAGAAGAAGTTTATGATGCAAAAGGTGAGTTAGCTTACATCTTACATAAAGAGTACAACGAAAGGGGAGATCTTCTTTCTGAAACAAATCCTTTGGGGCATAAGGCGAGCTATGGCTATGACTTAAGAGGGCATCTTGATTTCAAGAGTAGTTTCTCAAAAAGGCTACAGACAATAATAGATCATGACAGGCAAGGAAGGTCTATTAAGCAAACTGAAAGAGGAGACGACGGCATCACTCAAGAGACTTTATTTGACTACGACTTTCAAGATCGTTTGATTCAAAAGATAGATTCTTTCGAGAATTCGATTCAGTACTCTTACGATCCCCTTGTTAACAAAGTATGTCAAACGGATTTTCCTGAACGCCTTTCTTTAGAAGGAAAATCTTTAGCTGTTATTACTTTTGCAACGCATGATTCTTTAGGTAGAGAACTTACTAAGACAGATGCTAATGGAAACACCGTAACATATCGTTACGGTGCTTACGGTTTTCCCCTTGAAATCAATTATCCGAATGGGGGAAAAGAAATTTTCCGTTATGAGAAAAATGGAGCTCTAGCAAGTCATATAGACGTCTTAGGAAGGGTTCTTTCCAAGATATTTATTTTTGCTGGCAAAATCATTGCTGAGGAAATATTTACTTATAGTGGCTTTAACCTTCTTACCGAAACGGATAAGGAAGGTTATATCACAAGGTATTTCTATGATGGAGCCGGAAGAAAAATTCGGGAAGAGCGGTTGGATAGAGCTATAGACTTTACGTATGATGCGCTGGGTAGGCTTGAAATTGTTTGTAAGCATAATGGCGAAAACACTCTTTTTATCCAGTATGAAAGAGATCTTATGGGAAATCTTTTAGGGGAATATAAGATTTTGTATACCTATGACCAAGACGGTAATAGAGACTCCGTTACCAGGTACATTAATGATGAAGAAGCCGTAGATAAGTTTACTTATGACTCATTAGGTAGGGTAATACGACATGAAAATACTAAATCTTATGTAGTAGCAACGTCTTACAATGAAAACCGGAGGAACTCTTTAGGGCAAAGAGTTCTAGAAAAAGTTACCTTAAATCCTAAGTCTATTCAAACTGTTGAAACATCAAATCCCTTTGGTCAAGTAGCAACAAAAGAGATTTCGGATTATCAAGGCAGGACTCTTTCATCGGAAGAAAGGATCTATGATCCTCATGGAAATCTTACCTATCAAAAAGACCATGTTTATGAAGAAGGTAGATTTAAAAATACAAAGACTGTTCAGTATACTTATATTTCAACGCATCATGTAGAAAGTCTTACTAAAGCCTTTGGGACTAAAGAGGCTAATATAACAACGTATTCCTATGGTTCTTCAGAAAATTTACAGACTAAAACTCTTCCAAATGGCACTGTACTTTCTTATGATTACCATCCTCTTGGACCTTTAGATCTTATAAGTTCTTCAAATGGAGAAATCCTTCATAGTTTTGTCTATGATAAGCTAGGACATCTAAAGCAGGCTACAGATGAACGCCTTCATCTTGCTATTTATCGAGAAGTTGATCCATTTGGAAATGTTCTTCAAGAAAGTTTTCCAAATGGTCTTGAAGTAATTAAGCAATACGACGCTTTAGATCGATTGACCTATTTTAAAATGGCCAATGTTGGAGAAGTACTTTACAAGTATGATTCTTTGTTTTTAAAAGAAGTGACTCGTTTTTCTTCTTTCGGTAAGCTCCTTTATACCCATCAATACGAAGGGTATGATATTGACGGTAATCTCACTTCAGAAAGATTAATAGGAGATCTTGGACAAGTTATTCATAAGACAGAGACAAGGAGCTTAAAAACAGCTATATCCAGTCCTTATTTCAATCAGTACTGTGATTATGATTCCCTTGGAGATCTTACTGAAGACATAACGGATGGAGAAAGTGTAAGGTTCACCTATGACGGTTTATCTCAACTTTCTTCAGAAGAAGGATTCCTTTATGTCTATGACTCTCTTTATAATAGAACGAAGAAAAATGGCTTAGAATCCGAAGTTAACAACCTAAATCAGCTTGTAGCCGATCCCTATGATCTTAACGGTAATCAAATCCTGACAAAAACTTGTTTAGAAGAATTTGTTTTAACCTATGATCCACTTAATCGATTAACAGAAGCGACTTCTGATCATAAAAAAATCATTTTCTCTTATGATCCACTAGGTAGGTCCTTAAGCAAAACCCTTTATGTAGCAACTTTTTCTGGCTTTCAAGAAAAAGAAAGAGAGTCCTATCTCTACCAGGGTCAAAACGAAGTCGGAGCTTTTTCAAACGGCAAGTTGAAGAATTTAAGAATTCTAGGTCTTTCTATGTATAAAGATTATCCTAGGACTGTTGGTATCGAGTTAGAGGGGCAAATTTTCGCTCCCATTCTTGATGTTCAAGGAAATATCCGTCGTTTGATAGATCTTGATTCAAAGGCTGTCTTCAAAAGCTACGACTTCACTGCCTTTGGAGAGGCTCTTCAAAAAAACATAGGAGAGACGCCCTTTAATCCCTGGCGTTTTGCATCCAAACGATGGGATCCAAATTTACATCTTATTTACTTTGGCAAACGGTATTATGATCCCGTATCTTCTAGATGGCTTACAACGGACCCTGCGGGGTTTATGGACAGTGTTAATCTGTATCAGTATGTCTTGAATAATCCCTTCAAATATCTGGATCCTCAGGGAGAAAATCTATTAGGATTCGTATGTGGGATCGCGCAGATATTAGTAGGTGGGCTTGTCATGGCATCAGGAGTTGGCATCGAGATAGCTACTTTAGGAGGTTATACCATTGCCTTTGGATTTCATGAGTCTGTTGGGCTTGCTTTAATGACGAGTGGCTGTGCCCAAGCTATGGCTAATGTTAATGATATTTCTTTAGAAAAAAGAAGTTCTCATCTGGGTCCAGATTTTAGAGCAGAGGGTAATCCCCATACAATTATTGAAAGACCCGGACCTGATGGTCAATATACTACGCATAACGAGGATGGTACTTTTAAGCAATATCGCGGATCGGGAAAGCCCCATGGAGACATTCCGAGACCAAACATTAAAGAAAATAAAATAAACCCATCACCCTCGGGCCCAAGACCGGGGAATCCTGATGTTAGACCACCAAGAGTGGATGAAGTCCCCAAAGGTAACTAGGAGTTTATATGGATAAGAAAAAAAAGATGCCATCTGTATATACAAGTATATATTGGCTTATTCAAGATGGTAAAATTGAGCCCGAAATGTTATTTAAATTTTCGGAGTTTTATTGGCCTACATTTATAAAAAAAGACAATTGCATCTTTTTAAAAGAGAAGTTTTCTGAAGAACAATATGATCAACTAGTGAATGAAAATCATAATCCGGAATATTGGATTAATTTATTAATGCTTGATGATTTTTTTTCAAAATTAGAGGATGGAGATAATAAATCGAGTTCCTTAGCCAAAATACTAGTTGAAATATGGCAAGCAAAACTACAAAAGGAATTTCCTGCAATAACTTTTACAGTTGAATGTCTACAAGATGAAGAATGCGGTGATTGTGGCTTAACTTTTTATCAAAAAAAATAGTACGCTATCTCCTGAAAACTATCATTTCTTGGAGGCCTGAGCATCCTCTTATTCTCAAAAATCACTTCAGCTTAAGAATTGCTTCTTTAAAAGTTTGAAGCTAATTACGGGGGAGGTGTTTTTAGTAAAGGAATAGACACGCTTAACGGAAAAAACAACTTCTTAGGGGTAGGTCCTAGAATAGGGATTACCCCCAATATCATCTTACCCATGGGCTTTAGCTTAGGAGGGGACATCTCTGCCTCAGCTCTTGTCGGGCGATTTTATATAAAGCAAAAAGAAAAGTACTTAATGCGGACTTCTTTTGATAACACCCATGTTATGACTCGATTGCGATGGGGCGTTGACGCCCTAGCCTCTCTGGTCTGGCAAAAAGATCTGTTTTACAAATCTCTTGTTTTTTGTGTTCAAATAAGTTGAGAATGACACAAATTTTATAAACAAAATGAAATAAACCGCAATTCTTTTGAATTCTCTTGTAATAATAATGATCTCTTTTTATAAGTGGGATTCATTTCCGTTTGTTTAGGCTTTTAAAGCCTATTCAAATGTTGCCCAAGCTTCTTGGTGGGACATATTTTTTTAAATTTAATAAAATTTATTCTGAATAAAAAACACTTATGCAGTATAATCTTCTCGTTTTGATAAAAAAAAGATCCAAATGAGAGGCAATTTCATGAAGATAATCGTTTATTTTTTAGGGTGTCTGCTAGCCTTTTCTCAAGGCGTAACCAAGACCGTAGCTATTATAGGAGCCGGGCCTTCAGGTATTGTGGCGGCAAAATCAGCTGTTGAATCGGGGTTGCAACCGACCATCTTAGAAAAAAATAGCGATATAGGAGGAGTCTGGGATCCAAATCAAGGATCGACATGGGAAAGCATGAGGACGAACCTTTCGAAGTTCTCTTGTATGTTTTCCGACTTCCCGTGGAAAGCCTCTGTAGGCGATTTTCCTCTAGCCTTCGAAGTACAGAACTATCTAAAAGATTATATTGCTCATTTTAAGCTAAGCTCTTTTATTAATCTCGGGGCAGAGGTTATTCGGGTGGGGTTTAATGAAAGTAATCAAAGCTGGAAAGTTGTCTATAAACAAAATGGAGAGCTTGTAGAAAGGGAATTTACTTATGTAATTGTGGCTTCTGGCTTTTTTTCTCAACCTTTGATGCCTTCTGTAGATACAAGTCAATTTTCGGGAACCATTTTACACAGCCAGCAGTACAAAATAGCGAGTTCTTTTGTAGATAAGGAAGTTGTCGTTGTCGGAGGTGCCTTTACGGGAGTGGAGATTGCCGCTGAAGTAGCGAAGGTAGCTAAGAAAGTAACTCATATCTCAACAAAGAAGTTTTGGGTTCTTCCAAGATACTTGATGGATGAATCCTTTAAGAAGAAACTTCCGTTAGATGCCGTCTTTTATAAAAGAAAAACTTCTTCTTTATTGACCCCTCAAGAGATAAATCAAGGGACTCATCACTATTTTTCTTTATTAAGTAGGCAGGGGGAGATTTCCGAGAAGTTGCTTATTAAGCAAGAAGATTATGCCTCTTATCCCTTTGTTGTGATATCGGATACCTATCTAGATCAAGTGGAGATGGGTAGAGTTTCTATTTATGATAGCAAGGTAGTAGGGATGGAAGAAAATGGGGTTGTTCTTGAGGACGGTAGTAAAATAAGAGCTGATGTTGTTATTTTTTGTACGGGTTTTACTACCCATCTTCCTTATTTTGAAGAGAGTCTTTTAACGGAGATGGAATTTGAAGCAAAAGATCAGTTTCAACCTTTGTTACTATATGAAGGGGTGTTTCATCCTAAACTTCCTAATATGGCTTTTATAGGCATGTATAGAGGTCCGTACTTTGGTGTTATGGAGCTTCAGGCAAGGTGGGCTTGTATGGCTTTTGCTGATAAGAAACGGTATTATCCGACTTCGGAGGAGCTGAAAAATGGAATTAAAAAGGAACGTAACCTTCGAGAGTTGGATCCAAGGCCTCAGTTCCCTCATGGAGACTATGTCGCTTTTTTAGATGCTTTAGCAGAAAAAATCCACGTTTGTCCTCTTTTAAGGAAGGATGATGTAATATCTACTTTAGCCGTAATCCCGGCTCAGTTTCGCTTGCAAGGCCCCTATAGCAACAAAGAAGTGGCTCTTGCTATTTTAACGGAATATGAACATTTTGTTTTAGGTGTTAGATGACCTTAGAATCTATCCTGTCTATTTTTGATTCTTTACCTGGTACATGGTCTATACAAAGGACTATTTATTCCTTTCAAAATGAGCTTTTGGGAACCTTTACGGGCAAGGCTCTATATAAAGAAAGCTCAACTCATCTATTGCATTATCGTGAAGAGGGGCTTTTACATAGGGATGGGTGTGAATCTTGCGCTTTTAAAGACTACTACTATTCTTATAAGGAAGGAATTGAGATTTACTTCGATTTCAAATTAACTCGGCTGTTTCATAAAATGGAATTCGAGCTGGGAGATAATTTCCCTTTTCAGGCAAGAGGGGTTCATCATTGTGGAGAAGATCTCTATGATATGAGTTATACTTTTATTTCTAAAGAAGAGTACAGAACTACGGTTTCCGTGAAGGGTCCCAGAAAAAACTACATAATAAATAGTGCACTAAAGAAGGCATAATTAATAAAATAATTTACACTATATCATAACTAATGTATTTTAATATTAGGAATGAGATGGTGAATATATGTTTCTGTCTGACATTAAAAATAGATTTAATGATGTAGTGAACGCTCTTGTAAGTTCTTCGGGCAAGGAAGAAATAGAGGACTTTTTTAATAGTCCGAGTTGCGTAAAAGAGCATTTAAATCTAACGGAGCTAGATGTTAAAGAGCTAAGTGAGGAGAGTATCCTTTACTGTAAACACGGAAATTGGGAAAAAGCCTTGGAATCTCTAGGTTGGTTGACTTTTTTAGATCCCTCTAACGCCTTTCATTTTTTACGTTTAGGATCTATTCTTCTAAGGATAGAGCAGTATGCTGAAGCTCTTAGAATTTTAAAGGTGGGCTCCGCATTAGATTCTGACAATCCAGAGTTTTTTCTCTATATGGGTAGTTGTTACTTAGGTCTTGGGGAAAAAGAGCAGGCTAAAGAGTCTTTCCAGACTACTTTATGGTTGAGTAAGAACAATCCCGACCATAAAGAAATATTCTTGTTAGCCGAAGAGGCAATCCTTATCTAAAGGTCGGCTTTGTCCTTGAATTTTCTGGGGATATATGGCTGTTCACCATCATAAAGTCCGCGCAACAAGAAACAGTGTTTTTAGCGCGATGTTTATAGAGAAATTGCTGCCACGAATTTAGTACCCGAGGCTAAAGAGCGCAGGGTTTCCCTTGCGCTCTTGTGTACTTTTACAACTTTCCTAAGATGATGGCTTCTAGCTTACGAGCTGCATCGGCAAAG
>JAZKAC010000006.1:0-4384 GCA_040389325.1 Chlamydiota bacterium | reverse complement strand
TTAAAAATTCACTATCATAATATCCAACACACGCTGGAAGTGACGCTTGGAACAACTCAAGCGGTGGTGCAATATTTCAAAGAGGGATCGGTAAAAGATGTTAGGCTAATAATCCTACCTATCGTCGCAGCCCTTTTTCATGACATTGGATATTCGAATAGAGAAGAGATAATTTCTTTTATGCAAAAGCTCTCTTTGGATGAGATCGTACCCCTATTTTCCTCTGCAAAAGACCCGAGTTTTTTAGAAGATTTCAAATCTAGGCTAGAAGGGATTTTAGAGACAAACTCCCTTACGGGAGCCGAGTTTCATCTACATCATGTCTATCTTTCTCAAATCTTTCTCCCTCGGATCTTAAAGGGGTTACCAGATACATTTATACATAAAGAATATCTTCTTTCTAAAGATTCTTTAGAAAAGATTAATGCAATCATCTCTTTAACCGACATCAAAGCAGATCCAAAGAGGTATCGAGAAAATAGAAGACAATATCTCCTAGAGCAAGACTGTCTCTTTTTAGGAGAGAGCGTGGCAACCTCCGATTTACTCACTCAGCTTGCTACCTCGGATAGGCTAAGTAAAGGTCCCGCTCTTTATCATGAGTTTTTTTTTGGTCATGATGACAAGTATTGGCAAAGTGGTCTAGCCCTAATGGCTACAACAACGATTTTTTATGAATCGTTCGCCAAAAAATTGATTCACGTTGAAGTTCTTTCCGTTTTAGATAAATATTTTTCCTCTATAAACTTTTCTAATCCTTATCGAACAAATCTTAAGCTTATTTTTTTCCTTCATAAACTCTTTGAGCCTCTTTATCAAAAGCTACTTTCTTCAGAGCCTATAACGGATCAAGATATGAGCATTTTGGAGGGATTAGAGAAAAATGGACTTCAAAAAGAGATCGTGGATTTATTTCTGGCAACACGGACTATAAGAAAAGGTATTAGTCTGTCAAATAGCCTCGAAAAGGCTCTATATGACCTGTTAAAAGAAAAAGACTCTTTTTTAGGGGTAGTCTTAGGTGATGAAGTTCGAATTACTTTAATGTGCGGGGCAGCCCTTTCTCAAAATAGTGAAAAAATGATAGAGCTTTTAGTTTTGCGAAAACCCGAGCTTCTCGTAGAACGCTCCTTAGACCTTTTAAAAGCTCTTCAAATGATAGACTCTTGTGATAGGGAAAAGCTGCTGCAAGGTGCTCTTCAGGTTTTAGAAAGCATTCCTAAAGATGCTCCGAAGCTAGTCACCTTAAAAGAGGCTTTATTGCGCATGCAATCGGGAGCCTGATGATTTCAGCTTTTGTTTTTTATAAAATCCATTTAAAAGTATTGTTTTTTTTCTTGAGATATTACTCTTTATAATGGAAAATAAGGGTTATTTTAAAAAAAATGGATTTAATGACTAATTTATCTAAAAGCAGACGTCTTCCCATAGGAAAAGACGACTACAAAAAAATTATAGACGAGGACTGTGTCTACATTGATAAGACGCTTCTTGTTAAAGAATTTTGGGATAGTGGAAGCGAAGTCATTTTAATCACTCGTCCTAGACGCTTTGGGAAATCCAGCGCTCTATCCATGATGCGATATTTTTTTGAAAAAAAGAAGAAGCCGACAGCTTATCTTTTTGAAAAGTCTAAGATTTGGCAAGAAGAGGGCTTTAAAGAGCTCCAAGGAACCTATCCTGTCATCTTCATCTCTCTTAAAGACGTTAAAGCTAAGACCTGGGAAAAAGCTTATGAAGAGTTAAAAAATATTCTACTTAAAGAAGTATATCGGACTTTAGAGCCTTTAAGATCTCAAATGGATCATTTTTATAGCACGAGATATGATGTTTTAATTAACAAAATGGCTGATGAATCTGAATTTAGTGAATGTCTTCTTTTTATTACGGAAGCTTTTCAAAAGTTTTTCGACAAAAAAACCATTATATTAATCGATGAATATGACGCTCCCATTACCCACTCCTATGTTCAGGGTTTTCATAACGAAATGGTTGAATTTATGAGACAGCTCCTTTCTAAGGCTTTAAAAGGAAATGAAAATTTGCATCGAGCTTTAATGACAGGGGTTGTAAGAACTGCAAAAGATGGCATCCTATCTGGATTAAACAATCCTGACATTTATACAATGTTAGAAGCTGGGTACTCTGATAAAATTGGATTTACTGAAGCTGAAGTGGATGATTTACTGCGCAACTTTGACTGTTTCGATAAAAAAGAAGAATTACGATCTTGGTACAATGGATATGTAGTAGGATCTAAACACGAAACTCCAACTAAAATATATAATCCTTGGTCTGTTTTGCAGTATATCAATAATACCTGCACTCCTGAAACCTATTGGGCAAATACCGGGAGTACGGATCTTTTAGCAAGACTTGTCTTGGAGGCTCATGAAACAACACAAAAAGAACTAACTCTTCTTCTGGAAGGAAATGCTCTAGAAAATAAGCAAATCAACCAAGATGTTATTTTGTTGGATCTTGATAAGAAAAATGTAGAACCTTGGAGTTTTCTGTTTTTTGCAGGCTACCTAACAGCAAGTAAGCATGTTTTTCAAGACAATAAACACTATTATACATTAAGCATCCCTAACGAAGAAATCACGGAACTCTATAAAAAGCTCGTACTGGATGCTATTAGTAAGAACACTACTTCAAGCAGCTTAAGCAAACTACTAAACGCTCTTATCGAAGGGAACATCCTTGTCGTGAATAAGCTTTTAGAAGAGATCATCAGTCTATGCAGCTTCCATGACCTTACGCAAGATAGTTCAGAAAGAAGCCTTCACATGTTCGTATTAGGGCTCCTAGCCGCTCTCTCTGAAAGATATGTCATCAAATCCAATCTAGAATCAGGCCTTGGTCGTTATGATATAGCCATGTATCCCAAAAGAGGAGACCCGGCTATACTCATCGAGTTTAAAAAAGGAAAAAATTTAAAACTGGATAAGATAGCCGATCAAGCTCTGAAACAGATTACATTAAATAGGTACGAGTCCTCTTTGAAGGACTTTGGTCACAAAGGCCCCGTTCTTTGTTATGGTGTTGCTACTTTCAAAAAGAACCTTGTGGCTAAGATGAAAAAGCTCTCGGTTATTCCTTAACTCAAGTTCGCTTAATTTTTCGTATTAGAAATTTTTTATCCGATAATTTGTAGTGTCGAATGCAAGCTTCGAACTGGTTCTTATAGAGCATCCCTAAAGATATTTCTAAAATAGTTATCTTAAAAGAGATGTGCTTTATTGTGGGTGCAAGCAGTTTTCGGGTGATTTTAGGTAGTCCATTTGCTCGGATCTATCAATAAGCCCGAAGTGCTCCCTTGCCCTTTGACTTTTGGGATATAAAGTTGTTCTATTCCAAGAAAGTCCATTATTGCGTAGAGAAAAAGAAGATCGGATAAAAATGTGGGCTTATTCACCTTGAGTTCTTTATTGTGGTTTTGTTGTTCTACAGATAGATCTATAAGGTCGGCTATTTCTTTTTTTGAGAAGATTTTCTTATTTAGACCTTTTTTTGGGGAAGAGAACATGGCCCCTAGGCCAATAATGGTTATATCCTCTTGTTTAAGCTTATTAGACAGCCATGGAGGAGTTGGCGCTAACTGTCCTTGTATTTGCAATATTATTTCATTAATTTGCTTTTTCTTTATAAGAACGTTTTTGTTTTGAGCCTTTTCTAGGCAATCCTTGGCAAAGATCTTACCCATTTGATGGTTAAAGGTGTGTAATTTCCCTTGTTTATCTTTTGTAGAAATTTGACAACTTCCATTTCCATTTTCCCAAACAATATAAGAGGAGTTACTCATCTTATTTGTAATGCCTTCGGCATAAAGAGTCAGATGACCTTGAGCTGCTTCTTCATTTTGAGATAAGAAAAATAGAGGAACTCCTGTTTCATTTGCGATTTTATTAAGAGTCGATTGCCCATTTTGTGCGGAGCGCATCCCTTCCGTCGCAGTTCCGAGGCATTGCAAAGCAACGTTTTCAATAGCATTTTTTTGTTTAAAATCTTGTATGGTTTGAATAATCATTTGTATAAGTTCTTCGGGGATTTCTTTATTTTTACTGGCCTTTAAAGTTTCTCCTAAAGGAATGGCAACTTTTTTGGTTTCGATTAGTTTAATAATAGTGTGATTTTTTGGATCGATCCAAGCTGATTGCATTTTTGTATTGCCAGATCCTATATCAAAAGCAATACGAAGATTTCCTTTGTTTTCTTTTGTACACTCTGCTGTAGAACCCGATCTTAAAAACATAGGCACGATTAGCATCGTGGTACAAACATTTCTAAAATTGATCAAAATATTATCCTTTCATGTACAGTTGTTAACCAGGGCACATGAAATTAGAACAAATTTTTTAAAATAAGCTCTCTATACTTTGGA
>JAZKAC010000005.1:0-11843 GCA_040389325.1 Chlamydiota bacterium | reverse complement strand
ACAGGTATATCGGAGAGGATGATGTCCTTAGTTTTTGCCAGTACGAACGTTTGGGCGAAGGGAGAGAGAGTGGAAGCTGTAAGCCCAAAGAGGTAAGAGGTGATGGTATTTATTTTAGAAGTGTCAGAGTTTTGCGTGCAGAGAGTTTTTTCTTTTAAATCAAGTTTTGATGTTTCTTGAGCTATAAAAACAGTTAAACTGGGATCTATCTTGGAAGCTTGGGTTTCGGTGCTTTTTAGGGAGGAGGGGAGGGATTTGATCGGGTTAGAATACTCAGGAGGTATCATAATTATCCATGTCCCGGTTTTTTGAATTTGCTAGCAGCTCTTTTGGAATCCTCTGCTAACGATTGGGCAGCTTTTTTTACGAAATTTCCTGTCTTTCCATGAAGTTGGAAATCTTGATTAGAGGAAGTATTTTGATTAATCGGTTTTTTTAGCTTGGGATCATTAGCCTTTTTAGAGGGAATATGTTCTAACGTTGCCTGCAAGAAAGGCATGAGAGTTATAGCCTCTCCTTCGGATTTACATATATGAGAGACTAGATACTCGGCTTGGATTTGAGATCTCTCATCTTCTTCAAGAGGAACTTGAATGATTGTTTTGATGGCCATAAACTCATGTGTTTCGGAGTAAGGGTTTTTTAGGTTAAGTAAAGAAGAATGTTCAATCAAAAGATCGGTATCGGATTTAGTGAGGAGGACTTTTTGATTTGTAGCTTGTATAGAAGTTGTGATATCTAAAAGACCTTTTTCTTTATTGGTATCTTCCGTAGATAGATCAAGGAACGGCTCGGGCATAGCGTTGCTTATGTTTTGTAATGGGTATTTAGAAAGTCCAAGTGTTACGTTAGCTAAGGCTGTCTGAGTTAGTAGTTCCCCAATATCCGATAGGTGACCTTCTAAAAAATCATCAAGCTGTTTAAGTTCGATTTTTTGAAGGTTTTCATCAGGTGAGTTTTCTAAAAATTCTGACCACCCGTTCGTATCTTTACATATGATGGGATTCATGCGATTCCAGTCTTTTACCAGTTGCTCAGGCACCTTGAATTTTTTACCAGAGGCCTCATCCTCTATAGAGGTAAGCTGAGAAGATCCTTTTTCTCTACGGAGGATGGATAGGGTGTTACTTTTAGGGTTTTCTGCATAATTACTAAAATCTTCTAGGAGCTCACTTTGTTCAAACTCTTTGGATTCTAAGCAGATTTCGGCTTCTTTTTGAGAATCAAAAGGCTTTGATACGAGATACTTTGTTTTAACCGTAGAAAGAGCGTTGTCCCATGTTTTAGTTTTTAATTCTTTCAAGGGGATTTCCGTTTCTATTTTAGCGGCAAAAAAGCTCCCTTTGGGTAACTCCGACTCATCAATAGGTGCATCACCTGCACGAAATGTTTGCCTGGTTGTGATGGAGATTTTATCAGCATCTTTCGTGATAATATTTTGTCTTCGACCAGTGCCTGATACTATATGGCACGGTTGAATGGAGAGCATACCGTATTCACTACCTATGCCGCCTTTACTTTGTCTTTCTATGAAATGAATTAAGTCTTGGATTAAATTAGCATAAACACTTGTCTTCAGTAAAGGTTTTATCCAGGTAGCGTGAGAGCTTTCTAATAGAGTGATTAACTCTTCTGGTTGTAAATCTTTTGTCACTCCTTGTTCTTTCCAAGTAACTTCTAAAGGGTTTTCTTTACCAGGGGAGAGGTTTTCTGTAAGTAAGGCTATGGCATTTTTTTTAGCCGAGATACTCGGGGTGAAGTTTTCCAATAACAAGACTTTATTAAACGACTTTTTCAACTCCACGAGTTCTTTAGAGGGGCCTGATTCCGTAATTTGAGTAAGACTTCCCAATAGTTTAAGCGCTAATTCTTGAATAACGGGGTTTTGTGTATTTTTAGAAAGATTTTGAAAATTGGTTTTAAGCAGATTTATATTGGTTTCGTCTAAGGCTGCCGTCCCCGTGTATAGCCTATCGAGTAAATTAATGGTTTCATCAAAAGACCGTGCGAGCTCGGGGCTCGATTTTTTTTCTGAATTTGTGGGAATTTGATTAATCATATAAAACCTATAGTTATAACTACATTAATTAACTATTGCGTGCAATAAGTCAATTATTTATTAGTCTCTTAGGTTTTATGTATTTAATATAGAGCGAGTTAATTGTTTTTTTTAGATGCGAAAATTTTCTCCAAAGTAAGCACTTCTCGCTTCCTTGTGCTCTAGAAGTTCATCCACGGTTCCTGAGGTCATAACCTTCCCCTCTCCGATAAGGTAACTACGATCTACGATGGAAAAGATCTCCCTTGCGTTATGGTCCGTAATGAGAATGCTAATTCCTTTTCTTTTTAAGAGTAGAATCATATTCTTGACATCTTGCACGGCAATGGGATCGATATTGGCAAAAGGCTCATCGAGAAGCAGAAGAGAGGGCTGCGTAACAAGGGCTCTTGTGATCTCAAGTCTTCTGCGCTCTCCTCCTGAAAGGGTGCAAGCTTTTTTCTTACGAAGCTTGGTAAGGTTAAGTTCTTCTAATAAACTTTGCAGCCGAGTCGCCATTTCCTTCGGAGAAAGAGATAGGGTTTCTAGGATGCATAAGATGTTTTCTTCGACAGAGAGGTAACGGAATACGGAAGGCTCTTGAGCTAGATATCCCATCCCCATTTGAGAGCGTTTATGTATGGGAAGGTGGGTGGCATCTTGTTTATTAAAAAAAACGGTTCCTTTATCGGGGCGGATAAGCCCGATCGTCATGTAAAAAGCTGTTGTTTTCCCAGCTCCGTTAGGTCCTAGAAGACCCACGATCTCTCCTTCATTCACATGAAAGCTAAGACCATTCACTACAGGCTTTCCTGAATAGGACTTGTGGAGGTTTTCAATTTTTAACAAAGGGCTGGAGTTAGTTTTTGACATGGTTATCCTCTAAAGTAGGAAAAGTGGGGAAATGGTTTTTTAGCAGCGTTTGTTCATCCGCAGATAGGGTAAGTTTCATATTTCCGATCCCTTTGATCTCCGTTTTATTGGTAAGGGGATTTTGAGTCAGATGAACTTCTTTTGCGCTAATCGTTGAGCCTTGCTCTTCATCCCAAAATAGAACTTTTTTCCCCGTATGAGCAGATAAGATGATTGTTTTTGTGTCAGGAGCGTAGACTAGTCGATCTGCAAGGGCGTAACGGGCTGCTTTAGCCGTTTCCAAGGACCTAATGCGAACGTTTCCTTGGAAGGTTAAAGAGGAGAGTTCATGTAGCGGTTCCGTGTATTCTAAAAAAGCGGTATCGGCTTGTAGGCGCATATCATTGTTTTGATAAAGGATCTGATCTTCGGATAGAGTTTTTCCCTCTTTTTTAGGGCTTGTTGCCGTAAGATGTCCTTTTATACCGTCGATATGTAAAGAGCCTTGGGAGGTTAAAGAAGAGTCATTATGAGAAAGAGTGCATAGGCCTTCTGCATGAATAGATTTCATGAAGGTGGGGTCTTCTGCTTTATTTTGCTCGATTGTCAAGATATGATCTGCAGATAAAGAGCCGAAGTGACTTTCTTGTATCAAGATTTCTTTATCTAAGACTAGTATGCCATTTAGATGATCCCAGTTAAGGTCTTTACAAGTAAAAAATAGTTGTCCTTTTTGCTTTTTAGAAAAAAGAGAAGAGGGAAGAGATCCTTTTGGGTCTTTAAGACAGATAATACTTTTCTCTAGTATAATTTCAATAAAAGAAGTCTCGATATTTTCTTCTTGATAATAAAGCTGGCAATAAGGGTTAGGGGAGGTTGGGTATGCCGAAACAACTCCGCTTAAAGAGGATGTTTCGGGAGAGGTGCGTACATAATGAGCTTCATCAGCTTTTAATATAAAATCTTTAGCGTATTGAATTGTGACATTTTCTTTAGCTAGGATGCCTTTACATAGGTACTCCGTCCCTGAGCTTTTTTCTAGTTCATCGAAAATGACATCAATCGCCTGACTTTGTATTTGAAAAGGGGTGCCTTCCATCTTATCCACGTATGTGACGGGATTTATTCCAAGGGAGAGGATTTTACCTTGCAAGGTAACAAAGTCTAACTTAGCTGCGTCACAGCTTAAAAAGGCTTGATTTTTACAAAAGATCTTCACGGTGTCTTGTAAATGGATGGAGGAAAAGGGGAGGTCTTTGTTGTTTTCTTGCTTATATAAAGAAGCTTTTTCTGCAAAAAGAGTGCCTAGCCCGTGATGCAATTTGACTTCTCCTTGCAGTATCAGGTTGTCATCTTCATAGGTTGCGTTAAGAGCCGAGACGGTGTTGTCTTCCGAAGAGGAGACTTCGTTAAAAAGAAAAAGAAGAGAGATAAAAGACGGCAATAAATTTTTCATTTAGATTTTTCTCCTAAAGAAGCTTTAAAGTGGGAGGCTACGAATTTAGGAGCCCCATTTTGTAGGGAAAACGTAATAGACTCTGCGTTCCCTCGTAAAAAGGGAGAATAAGATTCTAAGCTTTTAGGAAATATGGTCCCAGGAATCTTATACATCGATAAAAGGACATCTTGGGCTTGAAAGCTTTGATTTCGATAGTTGTATAGGCCTTCTTCTGCTAAAACAAAACGGATTTGCTGTAGAATTTCTTTGGAAGAAGAGTTTTTTTCCTGAATCCAGCAACGCACCCCAAAGAGATGCTCTAAAACTTCAATAGACTCGCCGCGAGGCTTGAAGGTGATAAGGGATCTATCGCTTTCGATCCGGTGGTGGAGTCTTTGTCCTAAAGGGTCTGCAAGCCAAATGTCTTTCCGAACAAGGTGCCTTACTTGTTCGGAAGAAGTTTATGTGGCTCTAGGGTCGTGTTTTTTTTCTGCTACGAAAGAGCTAGGTCTATAGCTAAGATAAACAAGCCAAGATAAGGAGATCGCAAAAATAGTAAGCGAGCTTAAGATTGTGCTGAATCGAAACATATCCTGTCCTGTTTTTGAATAAGGGTATATAAAGCGTTTAGCTGCTCTAAAAGTATGGGTAGTTTAGAAAAAGGAACAACGGAATCCTTATCGCTTTTAGCTAAAGCGGGGTTGGGATGGGATTCTAAAAATAAGCAGTTGCACCCTGCTGCAATAGCCGCTTTTGCAAGGATCGGGATGAACTCTCTTTGCCCTGAAGAAGAGGTTCCGTGGCCGCCTGGAAGTTGTACGGAGTGCGTGGCATCGAAACAAACGGGAAATCCGAATTTTTGCATGATAGGGATACCCCTCATGTCACTAACTAGGTTATTATAACCGAAAGAAGTGCCTCGATCCGTTAGAATAATTTTTTCGTTTCCTGCAGAGAGAATTTTCTGCACAACGTTTTCCATGTCCCAAGGAGCCATAAACTGCCCTTTTTTTACGTTGATAACAGCTTGCGTTCCAGCCGCTGCCACAATAAGGTCCGTCTGACGGCATAAAAAGGCAGGGATCTGCAAGATATCGCAAACGGAAGCTGCAGCGATGGCTTCTTCTGGGGAATGAACATCCGTGATAACTGGAATGTCGAATGTTTTCTTTACTTTTTCTAAAATACGAAGGCCTTCTTCTAATCCCGGTCCTCGAAACGAGTGGAAAGAAGATCGATTAGCCTTATCATAGCTAGACTTATAGACTAAATTAATACCCAGCTTTTCACAAAGATTTTTCAAGGTTTCAGCCGTAGAAAGGGCCAATTCTTCACTTTCTATCACACAGGGACCTGAAAAAATGACAAGAGGGTGATCTTTGCCGATTGTAAAATGAGAAAGGGGAACATCTTTCATAAAAACATCCTTTAATTTTTTATATAAGAATACGGGATCTTCTTAGTAAGGTCAAGTAAAGGATTTAAATATTTAGGTTTTTTATGTGCATTTTCGCAACAAATGCGGTAATTATTTTATTAATTTGAAATTACTATTGATTAATAGTGGCCTGTATTGCTATTGTCCTTCATTAACATACACTTTTTTTGGAGTTTTTTATGGATTGCTATGGTAACTACGCTTTAAGGTCGTTTAAAAGAAGCCAAGAATATAAACAACCGAGCTCTGAAGTTTCAAATCAAAATATTGCTGTAAAAGAGATAGTGGAGAGAGTTTTAGTTAATTCTTTAACATCTACAGGTGAAGAAAAAAGAAATGTTAGATGCTCATCTCCTGCGATCGAAATTCGGAAGCAAATAACGGTCGTTGATTCCGATAAGGAAACTTGGTTAGAAATATGCGAGAAGAGTGTTGTGGGTTCGTTGAACCCTAATGGTCTTAAGAAAGTATTATCGAATGAGTTACTCGAGAAAAAGCTGTCTTGTTCTTTGCGAGCTTTTCAGGAACAAGAGAATGCTGGCAACAGATCTAGGCTTGAAAAAGTCTTGTCGAATTTTCCTAAAGAAGATTTGGGCGACGAGTAATAAGGAAGTTTAGATGTTGTGAAATCGGTAAAAAAACATTTAAACTATTGTTCTTGTTTTTTTGCTGAAGAAGAGGCTAGAATTTTAGTTTCTTTCGGGGAACGAACACTCGTAATAATCGGCGCAATCTTAGAGTTGTAGTTTTCTGGTCACATACGCTTTTTTGGAGATTTTTATGGATTGCCATGGTAACTGCGCTTTAAGATCATTAAAAAGAAGTCAGGAATTTGAGCAATCAAATCGAGCTGTCCCTCATTCGACCGAAATAACGAATCAAGATATTCACGCTCCTCAGATATTTGACCCGTATTCAAGAGTGTTCTTGAAAGGTCAGGAAAAAGTGATTTTTGTCGCAAAAAATCTTTTCAATCAAAGAGCGCCTGCTGATGTATCCTTGTATAAGGAATTTATATCAAAGTGTCCTCCCCCTGGGAAAGGATGGATGCAAGAGCCTCAAACTGAAATAGCTGCTTATAAAGGGTCTACATATGAGGAGTTTATACTCGACAATCCGCCTCCTGGTAGAAGAGTTGAAAGTTGAAATTCGAGAATAAGAAGGAAACTCGGATTGGTTGAAGTCGGGGAGAAAACGATTGAAGATTTTGCTCCTTTATTAAAAAAAAGAGCAGAAACAATATTCTATTTTTTTCTAGCTATTTTCACCGTAAAAAGACATCCTTCTCGATTTTCGATAAAATCTATATGAGGCCAAGCATTCAAAGCTCTTGTGATCCCGGAGCCTAATCCCTTATAAGGAAGTAGTCCCTTGGCTACATATGAGGCTAAAATTGGATTGCGAATGTTGGAGTTTCCCGTTTTGATTTTTTCTACCGTCAGGTGATTGGGCAAGTGTCCTGGGCTTATGATCTCAATCCTGTTTGCAAAGATAAAAACTCGAATCGGAGCGTTTACGAAATAATCGCGATGGACGAGTGCATTTACGAGTAATTCTTCTAATGCGCTTCGAGGGATTTCGGGAATGCCAGGGGAGTTCACTCCTTGATCTCCTTGCACCTTATGTAAATTCCTCGTTATAAATCCAATAGTCCCGTCGAATATTTTTTGAAAAGGCCCTATATATTCTTCCGTATCAACATAATTACTTATGTGGATATCTTCGCCCGGGTAACAAATGGCTTTTATGACAAATTGAGGTTTAATGAACTCCGGATGCTCTCCAAAGAGCAGTACTCCCGCTAAATTCAGAAAACCCTCTTTCGTGGCCAAATTCATGTTTTGTAATAATTTCAGTAAATCTTCTTGCCTATCGGGAAAGGCTTGATCATATACTTGTCGTAAAAAATCTCTAAATCGAAGCTTGTCTAATTGCTCGGGTAATGCACGGGTAGGTAGCTCGTCTGCATGAAATTGATCTACACTTTGAAACAATCTTCTTAATTCTTCTTTAGATTGAATCCTTCGTTTGTCCGATCCTGATTTCAACCAAATTACTCCGTTTTTGTCAAAATAGGGTTTGTCAATTCCTTCGGGAATCGCTAAGGCAATTATAATCAAGCCGGTTTCTAAAGCGATATTTTCCGTTCTAACGGTTAAAGGACTGCGCACATGTTGGGTTGCTGCATGAGCGATAAGTTGATTGATTCGACTCACGGATTCTTTAGATAATCCGACGGGATCTCCTAAGTCCGTAACTCCAATAAAAATAGTCCCGCCTTCTGCATTAGCAAAAGCAACCATTTCTGCAGCTAAGGAATCTACATTATTTATATCCACTTTAAACTGCCTGCGACTGTCTTCTCCTAAAGCTATTTGGCTTAAAAAGTCCTTCACATCTCACCCTTTACTATATTTTTCAATCATTCTTAAGAAGAAATAATCTCTTATTCTCCATAAGAATATCATTAAAGGCAATCGAAGAACTTAGAAAAATATTTTAAATATGAATTTTTCTTGTAGTTTTTTTAAACTCATTTTTGAGTTTAGAGTGGATTTTCTCGAGTTAATTAAATTAATAACTAACACTCATGTATTTACACCCGTTGTATAGAATATGCGAATCATCTGCCTACAGCCCGGCGGCTATAGGCAGACGACGACGCTTTACTTAATTTTCATTTAAAGGATTTTTATGAATATTCTTCCTCTTTTTACTTATCAAACAACCGTGAGCTTTAGTCCAAAAAAAGACCCTACGCATCCTTGGTCCGGGCATGATATTCATGTAGATAGTAAGCGAGCAAAAAGCATGCTTACTACCATGAAAAACATTGGGCCTGTTGTGCAATTAACTATTACAAGGCAAGGATATTTTTTTTCTCAAGTGATTTATTCCGGATCATCTTTAAATTTGGATCGTCTCCGAACAATTGAAATTATAGAAGAGAGCGAGTCAGGATTTTCCGTGACGGTAAGCAATCGGGTAAAAGAAAAATTCCCCGATCTATTTGTGAAGCAAATTTCTACAGGTTAACATCTATGCTTACCGTCTTAAGAAGGATGATTTTCTAAAAGATAAGGTAGTAAGTCATCCATGTCATAGAGTCCTGGTTTTTGGGAAACTAAGAACTTAGCTGCCGTTAAGGCTCCCTTGGCAAAGACGGCTCTGGAGGTAGCTTGATGAGAAAGGATAATATCTTCTTCTTGGGAGGTAAAAAACACCTTATGCTCTCCTATAACATCACCCACTCGAAAGCTTGTTATGGAAGGAGTACTATGGGGATTGCCTTTTTCTATAGCAGTTTTAAGGGCTAGGGCAGAACCACTTGGAGCATCTTTTTTTTGTGTGTGATGCGTTTCTTCTATACGAGAGGTAAATCCTTGTAGAAGAGATGAAAGTATCTTTGATACGTAGAGGGTGGCAGCCATCCCTAAGCTGAAGTTAGGAGCTTGAAAGATGGGGATTTTTTTAGAGGCCTCTCTTAGGAGTTCTATTTCTTCTTTTTCAAAACCTGTGGTTCCGATGACGATAGGACAGCTCTTAGCTTGAGCTAAGATAAGATTTTCTTTAAGAGCTTCTTTTGTGGAAAAGTCAATGATCACATCTAGAGAGGGGGTGTCTTTTGCCTGAAGTTTTTCTCTTGTGTTAAGAGGTAATGTAAATTCAATGCTGGTATCTTGTAAAGCCAGGCTAATGATCTGCTTTCCCATTTTTCCTTGGGCTCCGATGATACCTAGTCGCATTTTTCTTACCCCTGCTGAATGCCAATTCTTTGAGATTGAATCGAAACGAACATGTCTTGCAACTCTTTTATACGAGTGAAAAGAGCACTGATTGCATATTCTCCTTTATATCTTACATCTTTTTCTTTCGCGATAAAAGAAGAAAACTTATCGGAGGCTTGTTGTAAATTGGAAAAAACTTCGAAGGAAAAAAGGTGTTCCAAGCTTAAATCGAAGGGAGGAAAAAAGGAAGTCCAAGAATAGGTGGACTCTTTACTGAGTAGAAGGATGGATAGGTGGGATACGGAAAGCGATGAGCTCTGTTGTAAGCTTGGGGGTCTAGGTTTGCCTTGAGCGAGTAAAGCTGCAAGAGGATTATCTTTTTTGATCTCTTGATCAATAGCGTAACGTCTGTGATCTTCTAGAGGGATTTTACTTTGTTCTACTTTCACGGTGAGCCTTCTGTCAAAGACGTGTATTATGAAACGGGGTGTGATTTTGATCAAGTTTGAATGTGCGTAAATAATGCGATAAGTTTTTTGAAATAAAAATGCTGTTGGAAAAATCGGAGGGGTCTTATGCTATTCGTCTCAGGCCGATAAATCGGTTCGATTAAATTGGATTTAATGAAATCAAAAAAATGCTTCTTTTTTTCTTGTATTTGGACTCTTATATTTTGCTTGAGCATGTCGGCAGAAGGGGTGGAACGGAAAGAAGGATCTTCCTACGCCGTGCATTTTCAAGAACTTCCTGTGGTAGAGTTCATCCGTTTTGTTAGTAAGATTTCAAAAGAGAATTTTATTTATAATAAGGAAGAGCTTAACTTTACGGTGACTTTTTCTTCGGGGCAACCCGTCTCCTCGGAAGGTATATTAAAAGTTCTTATTCGATTTTTACAGCTTCATCACTTTCATGCGGTAAAAGAAGATCAGTATTTTGTCATTCACAAAATGTCAAAAACGGAAGGGCCTTCAGGAGAAAGTCATTGGGATCCATCTTCGCTACTAACATCGGCTGACGATACATTTATAGGGGTAAGAAGTAATAAGCCTTCTTTTTCCGTATATAAACTGCAGTATCACGAAGGGACCGATATTTTAGATTCGTTAAAGAAGATAGGCTCGGATCTTAATGCTCAAGGAGGAGCTTCTTCGAGCCTTTTGCAGGCGATCAATACTTTGCAGTGGGTTCGAGTGACCAATTCTTTACTGTTTTCGGGAGATGATCGTGCAGTAGAAGATTTAAATAGTTTGATCTCTTCTTTAGACACCCCTTTAAGACAGGTGTTTATTGAGATTCTGGTTATAGAAACGGATGTTCGTAAAGGGCTTGATTTCGGTTTGCAATGGGCTCTAGGAGGACAGTACGGAACCCGTTTGGGTGGAGGGATGGGTAACTTTGCTCCTCATCTTCCAGGGTCTGCGCCATCCTCTTTTTCTAATGTGATGCAAGGGATCAACGCAACTAATACGCCACAAGGTCTAGGTCAAATTCCGATTGTTCCGGGTTTTGATTTGGGGGTTATCGGCGATATCATCATGCATAAGGGGACTTCTTACTTAAGTCTAGGGTCTTTAGTGTCTGCTTTGCAGTTAGACTCAGATAGTACTATTGTACTTAACCAGAAAATCATCACCCAAGATAACAAGCATTCCAAGATTTTTGTCGGAGATAACATCCCCTTTACGGGGTCTGTAGTCACAACGGTTGGGCAAAGTCAGCAAACAACGGCTAACATCGAATATCGAGATGTAGGGGTAAGTCTAAACATTACGCCTAAATTGGGAGAAGGGGATGTTATCACTCTTAGCTTGGATCAAGAGATTACGGAAGCTGTATATGATCCCCCAACGGTAAACGCAAATGTTAACGGCATTCGAACGACAAAGACAAACATGGCAACGCATGTGCACGTTCCCGACAAGCACTTTTTAGTATTAAGCGGGATGATTCGCAATGCAAAAGCAAATCATAAAACAGGGATTCCCTGTCTTGGGGGACTTCCTTGGATAGGAGCTTTATTTAGTAGAACAAAAAAAGAAGATGCAAAAAGAAATGTCATTATCTTTGTAAGGCCTCAAATTATCCAATCGTACGAAGATTATAAGAAGATTACGGAGCAACAAGAGCAGATTTTTAGATCTCAAGCTAATGCCGAGAACTTCAATGCAGGAATTGCTTTAGTGGATCCACTTCAATAGAAATTATTGGTTGGAGTTTGGGTTGTGATGTGAGAGGCGAGAGTTGAAATCCATGCCAGTTTAAATAAGTGTCTAAACCTAGATTTGAGTCGTCAAATCAACGTCGTCATGTTTTTCATGTAAAAAAATTAAATTAAAAATAAAATTAAGT
>JAZKAC010000004.1:0-25791 GCA_040389325.1 Chlamydiota bacterium | reverse complement strand
AACCACTCTTTGCAATCCAAAGCCCTTCAAACAATTCTTTTCTTCCTAGGAGAATCTCTTTTAACGTAGAAATAAAAACCGATTTCCCAAACCTACGAGGACGAGACAAGAAAAAATTCTGCCCTTGCACTATAAGATCATGCGCATATTTTGTTTTATCAACATATAAACAATCGAGTTTCCGAATATTTACAAAAGACTGAAGAGAAAAAGGAAGATCTTGCATGAAAACACCTGAAATAGCACTTTTAATTTTATACTATAACAAAAAAGAGGGCCTTTTACAAGGGATTTAACAGGCATTTGACAGACTCTTTTACACCATTTTAACGAAATCTATAAAAAAAGAGCCAAACATAACAAATTTCAAATCTTATAATTACAGCTTATTTCCTTTAATCGAAATAACATACTATTAATATATTGATTATTACTAATAATTATGTAAATAATAAACTTACTTCTTAAGATCAACGTCTGCTTTGATCTAATTTGTAGTTGAACGTCTAATCTAAATACAAGTAAAAAGCCCTTATTTTGTCAAACAGGCAACCGACTGCAAGATGAAAATAACAGCACCTCAAGCGTCAAAAATTCTCATTAACTAATTCATAGATAGTTATTTATGAAATAAAATTCAGTTATTTTCACACAATACTCGAGTAAACGGATAACATAATGAGGCTAAATAAAAAATATTACTATCGCTTTGAAACGTGTGAAGCCTCAAAAATGAGAGAAGGGAATATTATTATTCGATCTGGAGAAATTTCAAGAGCCGATAGAGAGCTTACGAACATAATGACTCCAACTCATCATCAAGGGATGATATAATATCTTGTCAAAAAATAAAGGAAATCCATATAATTATGGTATCCTTACAACGGGAGGACTTATGAACATAATCAATTCTACTTTTATGCTCCTTTCTACAGGTTCTTTCAATTCCCATCATCATTTCCATCACACCTAAAATTATTTCTTTTCTATAAATTCTTGCCACTAAACCAAGAAGAAAAGAAGTAATCTTTTATTTTTTTATATATTTACACATTTATTTTATTTGGAGCTTTTATGAATAAAAAATTATATATTTTTTGTGTTGTCTTTTTTTTATGTACAAAAATTTTTGCAAATACGTCGAAGGAAACCCCTTTGATAGTCGGAACTACGAGCGGCTACGCCCCTTACGTCAGTCTAAACGAAAAAGGAGAGTATGAGGGATTTGATATTGACGTAGCCGATCTTCTTGCCAAAAAGCTTAATCGTAAGCTTGTTTTGAAGGATCTAGGTAGCATGCCAAGTCTTATGATTGCCTTAAAACAAGGGAAAGTTGATGCCTTAATTTGGGCTATCTCAATCACGGAAGAGCGCATGAAGAACATGGAAATGGTCTATTATCAAGGAGAAAAAGTTCTAGAGATGCCTTTTATCTTCTGGAAAGAAGCTCCTTCCGATATTACATCCATGGAAGACTTTAAAAAAGATGTAAAAAAAATGATCTGTGTCGAAGCCGGCACTTATCAAGAAGATGTTACAAGTAAATTTCAAAACATCTCCTTAAAATTTCTTGATAAGATCACGGATGTCATTTTAGAACTTAAGTATGGTAAGTCTTGGGGAGCCGCAGTCGATCCCTCTCTTCTCCCACGCCTTAAATCTCAATATTCTGAAATAAAAGTCCTCAACTTGCCTCTACCCTTAAACGAACAATCTTTAGGGTATGGAATTTGCCTTTCTAAGAATAATCAAAGATTAGCCAATGAGGTCAAAAGAGCTATTAGAGAGCTCACCCAAGAGGGGAAAATAAAAGAGCTCGAAAAGAAATGGAATCTTTTAGAGAAGGGGGCTGAAGGTGAATGAATATTACCTTTTATTTATTAGATCCTGTCCTTTGCTACTTAAAGGAACCTTAATGACCTTAGAGGTGCTATTTTGCTCGGCGCTCATAAGCTTTGCTCTAGGTCTTATTTTCGGTATTTTTTCCTGTAATCGTCTTAGGATACGGGGGCTTTCTTCTCTTATAGAAGCCATGACATTTGTCTTAAGAGCTGTCCCTTTTGTTGTTCAGCTATTAATCGTATACTTTGTTTTACCGGATGTGTTTGGAGTTAGTATAGAGGCATTTCCTGCCTCTATACTAGCCCTTGGCCTCTGCTCTTCAGGCTATCTGGCACAAATTGTTAGGGCAGGAATTAATTCTATATCCGAAGCTCAATGGGAGGCTGCTTATTCTTTAGGATACTCTACTTTCCAAAGCTTCCTATATATTATTTTGCCACAGGTTTGGAGAAATATTTTACCTGCTTGCAGCAATGAAATTGACTCTCTTTTAAAAAGTACGGCTATAGCTTCTTCTATAGGAATGCTAGAGCTCACAAGGATGGGGATGAACATCGTTTCTAGAGAAATGCAGCCCGTACCCATCTATTTAATCGTAGCCTTTTTCTACCTTTGCATGTCGGCAATTTTTAATTTTTTTACTCGTAATTTAGAAAGGAGGTTGGCTTATGTTAAATGTTAAAAATGTTTCCCTACGAAAAGGAGAAGGAAAATCCATTTTACAAGGAATCTCTTTAGAGATCCCTAAAAAGAGAATATCTCTTTTCTTAGGAAAGAGCGGATCGGGAAAGACCTCCCTTTTACGCTGCATTGCCCAGCTTGAAAAAGAGTATCAAGGGGAAATCACCTACAACGGAAAGAACCTTGCTACAATGCCCCCTAAAGAGCTATGTCGGGTTCTTGGATTCGTTCCTCAGTCTTTTGCTCTATTTCCTCACATGAACGTTTTAGAAAACTGCCTACACCCCCTTAGCCTCAAGTCTTCAGAAAAAACAGAAACTCTTTATGAAGAAGTTGAAAAGACTCTTATATCTTTAGCTATGGAAAAATATATTCTTTCTCGACCTCAAGAGTTATCGGGCGGACAACAGCAACGAGTGGCTATTGCAAGAGCTCTTCTTTTGAAACCTTCCTTTCTATTATTTGATGAGCCGACCTCGGCTTTGGATCCTGAAAATACTTTCCTTTTTAAAAAGATCATTCAAAGACTTCTTACGGAAGGTAAGGGAATTGTTATCTCTACACAAGATATGCTGTTTGCCGAAATGGTTTTTGATCGATCATTTTTCTTAGAAAATGGAGCTTTAATAGACGGAGGTAAGACTCCTGGAGTTCATTTTAACCAGTTTTTTAAAGAAGCAAAAACTCCTTCTACGATTGAAAAATAAAATAAATATTTATACACTTGCGCGATTTATCTAAACAAGATATATAAAAAAATAAACAGAGAAAATAAATTAAAAGGTTAGTATGTCTATAGAAAAGATATTGTTAATTACAAAAGACAAAGAAACTATAGACATATTCACAAAAAACTCACATGTATATCCATTAGATTACCAAATCGCTCATAGTGCCTTAGAAGGAATCGAAGAGATAAAAAAAGCTTCTTTCGATTTGGTTATATGCGACTTGGAATTACATGATCTTTCAGGAATTGATATCCTACAAATCGCTAAACAATTATATCCCGATATCCTTGTCATCGTTCTTACATCAAGCTCTAAGGTAGATAAGGCCTTATCCGCAATAAGACTCGGAGCCTTTCAGTATATCTTACAACCCATAACGGAAGAAGCTTTAGAGACAACATTACAAAAAGCTTTCGAACACACCTCTTTAATCCAAGAAAATGAATTTCTACGAAAAGAGATCTCCTACTCTGCAAAAAAAGAAAGCCATCCTCTCATAGCAGAAAGTCCTTCCATGAAACAGATTGTAGAAGACATCTCCAAGATAGCTAAAAGTAACGCCAGCGTTTTCATTATAGGCGAGTCGGGAACGGGAAAAGAAGTTTTAGCAAACGCCATCCATCAAAACTCCAATCGATCCCATAAGCCCTTCATAAGAGTTAACTGCGCGGCGGTCCCAGAATCCTTATTGGAATCGGAGTTCTTCGGTCATGAAAAGGGAGCTTTTACGGGCGCCATCCAAAAGCGCATAGGCCGGTTTGAGCTAGCTGACAAAGGATCTCTTCTTCTCGATGAGATCTCTGAGGTCCCTCTAGAACTCCAGCCTAAGCTTCTTCGAGCGATCCAAGAAAGAGAATTTGAAAGAGTCGGAGGAACAAAACAGGTCAGCGTAGATGTAAGATTGATCTCTACCTCTAACCGCAACATGAAAGAAGCTATAGAAAAAAAGATATTTCGAGAAGATCTTTTTTTCAGACTTCACGTAGTTCCTATAAAGATACCCCCTCTTAGAGAACGAAAAGAAGATATCTTTCCTATAGCGGACTACTTCTTAGGAAAATTTTGCAAAGACAACCTTATTCCTAAAAAAAGACTCTCTCAAGAGGCTATAGAAAAGCTTCTTTCTTATTACTGGCCGGGCAACATTCGAGAACTTGCCAACCTTATAGAAAGAACGATTATTATGCATGTAGGGGAAGAAATTCGAGCTAATGACTTAAAGCTAGAGTTCTCTTGTCCCGTCCCCCCTCTTTTTAAAAGTCAGCCTTTAGACCCTAGTGGACCTAAAACCTTAGCCGACATAGAAAAGATCCACATCCTTTGCACTCTAGATCAGCTGCAGAACAATAAAACAAAAACGGCAGAGTCTTTAGGGATTAGCTTAAGAACTTTACGTAATAAGTTAAAAGAATATCAAATGTCTACGTCATAAAAAGCTAGTTTTTTTAGGAAAGAACTTCCATCTTCACAAAAAGTTCTTTTTTACATGAAGCGATCCCGTAAAAAAGAATAGGGCCCTTATACTTCAATTTATGAAAACGGGCTCGATAGTTTTTTTCCTTAATTTGAGTAAGAGCCTCTTCAGCTAACTCCTCTAACTCTTTTTTTTTGCCTTTTTTAAATTCGATGATAATACCGTTACCCTGAAAAGAAGGATGAGGAGAAAGTATAATATCGCAACGTCCCTTGCCAGCTTCTAAATTAGAATCGATAAGATAACTTTCGGAAAGAGAAGCTAGCAGACCCAAAACAAATAAATGAAGGCTCCTTTCTAAATCACTTTGATGAAGATCATGCGAGCTACAAAAGTTTTGTACAAAAATCTCTAAAAGTTCAGAAAACAGGGCAACATCTCCTTTTAATAACGCTTCATGAAGCTCAACCAATTGAGTAGACGAAAATTTTTTATTTATAGTACTAAGAACAAGCCTCTTATAAAGCTCGGCAATTTCTTTGTTGGGAGTTTTCAACTTATAGTAGTATTTATTTTTAAATGTATAACCGACAGCCGTTACATATCCTGCAAAAAAAAGAAAACTCCAAGGCTCATGTCCCTTCTGATCAAGATCAAGTAAGATGACATCTTCATTAATCACCTTGTCTTTAAGAAATTTCCCTTCAAGCAAGAGCTTTAACTCTTCTTGCGTTTCTTGATTTGCTTCGGCTATCAATTTTTCCAGCAAGGTTGTGTTCCCCGTATTTGCCCAATACGTCTCTGGGCGCTTTGCTGGGCCTGCCAAATAGCTTAAAATCGACCAAGGGTTATACACGCGGCTAGCAAGATGCTCCGTTAGAGGATCCGATAAACATTTAGTCCCCACTACATATCCATTATACCAGTCCTTCACCTTACTTTTTTGCTCAAATCGACCTACCTTGCCAAGTAAATGGTCCACCTCTTCTTCCGTAAATCCAAATTTATCGGTAAAACCACTATCCAGCATGGTACAAATTTTAGGGTTGTTTAATCCAGAGACAATGCCATCTTTAGCCGTCCTAACAACGCCTGTCATAAAGCCTCGTTGCAGGTGGGTATTATCTTTTAGTCCTTCCGAGAGCAAATTACGAGTAAACTCTATCATAAGATCAAAAAAATTATTCTCGTAAGCATATGTAATGGGGGTGTCATATTCATCGATCAGAATAATCACCTTCTTCCCAAAAATCCTTTCATAGACTTGTGAAATGAATTTTAAACTACCAGTAAAATTAATCAAAACTTGACTTTCATCTGGAATTTGACTGAAATTCACGAGCTCATCATAGTGAGATTTTTCTTCAGGTAAGAGCTTATCTATAAGAGGCGATAGAGAACGTATTACTTCTGTTTTGAGAATATTTTTAAACTTTGCGTACGACTTTTCCCACGTATTGTATTTAACATCTTTGAATGAAATAAAAATAACGGGAAATTGCCCTTGTAAAGTAGAAAACCCCTCTTCCTTCCAAATTTTAGATTTTTCAAAAAGATATTGATTGGAATCTTTTGTTTTTTCAAAAAAATATCTTAACATAGAAAGAGCAATTGTTTTACCAAACCGTCTGGGACGTGTCACTAAAATGACTTTGGCATCATCTTTCCAAAATTCTTTAATCAAAAGCGTCTTGTCTATATAGACACAGTTCTTATCAATGATTTCTTTATAATCATCAACTCCTATAGGAAAAGAAGGCATATCTTCAGCATTAAGCTTCTTACCAGTCACTTCCATCCCGCCTTTTAGCTATTTAATCCATTTAATATTATCTTGGGTATAAAACAATATTGCAAAAAGAAAAATTCATCAAATCCTCCCCAACACCTCATAAACCTTAACTAGGTGCTCGATCCCCTTTAATGCCGTGGGCTCTAAAGCTTGGATCCGAAATTTATCTTGTACTCCCGAGGACTTAAGAGTCTCTTCGGTGATTAAAATCTGCATTGGCTTTGCTACGGAACACACCCTGGAGGCTAGATTCACGTTAGATCCTATCGCCGTGTAGTTAAGCCTGTTCTCGGCTCCCATATTCCCCGTATAGACAAGTCCCGTATGGATACCTATTCCAATTTCAAAGATGGGAAGATTTTGCTCTTTCCTTTCTTTATTCCACTCCCTTAGATCCAGCATCATGGAAAGTGCAGCTTCTACGGCTAGAGCTGCATGAAACTCCATAGGCAACGGAGCTCCATATAAAGTCATAATCTCATCACCTACAAACTTATCGACAACGCCGTGGGTGGCGTCGATGATCCGGCACATCCTTGTTAAGTAGAGATTAAGCATGGGAATTAATATCTTGGGAGAAAGGCCTTCCGACATCTTCGTGAAGTTACGAATATCACTAAATAAAAGGGTTAAAACCCTCTCCTCTCCCGTAAAATCCAGATTCCCTTTTAAGATCTCTTCTGAGATCTCTTTAGATACGACCTTATGTAAAACACCTCTAATCTTATCTCGATCTTGTAAGGCACTCACCATCCCAGCAAAAGAATGAGATAGCTTTGCCACTTCATCTTGCCTATGACCTATCTTAGGTAGGATGATCTTTTCATAATCACCTGACCCCAAATGCTCTGAGGCTTGAGATAAAATAGCTATAGGCTCCGTAATCTTGGTTGAGATATTACGTAAAAGAGCTAATGCAATCATAAAAGAGATAAGAGATGCAGCAAGCAAACTTAAAGAGACGCTAACGATCATCTCATGACCTAGCTGCGCTAAAAACGTATCTATAGCTAAAGCTTCTTCTTCAGGCGTTAAGACGGCAACGGAAAATAAAGCGAAGTCAATATCAAAAGATGAATATTTCTTACCCGACAAAAGGATCTCTTTTGCATCGAATGTTGTCCCGTCAGGCTTAATACCTAGATCTACCCCCTCCCCTTTTACAAGGATTGTCTTCCCACTTAAGAAGGCAATCTCTTTTAACACACGGTAGACTGAAAAGCCAAGAGTCACCTTTACGTCCGTTTCCAAAAAAAACTCTCTTACTACATCCACATCTTTTTGAGTAGGACCGTCTCTTAATAAAAGAAAAAGACTATCCTTGGCAGAGGTCTCAAGAGACTCCTTTATAGGGGCTACCGTAGAAAAAACCTGATCTTTAAAAAGACATCCCCCATTTTGCCCTACTATTTTTATAGCTCCTACAGGAGTTATAAAAGCACCTTCCGTCCAAGAGATCATAGCTTGTATAAGATCCATCTTATAGAGCCATTCATTTTCTTGAGATAGTAAAGCTTCAAATAGCTCGGGAACAGTATCTTGCATCCCGAAAGAGTCCTTTGGCATCTCTATTTTTTGAAAATCGGTTGGAACTTGTTGCTTAAGGGCTAAAGCAAACTTATCTTGGATGGACGATCCTGGGCTTTGTAAAATAGCTTTTCTAGCCTCTTCTTCCGTAAAGAGCAGATAATTATTTGTTCCAGCAGGAATCGCAATGAAAAGATCTTCTTTTTCGAGGATCTTTACCCATAAAGTATCACCCGAGCTTTTTGCAAAAGAAAATGGGGCTAAGGAGGCATCTTGAGGCGCAATGCTAATGCTTTCTCCCTGCCCTTTTTGGATCCTAACAAAGGCAATCTGAGGATCATATGAAATGATCTCTTCTGCCTTCTTCCAAAGAGAGGCTTCCCCTTCTTGATCCAAAGAGGAACTTTTATACACCACCCTCTCTAAACCTGTCGCCTCTTCAACCATCCGTAAGGTGAGTAAAAAAGAAGAAAACTGCTCTACTTTTTTCTCCCCTTCTTTTACATACTGGGTGATCGTACTCCCCTTACGAGCAAGCCCCCTCTTAATCCACACTTCAGACAAAATAATATTTAAACCACCTACAAAAAGTAAGATAGCTCCCATGCTAAAAAATAATTTTGCCTTAAGAGTCTTCATCTTTTTTTCCTGTATGTTTTTCTAACACGGCTAAACATGCTTTTAACACCTTTTGACATTCTGTCCAGAGTTGTTTTTTCTTTTCCAACCCATTTTTCTGCACAAGCTCGGCCTCTAAATAGGGATCGCAAGGATAACAGCGATCCAAGATCCTTTGATACACACAAAAAACGGACTCCAGACACACGCTATAAGAGGGCTGCTCTACTAAATCCATTTCGAGCACCTGCATCTTACCCGATTCTTGCGAAGCTTTTGGATCAAACGGCAGTTTTTGCTTACGCTCTATTTCTTGTAGCATGTCTTCCAATATGGGTAAACACTCTCTTAAGCTGCCTTCTAACTTAGAAAAAGCTTTTTTCACATCTTGTAAAGAAAAATCGGAAAACCTAGCCAACTCACCTTCCGCGTGGAGCCTTCCTCTAAGGTCGTGTTGATCTTGACAATAGAGCTCTATGAAATCTTTTAAAGAGAGTTGTGAAACCGAAGGGATTGAAAGCCCTCCCGAAGAAGCATTAAAAAATTTTATCTGTTTATGAGCCTTTGCATAGTTTCCGATACAAGAAGCTTCCATGACCCATTTTACAAGAGTATATACGAAGTGGCCTTCTGCATTTTTCTTACGAATGAGCTTTTCCATAGATCTTTTTTCTGCTTGCATCTCTTCTAAAAAGACTTTAGCCGAGGAGACAACGCCAGGCGGATATCTTTGCATATCTTTATAAGATAGATCTACACCGCAAAAAAGAATCGGATTGCAGCCCAAAAACTTAGCAAGAGGCACGGCTAGCGTAGTGACGGAAAGAGCTTCTACCCCAAGCTCTGGTCCTAAAGAGTTCACATCAATGTTGAGCTCTTCATGCATCCAAGATTCAAAAGCTCCTCCCGTATCGGAACAAAGGTAGCCAGGGGCTACATTAGTGGATGTCAGCACCTCTTTATGCAGTCTTGATGAGTAGACAAAAGGAACTTCAAAAGAACCGCTAGATTTCATCCTTCCATATTCTTCTTCATTAGGATCTAACGCCATAGCTATATGAGGTCTGATGCCAAAGTGATGCAAGGCCGTGATGGCAGAGCCCCCTGCTATAATTAAAGCTCTGCTATCTAGTCCTTTCAACAATTTTGCAGCTTCTGCTAAAGAAACCCCTGCCCCGCAAATAATAGCCGGAATATTTTTGCAAATATCACTCCATTGATTTACATGAAAAGATTTAGGAACCGTCAAAAAATTTAAACTGATGTTTTCCATTAAACGATGATAGTGTAATGACTCGGTGATGGCAACGGACATCAGGGCGGACTTACTAAGTAATTTCACCCTTAGTTTCTTAATTTTCTTCTCTTGTCCCTTAAGATATGAGGGGGCAGCAAGAAACTCCACTCTATCGCTAATCCAACGCTTGACACAATCTTCAAATAGGTCATCCCAGTTAAAAGGCTTAGTTAAAAACTGAACGTGGATTTGAGGATTTTGTAAAACATCCAATCCTTGAGGAAGAGAAAAAAGTGTTCGTAAGGTGGCTAAGCTCTCTTCAAAAAAAACAATGGTTCGCCCCTTCTTCCCTTCTAACCACTTTGTTAAAGCTTGAAAAGAAGACCCGAAGACTATCCCATATACATACAAGACATCAACACCTTCTAAAAAAGTAGGATCCACCCATCCTTGCAGGGGGGGCTCTTCACTTAGAACTTCTTCCTCTTGCTCTAAAGAAAGGATAAAGCCTATTTCGGGAAATCTACTAAGCAAAAAATCCCAGCATATCTTGGAATCAGTTAAAATGACATCGCTCTCCATCCCACATCCCTTCCCTTTCTTGTTTTGTTCCTTCAGGCCAAAAAAACCTTGTCTCTTTAAAGGTCTTTTCATCCAAATAGATCCCTTCGTACTCTAATCTTCCCTTATCATCCCCTCTTCTCGTATCGGAGTGTCCCTTTAAGTAGTAGCTCTTCTCCTGTCTTAAGGTTCCATCGGGGTACCATCTTCTATGCACCCCTATAGGAGCTCCCTCTAAGAATTCTCCTTCATCAAGTAAGATTCCCTCTTCCGTTAAGATCCGCTCTTTCCCCGTTTTTATCCCTTTAGAAAAAAAACAATGTCTCTTTATCGATCCTGAAGGCCACCATAGTAGAACTTCTCCGTCAAGCACCCCTTTTTCATACGATAAAGAGGTCTTCGGCTCCCCATTTTCATAAAAGTACTCTTGCTTGCCTTGAAGCTGCCCATCCTCATAACTTAACTTGGCATATAGACATCCCGAAAGATAAAATTGCTCGGCAGTGCCAACAGGCTTCCCTTGCTCAAAATGAGTAGACGAAAGCATCTGCCCGAGAGAAGAATAAAACTTGGAGGGTCCATGCAAAACTCCTTCTTCATAAAAAAAGCGACCTTTTACTTTACCCGAAGGATATAAGAGGATGCACTCTCCGTGCATACGCCCCTCTTCATCTTTTTTTACTACCCCATCTAAAGAAAGATCATACACCTGCTCTAATTGCATATACACATCCTATATTCTTGCAGCACCTTTTTAAAAAAAACCATCTGGTTGACATCTCTTGCATAAGGCTCTTCAAACTGCCTATAAAGAGGAAACTGCCAAACATTCCAAACGGGCATCAAAATCTTTTGATAGACTATCTCTTCTTGTAAATCGAGTAGGTTAAGCACAAATCCCCCTTTTCCCGTAGGATCTAAGGGGTAATGCTTCTCAAATAGATTCAATAAAGCCTCAACATACTCTAAAGAACGATCCAGGCTTTTTTTTACTACTTCCATCTTCTCTCCATACTCCCTTGAAGGAGTCCAAAAAGAGCGTAGGAGGTGAACTAAGCCTTCACTATCTACTGGGTTACATAACTCTAGCTCTTTAAAAGAAGATCTTTTCACCCCTTTGATGAAAAGTCCCGAGTCGGAAACCGTATAGAAGGTATGATCTTTATGCAAAGAGGTCATCTCTTCAAGCCACTTAGCCGCTAGAATCCAATCTTTTTGAGTTCGTACATCTCCTTGAATGGGATCTTCCCAAGCTATATCTCGCCCCTCCTCCCCTTTAGAGGAATACGACAAATCCATCCCCACAAAAACAATAGGATTACATCCTAGATGAAGAGCTATAGCAGCACAGAAGGTAGAGACGGTCCACCCTCCATCAAAACACTCATCTTCTTGTAGCCAAGATTCTAAAGCGTACCCAGGATTGTTTGCGACCTGAAATAATGGGCCTTGAACAGTCTCTCGTAAAGAAGCAGAAAATCGACTTTGATAAAAAAAGGGAGCTTCAAAAGAATTTCGCATCAACACCTTGTCATAGTGAGGGTCTGGATCTATCCCCGCTGCTATATGAATAGGCACCCCTAGATGTCCTAAAGAGCCTAAAGCCGCGCCTCCTGCAAATATGAGACCTTGATTTTGCACTTCTTTTAAATGAGCTATCTCCTTACCTAAAGAAGGGCCCGCGCCACAGATGAAGGCCGGCACGTCTTGAAAAAGATCTTTCATTAAAGAAAAAGAGCTCTCATCAAAAGATGCATTGCGTAGTTGACAAAGATTTTTAAAGACTTTAACACCGAAGTCTTGATAGTCGGATGCCGCAAGCTGCACTTGCCACTCCACAACCCGGCAACGACCTAGCCACATCGTTGCTATTTCTTTTTCCAATAAATCGGGGTGAATCAAATAGAAAAAACTACGAAAAACTTCTTTTTCACAAATAGATTGAAACTGCTCGAGGTCACAGACCTCTCCGTCATAATACACTCTATTTAGAAGATCGTATTTAAGTTCCGAGGTGAAAAAGATCAAAGTCTTTCCCTCTAAAAATTGCACCTGCTCTTCAGAAAAGCCCCAAAGACAAATAACATCGTAAGATAACGCCTCTTCCATGCTATCCATTTTGTGCTGCACGTAGTAGATCTTCATAAGAAGGAAGATAAGGAAGGTAAGAAAGGCCCTCTTTTGTTAAATAGCCAAACACCTCTCCTTCTGGATGAGCGACCGTAATAAACGGCGCTTTAATGAAATAATTATACCCTCGCACTTGAGTTAAAGCTTCCTCCACCAAATCCTTCGATTCTTTGCACTCGATTACAAGTAAGGGGTGGAGCGTGGAAGAGCTTTTAGCAAAAACCGTGATATCCACTCGTCTACTCGGGATTTTCCTATGAGAGGCAACTCCACAAAGATCTGCTAAAGAACGCTCTATAGAAAGAAGCTCTCTTGGATAAGAGAGCTTATAGATCATTTTCAAAATCAGCTGCTGTCTCACCTTCTCTTCAGGAGTGGCAGACACCCATAGCTTCCTAATTTCATCATACACCAACCCTCTATTCGGATTGGATAATTCCATAGTTTCCATCTTCCCTTCTATACATCACTTTCAATTTGCGGTCTTCTTCCGAACGGTATAGAAGAAAATGGTCCTTAGAAAGCTCTAATTTCATGATTGCTTCATCAGCCTTCAGCTCTTTTAAAGGGATTGTCTTTTTCTTCGTCATATGAGGAAGTTCTAAGTTGCTTTTTGCTTTTTTGGCATTTTCTTCTTCAATCTCTTCGTTAAATTCTTCTATTTCCCTATAGTAGGGTTTTTTCAAGAATAATACATCCAAGTCTATTGAAGAAAGTTTCTTTTGACTGTGATCTTGTATCTGCTCTTTCCATCTACTTAACTGTCTTTGTAAACGCTCCACGGCTAAATCTATGGAAGCATACATATCGGCAGATGAAGCCTCTGCTTTAACTTTAAAATGATCAAACTTAGCAATAATCACCACTTTGTGTGTCAAGTGTTCGATATCCATTTTCACTTGGATATTCATAATATGATTATGAAATTTCTCAATCTTGGATAGTTTTTCTTGAGCATGCGTTTTCATAGCGTCCGTAACTAAAACACTTTTGCCCATGATCGTAATATTATATTCCGGATTTGTCATGTAGTCCCCTTAAACTGTGCTTTTTCCTTATTTCGGACTATACGGCTTCATCTTGTTTTCGTAAACAAGTCTTAAGAACTTTTTTATTTCCCAGTTGCCCGCAAGCTGCCATAATAGAACTTCCATGAGTGATCCGAAGCAATGTATTGTATCCTCTTTCTTGCAACCTGTGCCTAAACTCATCGATCTTTTCTCTTGAGGGAGCAGTAAAACTCCCCCTTCTTTGCGCATTATAGGGAATAAGATTAATCGTAACGCGAAGTCCCTCTAGATATGAGGCTACCTCGTCTGCTGCCTCTATCGAATCATTTCTACCTTCCAACAAAACATACTCAATTAAGATCTTTCTTTTAGGGTGGCTACAATAATCCATCATAGCTTCTTTTAAGGAGGCAAGATCCCATGTGTTATTTACCGGCATAATCTTAGAACGCACTAGATTATTTGGGGCATTTAAAGAAATAGCTAGATGTAAATTCGGATGAGCCTCTTTCGTAAACCGCTTGATCTCCTCCACCTTTCCGCTTGTAGAAACGGTAATCCTACCCCATCCTAAAGAAAGGCCTGCCGAACAAGTCATTACTTTAATAGCTTGCATAACGGCTTCATAATTATCAAAAGGCTCTCCCATCCCCATGAAAACTACATTCCGAATAGGGGCTCCTAACATGAACTCCGCAGCAAAAAGCTGAAAGAGGATCTCCTCTACGGTTAAGGAGCGCAAAAGACCCATCTTACCCGTCTCACAAAAGGCGCACCCCATACGACAGCCTACCTGAGAAGATAGACATAAGGTAAAACCGAATTTCATAGGTAAAATGACGGATTCCGATTCGAGCCCGTCCGCGTATTTAAGAAGAAACTTCCTAACGCCCCCCTCTTCTTGAACATGAGAGATCGGAGCTTGAAAAAAATAGGTGTTTGCAATAATTTCTTTTACCAAGTTTTTAGCTTGAGGTTCAATCAGGGTTGCCTCGGGATCTATTTTTCCTGTTCTAAACCACTCGGTATATATTTTTTTTGCATACAGTTTCCCTTTGCCCAGACGATTTTGTATAGCCTCTGCATACTCGGTTTGTGTTAAAGCAAAAATAGAAATCATAAAATACTCGAAAAAAACATAATTGCCATCTATCTTATCTTGATTGCTCTTAATAGAGAAACGGAAATCCGCACATTATTTGCGGATTTGAATCCCGTAAAATTTACAATGCTAGATTATCGTGAATTCTTTTTTCTAAACTCTGAAGAACGGGAGCTAACTCCATTCGTTCTTTCGAGGACAGTCTATCTATGAAAAAAACTCCGTTGATATGATCATTTTCATGCATGACAACCCTTGCTTCCCATCCAAAAACTCGCTCTTGAACTATGGCCCCCTCTAAGGAGGTGTACTCAACAGTGATTTCTTTAGGACGCTCTACTGAAGATCTAATACCTGGGATCGATAGGCAGCCTTCGCTTGCAACCCACGTCTCTTTACTGGGCAAGGAAAGCTTAGGGTTGATAAAGACCTTCACATCTCCCAAATCAAACTTACCGGCCTCATTTTCTATAGGCGTTCTGATCACAAACAGTCTAATGGAGTGGTGTACCTGCGGCGCTGCCAACCCTACACCATCCGAAGCATCCATAGTCTCTATCATCTCTTCTACAAGCTTTTTGACTTCTTCCGTGATGTGAACAATGAGATCGGCTTTTTTTCTTAAGATAGGATCTCCGTAATAAGCTAAGGGAAGCAATCTCAACTGACCCGTTGTAATAAGATTAGGCGTATGTCCCGAGACGAGCTGCCCTCCTCGATATAGCCATCTATGATGCACTTTTTCAAAATAGCTCTTTTCCGTAAAAGTGGCATCATGTCCATCTTGTGATAGGTACGCTGTAAAAATAACCGTTGCTATAGAAGCCTTTTCTTTAAAATCTAAAATTTCCAACTTTTGAAAAGAAGAATCTTGAGAAAATCGAGAAATGCTTCGTCTCCAAGAAAATTTATTTTCCGAGTACCCAGGATTAGCAGGATGCGTAGTTGCTATAATATAATCAGGAATATTTAAAACGTAAGCCGAGAACCTTGAACGCATAAGTTGTAGAGCGCTTTTAGGCAATACCCCTTCATGAAAAGATTTACAGCACTTATCATACTCTTCTCCACTACAACAAGGACAAAAGCTTTTTTCAATACTCATTTAACACCCCTTCTTTACCAAACCACCCAAAATCGCACTTTTTACGGAAGAATACGGCCCCTTAATAATTTCCCCATTTCCTCCTTCAAAATGAACATTGTTAACTTTTGATATACTTAATTCAAGAATTTGAGGTGAGCTTTTCATAAGAGTATCGGACTGGATTAGGTCAGGACTCATTAGCCTAACCGTATTAACTTCAGATCCATCAATACACATTTCATTACCAGTACAAGTCAAAGCACCGTCAATCCCCGACGCTTTTACTTCAGCTTTTTCACGGGCAAAAACATCTTGCTTAACATTAACGGAGTGCAATGAAACATCGTCTTCCGTAAAAACGGAGTTCACATTACGACAGTCGTAAAGAGTGATCTTAGAGTTAGCCTTAATCGATCCCAACTCTTTACAGAAGCTTGCATGAAAGGTATCACCCGCAAAAAGTTCCCCCGTAATACTAGAATTGGTTATCCTAATATCTCCTTCGGCCTTAAAATTTTCTGCTCGGATAGCATCTCCCTTTATCGATCCGCCGACGCTGACATTCTTATAACTTGTTTCATCCCATATGCTGTCACATTTAAAGGTAGCATCCCCTTTTACCTCTATATTTCCATGAACGATCGCTTTTTTAGTCGTAAAATTTCCGCCTACTTGGATGTCGCCCATAACTGTCGTATCGTTTAAAGAGACATCGCCCGAACTATCAATATAAGAAACGGTCTCTACTCCAAAAGCAGATCTTTGACTCTCTCTTTTTTCCGAGGGAGGAAACACCGACTGTCGAATAGAAATACTCATAAACGCTCCATATAAATTTTTAGAAGAAAGATTTTTAAACAAGCGCTTAAAAACAAATGGAAGATTATCTAAGAACCTTTAGATCCTGTCAACGTCGAATGGAGAGCTGAAAATAAGACTCGCCTGCGAGTAAGAACTCTTTTCAGAAAAATTTATTAGCATAAAATATTACAAATACTTAAACTTGTAACAAAAAAAACAACATAATAAAGAAACCATGAATCAAACAATTATATTTTTAATTATTCTTATGCAATCTTACATCTATTCCGATGTTGAAATCGTTCCATCTCAAGAGACTTTTATTTGTCTTGAAATAGGCCATACTCGAATCAAGGCAGCTACATTGCCCAGCTCATTTTCCTTAGAAGACATCAAAAAAATTAAAGTTATCACAAGTTTTGCAAAACCCTATCTCCAACAAAATCTCTCCGATCTTTTCCAAAACGAAAGTAGCCCCATTTTCCCTTTACTTAAGTCGGATTCTTCTACTGTCAGTCTTTCCATCTTCGGGCCTATCTTTGATGGTAAAATTCATGGGAATGCGGAAAAAGAAGGCGTACCAAAAGAGATTAAATCTTCTTTAGAAAACGATACAAAGCGTACTGTTCTTGTAGAGGGAGATGCAGCTTGCTTTGCTGCAGGAGCTTTAGAATACTTAAACCTCTCTTCTCATCCCGTACAATTCCCCTGCCTTGTGATTACCTTGGGAACAGGAGTCGGGGTTGCGTTTGCAGAAAACCCCTACACCATCCACAGCTTAGAGCTCTGGGGACATCTTGCTTCTTTCCCTAATTTTGCTCTTTTAACAGAAGTAAGTCCTCCCTCGGAAATTCTCAACAAAAGATATTTGAGTAAAATTTCTCAAGGAGATGCATTCATTGAAGAAAAAATGCATTCGGGTTATGCTCAAGCCTTCCAAACTCATGTTGAAGCTTTTGTAAAAGATATTTCTGCTTACATTCATGAGATATTTCCACAAGTAGCTCCCATCTGTTCTGTCGTCATAGGCGGAGGGCTTAGTCGTTTTTTAAACGCTTCGTCCCCCTTCATCCTCCTGACTCCACAAAACCTTGAAAATCAAGGTTTTGATCCCGATATTATCCAACTACTAGGCTGCCATAGACTGTGTAAAAAGCCTCATATTTTCACAAGCACATATCCTTCCCTAGAAGAAACTTCTAAACTTATTGAATCGTTTAAAAAGAAACCAGAAGACCATCATAATTTACCGCTGTAATTTGTTCGATTTACTTACCATCTTTAAATCTTATGTCTTCATCGGTGTAAAAAAGTGGTTGGCGCTGGGTATGGTGATGTTATAAGCGGCCTTAACTTTAAGCGAACGAGAACGAGCTTTTCTCCAAAGCATATTTGAAGAAGGGAAGACAGAAGCCGCATTAATCACGGATGATCTCAATTTGATTGAAAAAATCCCCCCCCTTTTGCAGTGGAAGGCAAAACTCGCTTCAGAAAACAACCAAAAATAGAATAATCGATTTTTAAAATAAAAAACCGCACAAGCTCTCTTTTCAGAGAATTTGTGCGGTAGAATGCACCGAACAGGACTCGAACCTGTAACCACCCGGTTCGAAGCCGGGTACTCTATCCATTGAGCTATCGATGCGTTTGATAAGAATGAATTTTGTCTCAGTATAATATAGGGCCTGCCGAAAAAAAACAATTCCTTTTTGCTTTTCTCTAAGATTTTTTAAAAGAAGCCTTTCTAAAGATTATTCTTATTTCATAAGAAAAATAGATTTTCATTTGCCAATAAATAGTAAAAATATTATTTATGAATTATAAGAGCAATCAAAAAAAATACAACCAAAGGAAGAAACATGAAGATACTAGATATAGTTAGCGCCGTTTTATTAATTATCGGTGGATTAGCTTGGGGACTTTTTGGTCTATTTGAATTCAATTTCATTGAATTCTTCTTTAAATCTGGCGAAGAATTCCATGTCCATCATCACCCATCCGTCATAGCAAGAATTATCTACATCCTTGTTGGCGCTAGTGCCGTATACCAAATCGTCCAAAGAAAAGGGATGATTTCTCGCTCAAAATAAAGTTAGTTTTTATGTAGCGCTTTTATTAAGAAAAGCGCTATTTTTCTTATTTTTCTTAGAGGTACTTTACATGCGTTTTTTCTCCTTAATCCTTTGTTTTTCCACATTTGCTTATGATGGATGGTGCGATGAAAAAAGTTCTTCTCAAGATAAAGCCGCCGAACCTTGCGTTTACGTAGAGGATTTTTGCGAAACATCACATGAAGCCCTCATCAATGACAAGCCTCTTTCTTACCGCGCCGTCGTCGGATCCATCCTTTTAAAAGACGCCAAATGCCAATCAACAGCTAATATATTCTTCACAAGCTACACCAAAGCTATAGAAAATCCCCCTAAAGAACGTCCTATTACCTTTTGTTTTAATGGAGGCCCAGGATCTGCTTCCGTATGGCTTCACTTAGGTCTTGCAGGGCCTAAAAGAGTTCAACTGGATAAGGACAATAAAATCCCACCCCCACCTTACGGTTTAGTCAATAACGAATTTTCCTTACTGGATTTAACGGACCTTGTATTTATCGATCCCGTATCCACAGGCTTTAGCCACGCTATACCTCCCGAGACGGCAAAAAAATTCTATACGACAAAAGAAGACATCGCCTCTATCAGTCACTTCATCCGCTCTTACCTCACAAAGTTTAATCGCTGGGGTTCTGCTAAATTCATCATGGGAGAAAGTTACGGAACCACGAGGGCTGCAGGGCTTGCTGACTATCTACACGAAGAAGAATTCATCGATATTAACGGACTTATACTAGTTTCTTCCGTCTTAGATTTCCAATCACTATCTACCAACGCTGGTAACGACCTTCCCTATCTTCTTTATTTACCAAGTTACACGGCAGCCGCTTGGTATCATAAAAAGTTACAACCCGAGCTACAAAAAGATTTTGCAAAGGCTCTTGAAGCCTCTAAAAACTTTGTTTTTACAGACTATGCCGCCGCTTTATTTAAAGGTAATTTGCTATCTGAAGAAGAAAGAAAGCGCATAGTGACAAAGCTCTCCGAACTTACGGGCTTAAGCGCAGACTATATATCTAAAAGCGATCTTCGTGTACCTGTTCCCCGCTTTGCCAAGGAACTTTTAAATGACAAAAATCAAATCATAGGGCGTTTTGACAGTGAAACAACGGGCTTTGCTCTAGATAATGTCAATGACTCCTATACTTACGATCCCAGCATGGATGCCGTAGCGGGAGCTTTCACAACCAGCTTTAACAACTATCTTCGTAAAGACTTGAGCTGGACTAGAGACACCCCCTATAAAATTCTTTGTGACGCCATCTGCTTTTGGAATTTTGATGCACCTAATAAATACTTAAATGTCTCAGAAAACCTATGCAGCGTTATGACTAAAAACCCCTACCTTCAAGTTTTTGTGGCTAGCGGCTATTTTGATCTTGCAACTCCTTTTTTCGGAACGGAATATACTTTCCACCACCTGGGCTTAGACACCTCTTTAGAAGATCATGTAACCATACGAAACTACAAGGGTGGACATATGATGTATCTTGACTTAGATACTCTTAAACAATTGAAACAAGACCTAACATCTTTTTATAAAAAAACCGTTCCAACCCCTCCCTCTCCTTAAGAAACAGAAAGACATTCACTTGCAATACATAGTCACCCCTGCCATCATTTTACGCTCTATTCCTTTTAAGGATCATCAAAAGATCGTAACGGCATTTTCTAAAGAGCTTGGCATGATCAGCATGATCATAAAGGGACTTTCTTCTAAAAAGCTCTTTAAGCTCCCCTTTTGTGAATCTTTTTGCGAAGTAGAACTTGTTCTATCCAAAAAAAATGGAGACCTCTACACCTTTCATGAAGGCTCCATCATAGATCTACATCTACCTTTACGAGACAATTTAAGACATCTTTACACAGCCTCTTCCATGACTAGAGCCATCTTGGACTCGCAGCTCCCCGAAAAACCCGCCCCCTTGCTGTACTCTCTTTTTTCTATTTGCCTACATCAGATTCCGACCTTTCTCTGTCAAAACACCCTTTTAGCTTGTTTTTATCTAAAAATCCTTAAACACGAAGGGGTCTTCTCCCTTCTATCCGAGGATCCCGAAACAAAAGCCTTATCAGAAGAAGAGAGGAACAATTTAACGGAAATAAGCGATACTCAGAATTTCTCTATCCTAAAAGACAGGAGGACCTCCTCGGAAGAACTTAGGAAGTTGGAACAAATCTTTTTAATGCGGATAAAATAATGGAGCTTTTATCTATCCCGAATGAGAATTTTAGACCGCAATCTCTCAAAATACAGATATAGGATAGGAGTGATGTACAAAGTTAGAAACTGAGAGAAAATCAAGCCCCCAGCTATAACCAAACCGAGCCCTCTCCTTGTTTCTGCACCCGCGCCAATTCCTATAGCGATAGGAAGCGCTCCGACAACGGCTGCTACCGTTGTCATCATGATAGGTCTAAATCTAATAAGACAAGCCTCTTCTATAGCAATAAGAGAAGTCTTTCCTTCTTTCCTTTGCATTTCAACGGCATAGTCAACAATCATGATCCCATTTTTTTTAACAATTCCGATTAAAAGCAAAAAACCTACCATGCTGTATAAAGAAAGAGGCTCCTTGCAGATAAGCAAGGTAAGGATCCCTCCTAAACAAGCAAAGGGTAGCGCCGACAAAATAGTGAGCGGGTGTATAAAGCTCTCGTAGAGAATACTTAAAATGACATACATGGCAACTAGAGCAAAAAGAAGCAATAAGATCGTATCTTTGGTTGCATCATCCATCATATCGGCAACACCTTCCAACTTGCCGTGAACGGAAGGAGGGAAGGTTTCGTCCGCTATTTTTTTAAGAAGGGCAAAGGATTCATTTACAGGTTTTGCTTTATCTACATCAAAAGAAAGAGTCACAGAAGGAAGTAGGTCCATATGCTGAATACTCTGAAGCCCTGTTGTCTCTTTCCAAGAGGCAACGGCTTTCAAAGGAACGGCATCGCCTGTAGGGGTTTTTAAATATAGACTAGCTAGCGCATTGGAGTTTTTTTGAAAATAAGAATCCAACCCTAAAAACACTTTATAGCTCTCCGTATTCTTTTCAATATTACCAATTGATCCTCCTGCATAAGCTCCCTGAAGAAGCGACTGCACATCTTGACGAGAAAGGCCCAGCTTTTCAATGAAATCTTCTAAGAGCGTGATTTCAAGCTTAGGGACATCTGCTTGAATATTTAAAGCCGGATTGATGAAAGTAGGATTCAAGAGCAGTTTCTGCTTCAAATTCTCCGCTGCTATGCAGAGCTCTGCGTGATTCGGCCCCCTCAAAACAAATTGATAATTATTTCCAGAAACTCCACCCATCGTATTATCAATAAGCTGAACTCCTCTCATAAAAGCTTGCACGCCTGGAATCGCATTCATCCGTTCTTGCAATTTTGCAATGACAAGGGACTGAGAAAGACGCTTAGAAGAAGTTAACCTAATCAGATAACATTGATAATCTTTCAAGTCTAAGACAACAAAGCTTTCTATATCGGAATTTTGCTGCACGATTGTAATCAGCTTGTCTTGGTAAATGTCTCTTTCTGCTTTTGACACATCGGAAGGGATTTGGATATAGCTCCAGATAAAACCTCTATCCTCTTCAGGAAAAAGATTCACCGGAAGAAATCGAAAAAGAAAGCCTGAAAAAAGAAGAGGGATACAAGCAAAAGCGATCGTACTTTTTCTGTGGCTAAGGCACCATTTAAGGGTTCTTTTATAAAAGGCTAGTAACGGAACCTTTAGCTCAACATGACCTTTTTTCAAGGGTGATAAGAACTTTGCTGCCAGCATAGGGATAAGAGTTAGAGAAATAAAGCCCGACACAAGAACGGAAGCGGCTAACGTCACACTAAACTCTCGAAATAAACGTCCCGTAACACTATGCATAAAAAGAAGAGGAATAAAAACGGCGATAAGAGAAAGAGTCATCGAGATGACAGTAAAGCTAACTTGCTTAGACCCTTCTAAAGCAGCTTGAAGAGGAGACATCCCTTTTTCTTTATAGCGAACAATATTTTCAAGAACGACGATAGCATCATCAATGACAAACCCCATAGCAAGAGTCAAAGCGAGGATGGAGAGCAGATCAAGATTGAAATGCAAAAGCCTCATAAAGATAAAAGTACCGACGATAGAAAGAGGAAGAGCCGTACTTGCTATCAATGTTTCTCTAAAATTTCTTAAACTTAAAAAAACAACGCCCGATACTAGGATCAAGCTAAGGACAAGAGACCATTCGATGTCTAAAATAGCTTCTTTAATCCAAAGCGCTTTATCAAACCATAACTTCACTTCCATGGAGGGAGGCAGTTCGGCTCTTATCTCGGGAAGTAACCTTGCAATCTCTTCCGAGATCTTGACGGCATTAGCCCCCGCTTGCTTTTGCACCCCGATAATTACAGCAAGTGTATTTTGGTCTTTTGTGACATAGTGAAAAACTTCTTTCGATTCCGCCCCGTCCAATACCGTTGCAATATCTTTTAAATATACATGAGGTTTTATAAGAAGCCTTGAAAAGTCGGCTGCATTTTGGAAAGAGCCTGGGATCTCCAAGGAAAAGGTACGCCCAGGCGTATCTAATTCTCCTAAGGGCAATGTCTTTGTCGCAGCCTTCAGCACACTCTTCACTTCATCAAAGGTAAGACCACGCGCAGCCATCAGCTCAGGGTTGAGGGAGATCCTGACAGCATAACGAGATCCGTGAATCTGCACTTGTCCGACCCCGGGAATATGACTTATTTTTTGCTTAATGCAGGAGTTGGCATACTCATGCAATTCGGCAAGGGAGGAAAGATGCGAGGTTACAACAAGATATATGATAGCATCTTGATTGGGGTTCGTCTTATGATAAGTTGGTCTTTCATCTAAATGAATAGGGAGGGATTTTTCCGCTTTTTCTAAAGCCGATTGCACATCTTCGGTAATAGCATTACCGCTACGATCCAGATCGAACATTAAATTAAGCCAAACACTACCTTGAGTACTGAAAGAAGTTATGTGCTTCAGCCCTTCTATGTTCATCAGCTCTTTTTCTAAGGGGGCTGCAACGGAAGAGGCCATCACTTCAGGACTTGCGCCTAAACACTGCGCTTGCACTCCGATACTTGGATACTCTACGTTCGGAAGATCCGTAACGGGGAGCATCTTAAAGCTCAAAAGACCCAACAGCAAAATGGAAGCCATGACAATGAATGTCATGACGGGTCTTTTAATAAACGGCCCTGAAAGGTTCATGGCAAATCCTCAATTTTCGCACCGGGGTAAAGACGAAGATGTCCCGTCACCACAACTTTTGTAGCATCACTCAAACCTTCTTCGACAAGAATCATCCCCTTCTCTTCAGGCCCCAGTTTTACGCTCCGCATCTCAACGGTATTATCTTCAGTAACGGTAAAAACGTAAGAGCCTAGTTGGTTTGTTTTAATAGCTCGAAGAGGAACTAATTGCCCCTTCTCCTTACTTCCAAAAAAAACATGAATCCGGACAATCTGTCCTGCAGATAAAGGGGCTGATACCTTTGTAAGAAGACCTCTTGCTGCAAACATTCCAAAACCGACATGCATCGAAGAATCTACAAAAGTCAACGTACCCGATCCTAAACATTCAGCCCCCCCTGCTGCATAAATCTCAAAAGAAGGCATCTTGGAAGAAAGGCTTCTCATCTCTTTTTCCGTCATGAAAAAATCGACGTTAAAGGGATCTCCTTTAGAAAGAGTTACAAGAGAGATTCCAGGTGTTAAGACATTGCCTGCCTGCAAAGAAGTCTTTCCCGTACGTCCCGATATAGGCGCTTTGATGTAACAATGATCTAAATCTCTTTTAGCAAGATTAAGCTTAGCTCCATCGGCCTTAACTAAGGCTTCGTATAAAGCAATTTTAGACTCGAGCTCATCCCATTCCACCTTAGCGATAAGGTCTTGCTTAGAAAGACTTTTATATCGATCGAGTTTTTTTTGAGCGTTATTTAGGTGAGTTAGATTTTGAAGAAGCTGCGCTTCCGCTTCTTGCACTTTAATGGCATAATATCCAGTGTCTATGACATAGAGAAGATCGCCTTTTTCTACAAAAGAGCCTTCTTGAAAAGAAATTTCGTTAATCACTCCTGAAACTTGAGGCTTAATCTCTACTATTTGACTTGCCACAACAGTAGCCATCTCTTCAAAATAAAAAGGCACGTCTCGAATTTCCACCTTCGCCGTTTGAACGGGAACGGGAGGAGGAGTAAAAGCTTGCCTCGGCGCATTTTCCGAACATCCTGCTAAAATCAACACTAACGCGCACACAAATCGCTTCATAATGTACTCCCTGTGGCAAAGGCTAATTCAGCTAAAGAGACCAGCCAAAGTGTCTTTGCCGTAGTTTTTTTCATTCGAGCATTCGTTAAAGAGCGTTGCATCTGAATAAGATCGAAGACGCTTTGAAGACCTGCTTTATAGCTTTCTAAAGAACCCTCGTAAGATTTCGTTGCCTCTTCCAAATAGGAATCACTTAACACAAGGCTTTCTTGAGCCGCTTTAGCCGATTCGCTATAAATCAAAATATCTAAGATGATAGAATCCTTTAATTCTCTAAGACTAGCAACGGAACTCTCTTCTTCCGCTAAGGCTAATTTCTTTTTATACGTATATTCAAAGCCTTTAAATAACGGGATGTCTAAAGATATTCCCGCATTGTAATTATAGCCTGAATCTTGGTGCTTTGCATATTCGAGCCAGCCTCCCTGTCCGAACGTTCGAACCTTCGGAAGAGGCGCTCTATTAGCTTTTTTCATTCTCTCTTTAGCTTCCGCGATCTCGGATTTTTTAGCAAAAAGATCAGCCCTTTGACTCTCCGCTATCGAGATAAGAGTGTCTAAACTTTCTGCAAAAAGTTGTTTTTGAATCCCTTGAGGACTTGTTTGTACATCTAAGGTTGTCTTCATGGATAATCCCATCGAAGTCAAAAGCTTTCCATAGGTAATCGCTACCCTGGCTTTCTGTTGTACGATCTCCATTCGAATCTCGGCTGCCATTGTCTTGCTAGCGTCAAGATCCGTCACGGAACGAAGTCCTGCCTTATGCAATTCGGCTGCCGACTCACAAATCAATTGGGCGTCTTTAAACCTAAAAACGGCACAGTCTTTAAACATAGCTCCACCGTGTCAGCTCTTTTTCA
>JAZKAC010000003.1:0-4623 GCA_040389325.1 Chlamydiota bacterium | reverse complement strand
CAAGAGATCTTCATTCAAAAAAGTGCCGAAGAGGTAAATGCGATAAGAAAGTTAGGCGGATTAGAGAAGGAAGATAGGGTTAAAAAATATATATTTGGACTTGACTCAATAAAAAATTCGGCTGCATTACTACAAAATCCCAGGTTATATATTCCCTTTAGCAAGATGGCTTACCTCTATATGTCGCCTTTAAGCATGGGCAAGCAAAAATCTCCGACGCTCATAAACTTCATAGAGTCTTCCTTGAAAAATCCGCCTAACTTATCGAATGCCTCAAAAAATGACCAAGCGAGTGCCTTATTAGCAAGACTTGTTTCTCCAAGCAATTTAACGGGAGGAGATAATAGAGAGCTTTTCAATGCAATAAAAGAGTGTGAGGCGTTTCTTATTCCCGATGTCTCGGGAAAAGTACTTACTCTGCCTTCAAAATATAGAGTTCTATGGATGCAAGCTTTAAGCTATAGGTTAGAAGTGAAGGGAGGGGAAGATTCGGTTTTAAATAGCCTACGAGATCATTTGATTGGCATAGATGGTCAAATTTTGGAAGCTTCAGACCTTGATTTTACAAAATTAACAGACCTTATGATAGCTCAAAGAGAGCTTCCTTCTGAAGCGGTATCTGATTGCGCAAGGACTTTAAAGCTCGTTTTATTAAATAATTCACGGATAAAAGACAACGGAAAATTAGCTAATAAATTGTTAAAAGAAGTCCATAATTTTCGATTGATAAAAAATTTAGAAAGTTCGATATCAACAAAAATAGATTTAGAAGAATATCTTTATTTTTTAAAAAGCTTGCCGATTCCAAAAAAAGAATTAATTCCTTTTTTAAAGAGGCAAGGTTGGTTTTTAGGAGATAGGACTCTTTATCAGCTATTGCAAGTCTATGAAAAGCCGAACTCTCCATTTAATAAAAACGAGATTGCTTTGCATATGAACTTTGTTAACCTCGTAAGAGCTCCCGAACTTACTGAGCTAGCGGATAACATACTCCAGGACGATCAGCTCTACTTCGTAACCTTATGTTTATTATGTCTTATGGGTGATTTAGGGGGAATAAGTGAGCAAGATGAGCAAGATTTTTATCGTGTAATGAAAAATAATAAGCCAGAGCTTCTTTCTGTAAATCAATTATTTCATGTGATTATACAGAATAAGAACATCCAAAAAGAGGAAGATGTATTTTGTCTGAAGATGCTGCCTGTTATTTTAAGAATGTGTGTTAAAGAACTCTCTTCGATAGACTCTAAATCTGTAGAGAGGGTGTTTCTAAACAAAATAATACGCGAATCCGTTGTTCTGGTATTTTTAATATACTTGAATAAATTTGAGGGGACTCCGACGGATGAAATTAAAAACTATCTTCTGTATGTAATGCCGAAGCTTTTTGCTAAACCTGATGTTTTAAGCTATTTTCTAAAGGTTTTGGAAGATCCTGTATTAAAAGAGTCTCCCGTTGGAAATCTCAAAGAGGTGACTAAACAACTGACGTTCGCCTTATTTTTTATCAATTTGCGGCATGTTATGCAGGCCAATATTGAGGGAGAGAGAGTAGATCTGGATGTTAAAAATATTTTAACTAGTGAAATTCAAGACCGATTGATGGTTGTTTCGGATTACTTAAAAGAGAACCCTCAAACCGAATTATTGCCAAAATTACGAGCCATAATGCAAAAAGCCGACATAAGGAAAGGTCGGATGGCAGGACTGCTGTCAGATATTTTTAATAGAGTAAACGAGCTAAAATAAACTTATTTAAGTTCTTCGCAGGCAGCTTTAATGGATGAGACGGCAGGACTGTAGGTTTTGATAATAAGGTCTGCCGTAGAGTGTAAGGACTCATCTAAGGGGTCTCTAACGATCAGAAAAATAAAGGGCTTTTTGAGTAAAGAAAGAGAAGCTAGTAAAGACTCTTGCGCAGGGTTTTTCCAAGCGTTATAGGAACAGAAAATAATAAGATCTGCTTGGTTAGCTATTTCGCAAGCTGCTTTACTTTCTAGATCTGTTGGATTTAATCCAGTAAAGAACAAAGACTCCGTTTTTTTGCCAAGATGTAAAAGAGGTGTTTCTTTAAGAGCGTCTTCTAAGATAGTTGGAGCTAAGATCGCGATCTTTTGTTCTTTTAAAAGAGGGATGGGCTTATTTTTTATAGTTTTTATCGCGAGAGTAGAGATCTTTTCAGATAGTGCTTGATAGGCGGGGATCTTGATGAGTTCTTTTAGTTGCTCTTCCGTTTTTGCATTAAGAGGTCGAATCTTTTCTTTTAAAAGTAAAATTCTTTGAACGGCTTCGTTAACTCTTTCTTCCGAAACAATGCCTTCTTTTATAGCTTTGATGACAGCTTGGTGGATTTTTTTTATATTATCAATAGAAGTTTCCGTATTAATAGTGGTCCCTATAAGCTGTTTCCCTCCAAGTAGCAAGAGGTCGCAACCTGCATTTAAAGCAGAAATAGCAGCCTCTTCTATAGAAGGACTGTTTTTTAATACTCCTTCCATCGTTAGGGAATCTGCAATAATAACCCCCTTGAAACCGATCTCTTTTCGTAAGATGTCCAAGATGGGTTTAGATAAGGTAGCGCAGTGGATAGGATCTATGGAGGGGACCATAAGATGAGCTGTCATAATGGTGTCTGCCATGGGAGCTAACTCTTTAAAGGGAAGAAGCTCTACTTCTTCAAGCGTTTCTTTAGATTTATATAAAACGGGTAGCGCTTTATGAGAGTCGATTTCTACATCTCCGTGTCCTGGGAAATGCTTAAGAGAAGTTATGATGCCAGCGTCGTGATAACCTTTTAAAGCCTCTTTAGCAAAAGAGGTAACGACATCTGCAGAGTCACCAAAGGATCTGATCCCGATGATTGGATTTCTCGGATTGCTGTTGATGTCTACAACGGGAGAAAGGTTGAAGTTGATGCCGACGGCTTGTAGCTCTTGTCCTATAGCAAAGGCGCTTTCTTTAGATAGAGAGGGATCCGAAGTCATGCCAAGTGCCTTGTTGCCAGGAAAGGCGCTAAAGCCTTTTCTTAGTCTAGCTACAAGGCCTCCTTCTTGATCCGCTGCAAGTAAAAGAGGAATAGGATTGGGGTTAACTAAAGTAAGCTTTTGTAACCCTAGACTTAAAGATAGTACCTGCTCGGGAGAATGCAATCCGTTAGCCCAGTCGTAGTAAATGATGCCTCCGACTCGAATTTCTTGCACAAGTATTTTTGCATCCTCATTTGCTTCCTCTCCTTTAAAGCAAACGATAAACAGCTGTCCAACTTTTTCTTCTAAAGTCATTTCTTCTAAGGGCGAGGTTAAGCATAAGATGGGGGATAGATAGAGAGGTAAAATAGCTTTCAACATAGAAATCCTTATTAGCTTTTTTGCGTTTTAGAAGAACTATATGGATTATCGAGAAATAGCGCAATTTATAAGGGCAGATTTTTTTCTGATGGTGGAAGAAGGGGTGTTAATACGCATTTAGAAAGAAAATCTGGCATGTACTCATCTAGGGAAGTAGAGGTTAGTGCGTCAAGGTCGGGAAGGGGGCGCTCGTTTTCGAAAGAAATAGCCTCTCCGTATTCCATTTTATAATTCTTAGCTTCACAAACAGTTTTGGCTTTCATTTCTCCTATGGAAGCGCTTCCGCGCTCATAGGGGGTAGCCTGAGCATACAAATAAAAAAATAGGCCAAGGTTCTCTTTTAACGCCGATTCGCTTGTGCTATTAAAACAAAGAGGGAGTTGATGTCCATCTATGTATGACATGACACTTCCTGCGTAGTAAGGATTCGGATGTACTAAAGTAAGTAATGAAGGTGTTTTTAAAAACTTTTGAGATTCTTCAAAAGGAAGATTCCACTCTAACTCCGTTTTAGCAAATTCTGGCAGGTCTTTCTCTAACTCGCTTTTATGAAAGAAGAAAAAGTATTGAGAAAGAGGGATTTGTTGTTTAGTTATATCCCCCTGGGTTTTGGCGTGCATAAAAACGATGTCAGGTTGATTAAGAAAAGTCTCGAGGTCTTCTAGTTTTTCCAGTTTTTTTTTAAAGAAGTGGTTTGAGATGAAAAGTAGGAAGTCAACTTCAGCTTGCTGGTCATAGTGCAATGATTCTTGCTCACTTAAACACGAAAGAATCTTTTGTGTGTCTACAATTTTGCAGAGAAAATTAGAAGAGATTCCCTGCATTTTTTTGCTTGAGATTTCAAATTGTCTCCCATTGAGAAGGTCTGTTTTATGAGTTTTACATAATTGAGATAGAGTGTTTAGGAATTTTTTTTCGTACTCTTCATAAGCGGTATTAGGAAGAAGAGGAGTGGTAAGATCGTCCATAACGGATCTTTCCACGCCAAAACGATTTGCATCGATAGAGCCTTGTTCCAGAGCTATGTCTCGTCGTTCTTTTTCTAGGCGGTGGAGGACAGAGATAGCCAAGTAGGTCTTGTTACTTCCAAGAGCTTCTTTTACTTTTTTTGCTGTGCGTTGGATACTTTGTTCACAAGATTCTTCAAAGAAGGTGGGGGATAGACTTGGATTGCTTTGGTAAGGGGAAGGATTAAAAATAAAACGGGGAGAGGATGGTCTAGAGGCGATGGTCGAGAGAATCTCTCCCGTTAGACGTTGTAGGTCGGGATTGGAAA
>JAZKAC010000002.1:0-6628 GCA_040389325.1 Chlamydiota bacterium | reverse complement strand
AGGTTTTCTTTGGTACAATGCTTTTCCCGCACAGGTGTTTATGGGAGATACGGGGTCGTTAGCTCTCGGGGGGATTTTAGGAGTTTCTGCCGTCCTTCTAAGAAGAGAATTCTTACTGGCTTTGGTGGGGGGCATTTTTGTTATGGAAGCGCTCTCCGTAATCATACAGGTGTTAAGTTATCGCTTAAGGAATAAAAAACGAGTCTTTTTATGCGCTCCGCTTCATCATCATTTTGAGTATAAAGGTTGGCCCGAAACAAAGGTTGTGATGCGCTTTTGGATTATAAGTCTTCTTCTTTGTATGATAGGGATCATCTCTTTAAAACTGCAGTAGGTATTTATGCAAAAGACAGCGCTTGTAGTCGGTCTCGGAGTTAGCGGAAAAGCTGCCTTGCATTTTCTTCGTCATCTAGGTTATCAAATCACGGGTGTAGATAAAAAAGATTTAAAGCAAGATCTCGGATTAGTAGGTGTAGAAGTTTTTACGGAAGAAGAATTTCCTATAGAAAGAGAGTTTACTTGTGTCGTTGTATCTCCTGGCATTTCTTTTGAGCATGCAATTATTAAGCAAGCTTTAGCTAGAGGCTCTCAAGTTATGGGAGAGGTAGAGCTAGGGTTTCAATATAGCAAGCAAAAAGCGATAGCTATTACGGGAACTAATGGAAAGACGACGGTCACTTCTCTTGTAGAGCATGTGCTTCGCTTATCAGGTGAAAAAGTTAAAGCTATCGGAAATATAGGGTTTGCCGTTACTCAATACTTTTTAAATCCCGACTTAGAAGAGATTTTAGTTGTAGAGCTGAGCTCTTATCAGTTAGAAACCTTAGAGCATCCATTTTTTGATGCGGCCGTTTTATTAAATATTACGCCTGATCATCTAGATCGTTATGATAGTTTTTCTCATTATGCAAAAACTAAGGCCCGTATCCAAGGCTGCTTAAAAGAAGGGGGAGAGTTATATCTGCAAGAGCAGGTAGCTGATGAGTTTTCTTCTTTTTTTACAAGCTCCTATCAAATACTTGGAAAAGATAAGCAGTTGGAATTGGAAAATCTAGCAGAGCATGAGCGGTGTAATATCCTTGCTGCATGGGCTCTTTGTCAAAAAATGGGAATATCGGCTGCAAGGTTTATGGAGGGTTTGCAGACGTTTAAAAAGCCTTCTCATCGCATAGAATTTGTCTGCCAGATAAAAGGCGTTGACTACTATGATGATAGTAAGGGAACAAATATTGATGCGACGATTCAGGCTGTTAAAACCATGAAAGGTCCCGTTATTTTAATTGCAGGCGGCGTTGATAAAGGATCTTCTTACACCTTCTGGAAAGAGGTCTTTTTAGGGAAGGTAAAACAAGTGTTCGTCTTAGGAGAAGCTGCCGAGAAAATATATGCAGAATTATCCCTTTTTTTAAATGTGAAAATAGTAGATTCTCTAGAACGTGCCGTGCAAGAGGCTTCTAGGGTTGCTTTAGAAGGAGACACGGTTTTACTTTCTCCTGGGTGCTCTAGTTTTGACATGTTTCGTGATTATGCTCATAGGGGAAGAGAATTTCAAAAGTTTGTGGCTTTGTTAGATGGGGGGGATCATATATGACCCGAAAGGATACAATTATAGCAGCTGCCTTAGTCAATGCAAGTTTGCTTATTATTTTGTTTGTAAGCGCTTTAAAGAATGAAGAAAAGATAGAACAGACAACTTTAGAAAAAGGATCTTCGGAGATATCCGTAGCGGAGAGGGTTTTTGTTACCGAACCTAAAAAAGCTATGGGAGTGGATGAAGTAGAGGAAGTTTTAAAACAGTATGCACAGAAAGACTCTATACAGCCTATAGTTAGCGCTCAAGTCAAAGAGCCTGCCGTGCCTCTTTTTTTAGAAGCGAGTCCTTCTACGGAAGTAAAACCTCCTCAAAAAGAAGAGCCGACGGTTAGCTACATAGAAGTGAAAGTTAAGAAGGGTGATGTATTAGAAAAGGTTGCAAAGCAACATCATACAACCGTAGCAGAGATCATGAAGATGAACAATCTTTCTTCTTCTTCTTTGAAGATTGGACAGGTGTTGAAAATCTCTTCCGAGCCAAGTAAGAAAATAGAGACATCTTCTCCAGTAAAAACACCTTTAGATCCAACCTCTGCCAAATATTATACGATTAAGGCGGGAGATAATCTTTGGACGATTGCCGTAAGAAATCATATTAAAGTAGAAGACTTACTTAAATTAAATAATATGGCAGAAGAAAAAGCTAAGAAACTTAAACCCGGTGATACGATTCGCACTCGTTAAATATGGATAGAAAAGGGCTGATTTTTTTATTTATCGTGGCTTTATTATTTTTTATGGGTCTTTTGATGGTATTTAATACTACCTCAGCAGAGATCTTAGATAGAGCCATGGATAGAAATGTTCATTACGCCTTTTCAAGGCAACTTTTATATGCCGTAGTGGGTTTTTTGTGTGCAATCGGAGTGTGTTTTGTAGGATATCAAACGGTCTTACGCCTTAGTGGACCTCTTTTGATTTTTTTCTCTATACTACTACTCTTAGTATTTATTCCAGGTATCGGCTTGCAGGTAAATGGCGCTCGCAGATGGATCAATTTATTTGGTAATTCCTTTCAACCTTCCGAATTTGTAAAGTATTTGATTCCTCTTTATTATATCCATAAGGTCACCTCTTTACAAAAAGAGATGGATTTGAAGGCGTTTCTTCGTCTTATGGCGACGGTATGCGTTCCTATGGGGTTGATTTTAGTAGAGCCTGATAACGGCACCGTATTAATTATTGGAGTTACCTTAATAGTTCTTTGTCTACTCACTCGTATTAGATGGACTTTTTGGGTGTTGCCCTTGCTCTTGATCGCTAGTGTCGGAGGGGTCGTTGCGATGCAAACGCAGCACGTTCCTGATCGTATTAGAGTGTTTTTGCATCCTGAACTGGATCTTTTAGGGAAAGGGCATCAGCCGCACCAAGCTAAAATTGCTGCGGGGTCAGGTTGCTTTTGGGGTAAGGGATTGGGAGAGAGCCTGCAGAAAATGAATTATTTGCCAGAAGCTCGTAGTGATTATATTGCGGCAATTTTTGCAGAAGAATTCGGCTTTTTGGGGATCGGCATTATGATTTTACTTTATATGACAGTTGGCTTTTTAGGGTATTTTATGGCCGCTCACTGCAAAGACATCTCTGCATTTTATGTGATTTCCATTATTGTGTTTTTACTTTGCTTTCAAGCTTTTTTTAATTTGGGAGTTGTTTCCGGGCTCTTGCCGAGTAAAGGGATGAATCTGCCTTTTTTTAGTCAAGGAGGGTCATCTCTTTTAGCTCAGTTTCTTTGTGTGGGTATCATTCTTAGTATTAATAAAGACTCTTTAAAAATTTATGAAAAAAATATCTAAATCCATTCTTATCGCTGCTGGGGGGACGGGAGGTCATCTTTTTCCTGCTCAGGCATTAGCTAGTCATCTGAAGAAAAAAGATTTTGCCTATGAGATCATGTTTATGGGGAAGGGGCTTGCAACTAATCCCTTTTTTCAAAGAGATCTTTTCCCTTATAAAGATGTGGAATCCGCTCCTTTTTCTCGCAAGAATGGGATCGAAAACATAAAGGCTCTTTGTAAGGGCACCTGGCAAGCTTTTTGTTTTTTAAGAAAACTTCGCCCCGAAGTTGTCGTCGGATTTGGAAGTTTTCATTCTTTTCCCGTCCTTTTGGCGGCAAAGCTTCGAGGGATACCTGTAATCATTTTTGAATCGAATTCGATACCAGGAAAAGTCAATCGTCTTTTTTCTCAAGTAGCTGCCTTTTCCACCGTGCAATTTCCGATAGCAAAAAAATATCTTAAAGGTAAATGTTTTGAAGTGAGAGTCCCTTTTTGGCGTTTTCGAGAAAGTGATTCGGTTTCAAAAGAAGAAGCTCTTGCCTATTTTTCTTTATCCCCTAATGTTTGTACATTTTTAGTGTTTGGAGGATCTCAGGGGGCTCGATTTATTAACGAGGTGTTTATTGATGCTCTGCAGGCGATGGGAAGCTGGGTGAAACATTTGCAGGTGATTCATCTTGTCGGGAAGTCTACTTCTCAAGAAGAGATGAAAAAAATTTACCAAGATAAGGGAATTTTAGCTTGTGTTAAGTCCTTTGAAGAAAATATGCAGTTTGCTTGGGCCCTAGCCGATGTTGCCGTCTGCCGGTCGGGGGCAGCTACCTTATCGGAGTTAATTCATTTTGAGGTGCCCGCGATATTAATCCCTTATCCGTCTGCAGCGGATGATCACCAGCTTAAAAATGCTATTTTCATGGAAGAGATAGGCGGCGCTTTTTGCTTGGAAGAAAAAAGCATTTGTACGGATAATCTGAGGCATCTAATAGAGCAGTTTGTAGATAGCAATAATAAAATTGCAGAAACGATGAAGGCTTCTATCCAAGAATTTAAGAAGAATCAAGCTTCTTTTTCTTTAAGTGATTTAGTGGAAGAGTTTATTCAAAAAAAAGGGAAAACATGATGGAGTATCATTTTATTGGTATTGGCGGAATCGGGATGAGTGGTCTTGCTAAAATTCTGCTGCAAAGCGGAAAGAAGGTAAGAGGAAGTGATATCGCCTCGTCATGGGTTACGGAAGAATTACAAAAAGAGGGAGCTGAAGTCTTTATAAAGCACGAAGCTTCTCAGGTTCCTGCTAATGCAAAGGTGATCTATAGCTCCGATATACAAAAAGGGAATGTAGAGTATTTAGAATCTAGAAAACGATCTTTACCTATGCTTCATAGATCAGCTCTTTTACAAGAGCTGATGAAAGACTCGGAAGCTCTTTTGGTAACGGGAACTCACGGCAAAACTACGACATCATCCCTTTTAGCTCATGTTCTTGTATCGTGTGGACTCGATCCTTCTTATTGTATTGGAGGAGTGGTTCGAAGTCTAGGCTCTCAAGCGGGTCACGGGAAAAGTTCTTTATTTGTAGCGGAAGCGGATGAGAGTGATGGATCTTTCTTAGCCTATACGCCAAAGGGCGCTATTTTAACAAACATCGATGCCGATCACCTTGTGCATTGGGGTACGGAAGAACGTCTGGTGCAAGGCTTTTTAGATTTTTATCATAAAGTGTCTTGCAAAGAGTGGTTTTTTTGGTGTGCGGATGATGTGAAACTTTCCTCCCTTTCTTTAGAGGGGGTGAGTTATGGGTTTTCTCCTTCCTCGGACCTGCGTATTATAGAAGTGGCTTATCTAGGTTGGAAGACGAGGTTTTCTTTTACTTGGAAGGGTCGTACTTATAATGAGATCGAGATTCCTCTTATAGGAGTTCATAATGTATTAAATGCCTCTGCCGTGATAGGTCTTTGTCTGCAGATGGGAATAGAAGAAGAAAAGGTTTTTTCTTCCTTACAAACCTTTTTGGGAGCGGGGAGAAGATGTGAGAAAAAAGGAGAGCTGGCAGGCATTGCCGTATATGATGACTATGGGCATCATCCAACCGAAATTCATACAACGCTTAATGCTATTCGTATAGCGGGGCAAGGAAGGCGTATTGTAGCTCTTTTTCAACCCCATCGATATACAAGAGTAAAAGATTGTTTTTCTTCTTTTGGACAGGCGCTCATCCCTGCGGATCTTGTGTTAATGACGGATATATATGGAGCGGGAGAGGTTCCTATTGAAGGGATAGATACGAAGAGCTTATATGAGAAGATTCGTTCTCAAGGGCATACGATGTGTAAATATGTTCCTAGGGATAAGATTATAGAAGAGACCTTAGCTTCTTTAATCCCAGGCGATATAGTTGTAACTATGGGAGCAGGAGACATCACTAAAATGGGTCCTTTATTATTAGAGAGGTTAGCTTCGTGGCTGTGACATCATATTTTTCCAAGAATCTTTCTTATGTGAGGGCTTTTTCTTGGATCATAGGATCTGCTGTTGTATTTTCTTTTTTATCTCATAAGGTAATTGACTATACTTTTGTAAAAAAAAGAAAAGCAAGTCAAAGACAAGTCGTGTCATATATTATTCAAACGGGTCCGCAAAAAGAAGCTTTGATTTCCGATTATTTAGCTCAGCTCTTAGATCTTTCTTTAGATAAACCAGTTCTTTTTTCTTTTTTTAATCCCGAAGAAGCAAAAGTTAAGTTAATAAGATCTCCCATTCTCTCGGAAGTACAGGTTAAAAAAATTAAGCCAAACATGGTCTATGTTGACTATACGGTCAGAAAGCCGACTGTTTGGTCGGTAGATTTTTTTAATGCAGCTTTAGATAGGGAAGGAGTTGTTATCCCTATGCATCCTTTTTTCTCTCCTAAAAAAATGCCAGAAATTTACTTTGGAGAGAAGGGACTGCAAGAAAGTGGGGAGCTAGCCTTCGGTTCCACCGTGAAGGGATATTATGTAGATTTAGCTTTTTCCGTGTTGGATTTTCTTATGAATAAGGGTAAAGATCTTTTTTTCGTGAAAAGAGTGGATGTCTCCGAAGCCTTAGCCCTCAGTTTAGGAAAAAGAGAAATTATTGTGATTATAGAAAATGAGTTATATCTAGAATCCCAAGAGGTTCCCGTATTATCCACTCACTTCTTAAGGCTAACGCCGAAGCAGTATTCTCAAGAGATAGCAAATTATCTAAAGCTAAGGGAGTATCTACTCGAGTCTGAAAGG
>JAZKAC010000001.1:11624-14366 GCA_040389325.1 Chlamydiota bacterium | reverse complement strand
AGGTATTGACTCGGGGTCACACACCGCTGCCTTTGCAGCTCAAGCAATAGGAAAAACACTTTATTTATCAGAAGTAAAACTAAGACAAGATATCAGATCCAACATGGATCAAAGAAGAGCCTATAGAAGGGCTAGAAGATTTAGAAAGACCCGCTATAGGAAAGCTAGATTTAATAATAGAAAAAGAGACGGATGGATAACTCCTACCGTTCGCAGTAAAGTAGACTCTCATAAAAGAGAGCTTGCCTTCGTAAAAAGAATCCTTCCGGTGACAAAAGTTATTATCGAAACGGCTAGTTTCGATATCCATAAGATATCGGATCCTACAGTGCACTCCTCCTCTTATCAAGAAGGAAGACAGAAAGATTTTTACAATATAAAACAATACGTTCTTCATAGAGATGGTTATACCTGTCAAAAATGCAAACAAGAAAAACTTAAACTTCATGTACATCATATCGTCTTTAGATCAAACGGAGGAACGAACTCCCCCGACAATCTTATCACCTTATGCCACTTATGTCATGAAAAGCTGCATCTTTCGGAAACCGCAGAGACTGACTCAAAAAAACTCTCTTCCAAGCTTAAAAGGACACATACTCTTGCTGCAACGCAAGTTTCTACGATTAGAGCCTGCTTAAAAAAGGAACTCACCTTCACCGAGACTTTTGGTTTCGAAACAAAGTACAAAAGAGAGAATTTAGGTCTTCCAAAAACTCACTACCACGATGCTATTTGTGCTAGCCTTTCAGAAAACGAAGGCATCCAAATATCAGGTCTTCTTTTCAAAAAAGTCCATATTGCAAAAGGGGACTATCAACAACATAATGGATCAAGATCCGAAAAAACAATCCCCACTGGCAAAATCATGGGTATCAAAAAGTTTGATAAGGTTATATCAAAGGGTACTACAGGATTTGTCAAAGGTCGAATGTCAACCGGGTATGCTATCTTAATGGATATAGATGGAAAGAAACTGGATCTAAAGCCTATCCCTAAACTAAAAGACCTAAAACGTCTAACAGCTAGAAAATCTTGTCTCCTAAATAGTTATCCTATCAAAAGCCCTACAACATCTTTTTCTAAAAAAAAAGTACTTGGAGCATTTAGCAACATATGAAAGAATCTGATCTTAGCTATGAAATGTCAAAATCCGAAGACCACGATTCATCCCCGAAGCTAAAGACATCGGGGTTTTCTCGTAGAACTTTTTATAAACTATTATCGACCCGGGGATTATTATAATAATACCAAGATTCATAAAAACGATGAACTCTGCTTTCGAGTAAAAGAGAGCTTAGCTCCGATTAAAGGGGAGGGAGAAAGAGCTGTAACCCATACTTTTCTCTATGACATTCCGAATAAAAAGACAACCGTTATCGATATAGAAGGGAATTCTACAATCTACTATTGGAATGAGGACAACCGTCTTACGCAGATCGATCGATGCGTAAGAGATGATGTCCTTTATAATAGAGTGAAGTTCATCTGGGGAGAAAATGGCTCTCAAGACGAAACTAATCTCCTCTGTAAAATTCTTTTTGATGAACAAAAACAACCTATCCGGGCTACTCGTTTTTTTTATGATGAATTTGGCAATGTAACAGAAGAGAAATTCTATGGGAATTTAACAGGAGAGGGCGAAGCCCTTCTATTAAACTCCGATGGTTTTCCGGAAGATACCACCTTAGAGGTTTATGCTAAACGTAGTCAATATAGCCGAGATGGTAAACACCTTCTATACGTAAAAGAAGAAGATAATGGTCTTAAGGTGAAATACTCTTACCTCGGAAACACTCCCTTACCTGAGATAGAGGAGTATTATGATCATGACACTCCCTGTAAACGTACTGTTTATACATATGATAGGCAAAAAAACCTTATTCAAGAAACTTTAGAAGATCTTCGAGGAACTACAAAGCTCATCACGCGCTATACACTTAAAAATGCAAAAGAAACTTATGCCTGTATGCCTGAAACTATTGAAGAGCTAGCAGGCGATGATCTTGTACGAAAAACTTTTTTGCATTATGGGGCAGGTGCAAAGATATCTAGAAAAGATATCTTTGATGATAAGTGGGGGCGTGAGATTTTCTCAAGGTAGAAAAATGATAGGTTTTTTAGAGCCTAATATAAAATAAATAAAATACATATGAGTTAAATATGACAGACGTATTTAGGATAAAAGTAGCAGATGTTCCAACAAGAGAAAATTTAGTAGCTGAAATTTACTATTATAATAAAATGTGGGTTGAAATTTCCCAAGAAACGGAAGATTTACTTATCCAATTTTATACTTATCCACATCAAGAATATTGGGAATTTCCTTTTGATCTTATGATGCAAACATTAGAAAAGGCTAAAGAAGGTCTATTGCGAATAGGGCAGCCTGATAAAACTAGAGCGCAAGCCTTACAAGCTTTTATATTGATGGGTGGAAGACACGTGGTAGAATGGATAAATAGTCTGTTTTTATTGATTGGCGTATTTCTGAGATTAAGAGAAAATTTCAAACTTGTAAAAACTCTATCTAAAACAAAAAAAGTTATGGTTGAAATTTACTACAATAAAATTTTATGGGCTGTAGTTTTTCAAGAAGTAGACAATATGCTTGTTCGTTTTTATCCAAATCCAAAAAAGGATTATCTGGAATTTCCTATTGATCTTCCTATTCAGATATGGAAAATGGCAAAAGAAACTTTTGAAACTGGAACTTTACAATCTCAGGGAAAATTCTCTATT
>JAZKAC010000001.1:0-11614 GCA_040389325.1 Chlamydiota bacterium | reverse complement strand
AATATCTTAATAATGTAGAGAATGATAATTTCAAAAAGAAACTTTTGAAACTTAGAGATTTGCTAAGACCTTTCAAGTGAAGGGCCATAGGAACTAGTATTACATCCCGAAACCAAAATAATTTATCATTTTAATTCAAATAGATGAAAATCTTGCATTATTGTGCCACTTATGACATTCTTATACTTGGCACAATAAACGAAAATATCACGTTATTGTGCCACTTATAGGGCTATTATACTTGGCACAATATATTTAACGAGGCGACTTTGAAGACTCATAACGATCTAGCGGGAAGAGATGATGAAAAGAAAACCTTGGAAGAGATCCTCTCTTCTAGTAACCCAGAATTCTTAGCAATCTATGGCCGTCGCAGAGTGGGGAAAACATTTTTGGTTCGGAATTTTTTCCGAAGTAAAAATGTTCATTTTTTTCACTCGACGGGAATTAACAACGAGCCTATGAAACAACAGCTTCTTGAATTCACAAAGGAAATCAGCCGTGTATTTTTCCACGGAACGGAACTCAAAGAGAAAAAAAACTGGTTCGACACCTTCCAATTCCTTACAGACATCTTTGAAACACAAATACCTAAAAACAAAAAAATCGTTCTATTTTTTGATGAGTTTCCCTGGATGGCTACCGCAAAATCAAGGCTTATTCAAGCTTTAGATTATTACTGGAATCGTCATTGGTCCCAAGATAGCCGTATAAAGTTAATCATTTGCGGCTCTTCCGCTTCTTGGATTATAAAAAACATCATTAACGACAAAGGAGGCTTACATAATCGATTAACAAAAACCATCCTCCTTGATCCCATGAACCTCAAAGAGACAAAAAACCTCTTACAAAAAATGGATATTCGGTTAAATAATAAACACATAACGGAAATATACATGGTGACGGGTGGAGTTCCTTTCTACCTCTCTCATATCTCGAAAGGCCTTTCCAGCTCTCAAAACATCGAAAAGCTAGCTTTTTCTAAAAACAGCCCCCTACTTACGGAATTTGATAAACTATACTCCTCTCTTTTTCTCAATTACACTTCTTACATCGAAATTATTAGGTCCATAGCAAAACATCGATACGGAATTTCTCAAGAAGATCTTTTTCTTCAAATAAAAAACCTGACAAAAGGAGGTACGTCTCTTCAAAAACTTAAAGATTTAGAAGATGCCGGATTTATCATCGCCTTCACCCCTTTTAACCATAAGAAAAAAGGGATCTATTATAAAGTAATCGACGAATATTCATTATTTTATTTCTACTGGATCGAACCGATCAAAGAATCTTTGATCGGCAGAGGATTTCGTAAAGGCTACTGGGACAGTTTGATGAAAAGCCCCTCTTGGCACAGCTGGGCTGGATACTCTTTTGAAGCCTTATGCTATAAACACATACATCGCATCAGCGAGGCTTTGCATTTAAGTCAGACAGCTATCCCCAGCTCATGGAAATACACCTCAAAAAAGAACTCTGAAGAATCTGGTGCGCAAATTGACTTGCTCTTTGATAGAGACGATGACGCTATTACCATTTGTGAAATCAAATACTCTCAAATACCTTTTGTCATAGATAAGGAGTATGCTAAAAATCTAAAGAACAAAATAGAGATCTTTAAAAAACAAACAAAAACAAAGAAACAGATCTTTTTAGCAATCATTTCTGCTAACGGACTAAAAAAAACAATGTACTCGGAAGAGCTCGTGGATGCCGTGATTACTTTAGAAGACCTATACTAATTATTGGCAAAAACCTTTCTATCCTCTACACTGAAACGACAATTAATTCTTATTAGGAAAACTGATGACACAGACTTTTTTACGATCCTCGGGAGAAGTATACCGCGACTTCAAAACTCTTACCTGCTCAAAAATTGATGAGCTTGATTGCTTTTTTAGAGAACTTATCCACACTCCGACAGGAACTCACGTTATCCATATAGAAAATGATGATCCAGAAAACCTTTTTTGTCTTTCGTTTCGAACTCTTCCTACAAATTCTCGAGGAGCTCCCCATATTTTAGAACATACGGTTCTTTGCGGATCTAAACGATTCCCCGTAAAAGATCCCTTCTTTTCCATGACTAGAAGAAGCTTAAACACCTTTATGAACGCCTTAACGGGCTCCGACTTCACCTGTTACCCTGCAGCCTCTCAAGTAGAAAAAGACTTTTACAATCTTTTAGATGTCTATCTCGATGCCGTTTTTCAACCTGAACTAAAAAAAGAAAGTTTCCTACAAGAAGGATGCCGATTAGAATTTGAAGAAGCCTCCGATTCGACAACTCCTCTACGGTTTAAAGGTATTGTCTATAACGAAATGAAAGGAAGTTTATCTTCTGCCGACTCCAGAATGTGGCATGCCGTGCTGGAAGCTCTTTTCCCCGATCTTTCCTACGCTCACAACTCGGGAGGCGATCCTAAGAATATCCCTGACCTATCTTACGAAGAGCTTATAGAATTTCATAAAACCTATTACCACCCAAGTCGCTGCCTATTTTTCTTCTACGGCAACATGCCTTTAAAAAAGCATTTGGATTATATCACGGAAAAAACATTACAAGACTGCATCCCCCTCTCCCCTCTTCCTCCTATCCCTAAACAACCTCGATTTAAGACACCTAGAACGCAAACCATTTCTTACCCAGCTAACCCCGAAGAAACGGCCTCTCAAAAAAGTATGGTTAGTTTCGGTTGGGTCACCTGTCCCCTTACCGAACAAGAAGAAGTTTTGGCTTTATCTATCTTAGACTCCATTTTAGCCGATACGGATGCATCCCCTTTAAAGTCAGCTCTTTTAGATTCGGGCCTTTGTACTCAAGCCGATGCCTTCATGGATGTAGAGATGAGCGAGGTGCCCTATGTGATCACCTGCAGAGGCTGCCTTGAAAAAGATATTGATGCTTTAGAGCAGGTCTTAAAAACGACATTGCTAAAACTAAGTCAATCTCCTCTTTCTTCTCATCTTGTTGATGCTGCCATACATCAACTGGAGCTTTCCAGGATGGAGATCTCGGGAGATCACGCACCCTTCGGCCTTACCCTGTTTTTCAGATCCGTACTTGCTAAACAGCATGGATGCGATCCTCAAAAAACATTGCAGATGCATCTCTTATTTGACACCCTGTTAAAAAAAGTACAAGATCCTTTTTATCTTCCCGGCTTAATCGATAAATATTTTGTACAAAATACGCACTTTGTCAAAGTAATCATGCATCCCGATAAGGAGCTCGGAAATAAAGAATCTTTGGAAGAAAAAGCATTACTCGAACGTAAAAAAAAGGCTCTTTCGGAAAAAGAAATTCAAGACCTTATTAAACAATCTTCCGAACTGGAAAAAATTCAAGAGAAAGAAGAAGATCAAGACCTTAGCTGCTTGCCTAAAGTGACTTTGCAAGACGTTCCCGTTTTAACAAGAGATTTTCCGTTAATCAAAGAAATAAAACCTTCTTTAGAGATCTTCCATCACGATTGTTTCACCAATCATATTGTGTATGCAGACCTTATTTTCGATCTCCCTAACATTACGGACGAAGAGATCCCCTATTTGCAACTCCTTCTCTCTATCTTACCTGAACTTGGAGCTAAAAATCGCAGCTACAAAGAGAACTTGGATTACATGCAAGCTCACACGGGAGGGGTTGGTGTTGGCGCGTCTTTACACGTTCAAACTAAAGACCGTACTCTTTTCAAGCCAGCGCTCTCCATTAGAGGACGAGCCTTAGAAAGAAAAGCCGATAAATTATTCCCTCTAATGGAAGACATTCTCGTAGCTCCCGATCTAAAGGATGTAAAGCGCATAACCGATCTTATCAAACAATTACATACTTCTTTAGAAAATAGAGTATCCAAAAACGCTCTTCGTTATGCAATCCAACTCTCTTTAAGCGGGTATGGACAAGCCTCTCACTTCGCACACGGATGTTTTGGGCTACGCTATTACCACTTTATCCTCGATATCACAAAAAAAATGGAAGTAGACCCTTCCTTCGTTATAGATAAACTTATCATGCTTCATGAAAAAATATGTACGTTTCATCACCCTGAGCTTGTTTTATCTTGTGATCGTTCATTCTATGAGAAGATGAATCAAGAAGGGTATTTACACTTTAATCTACCGAAAAAAGCTTTCACCCCTTGGGAAAAATCATCCTTTCCCATCACCCCCGTTAAGTCCCAAGGACGCATCATTCCGGCTCAGGTCGCTTATAATGTTAAATCCTTTGAAACGGTATCTTACATCCATCCTCACGCTCCTGCATTGATGGTGGCAACGCAGCTTCTTGATAACAAAGTATTGCATACAAAAATCAGAGAGATCGGAGGAGCTTATGGATCGGGAGCAAGCTATAGCGCCACTTTAGGAGCTTTTTACTTCCACTCCCATAGAGATCCCCATATCGCAAGTACATTTTCTGCTTTTGATGAATCAATCGATGCCATTGTTAAAGGACAGTTTACGGAACAAGATTTAGAAGAGGCTAAGCTTGGGATCATCCAACAATTTGACACTCCCATTCCTCCTAACGGTCGAGCTATACTGGCCTATGGGTGGCTAAGAGACGAAAAAACTTTAGAACTAAGACAAAAGTATCGAGATGCCATTTTATCCCTAACTAAAAAGCAGATCAAGCAAGTTGTAGAAATAGAGCTCTTATTGAAGAAAGAGCAAGCCATTAATATTAGCTTTGCGAGTAAAGAATTACTCGAAAAAGAAAATATTACCCTTGCTAAAAAGCAAAAAGAGCTCCCCGTTTTTAACATCTGACTTGAGCTTTACTAGACGGATCGGTAGAATGAAATTTTTAACCTTTACCTTATTTAAGGAGTTGTTTTTATGTCTTCACATTGGATATTTGCCGCAAGTGTTCTTGCCTCGGCCCTAACTGCCGAGATGCATGCAAATGCAGATACGGAAAAAAAATCTTGTGCATACCGAACCTCTCCTTTCATCACTGTTGCAAAAAGGTGCATTCCTTGCGTTGTCTTCATCCGCAACGAATCTTGTTCAACGGAAGAAGGAGTTCCTTTTAGATCCTCCCCTTTCGATCAGTTTGGAGATGATTTATTCCAACGTTTTTTTGGAATGCCTCCTAACGGACCAAAAGCCCAGCCCGAGTTAAGACAGGGATCGGGATTCTTCGTGAGCCCAGATGGTTATATCATGACCAATGCGCACGTAGTTAAAGGGGCTGACAAGCTAACTGTCGTCTTTGACGACGGAAGAGAGCTTGATGCCACTGTTGTCGGATCCGATCCTCAAACGGACATCGCGATCATCAAAGTAGACGGAAAAAACTTCCCCTACCTAGAACTTGCCGATTCCGATAAAATAGAAGTTGGCGAAGAAGTGGCTGCCATCGGAAGTCCTTTTCAGCTACAAGCTACTTTGACATCAGGTATTATAAGCGCTAAAGGAAGACAGAACCTACACATCACGGCCTTTGAAGATTTTATCCAAACGGACGCAGCGATTAATCCCGGCAACTCGGGTGGACCTCTTGTCAACCTGGATTGTCAGGTCATCGGGATCAACACAGCCATTGTCACGGCAGGCGGCGGTGGTTATGTAGGGATCGGCTTTGCCGTTCCAAGCAACATGGCTAAAAACGTCATGACGCAACTCATGGATACGGGCGTTGTTGTCAGAAGCTTCCTTGGAGTAGCTCTGCAACCCGTAGATAAAGATATTGCAGACGCTTTTCGTCTTGATAAGGTAGAAGGAGCTCTCGTATCCGAAGTCATCAAAGACTCCCCTGCAGATAAAGCAGGCATCAAACAAGGTGATATCATCCTGGAATGCAATGGAGCTCCCATCAAGTCTATAGGCAGTTTCAGAAATGAAATTTCTCTTATGACTCCTAACACCTCTCTTCAGTTAAAGATCAATCGCAAAGGAAATATCTTAGTATTACCCGTTACGTTGGAAACATCCTCGGAGAATGTAGCCGTCACGGGAGGCATAGTACAAAAGCTTGGCGTTGAAGTAGAACCTTTAACTTCTGACCTTCGCTCTCAATTAGGCCTTTCTAAAGCCGAGGAAGGAATCGTAATCACAAAAGTTAAACCAGGATCTCCTGCAGCTCAAGCAGGCCTTAGACCAGGATTTCTTATCTTGGCCGTGAATCACAAGAAAATAAATAACATCAACGAGTTTAACGAGTCTATGAGCGATCCTGCAAGCTCTAAACGAGTGCTGCTCCTTGTTAAGAGCGGATCCATTACCCGTTTTTATTCAATAAAACTTTCCTGATTTTTTCTCCTAGATCCCGAAAGATTAAAAACCTTTCGGGAGCTTTTTACTCAGGCTCAACAATGCTTTTCTTTGGCTTAAAGACTTCCAAGTAGATAATACTACCTAAAATCAATACACCTCCGATAATGGTATAAAGCTTTGGAGCTATCCCCGTGATCAGAGTATCAAAACAAGAAGCAAAAAGAGGCTCCAGACTAAAAATCAATGCGGTCTTTTGCAGTGAAACGTATTTTTGATATTTTGACTGAAGAACTATAGCCAAAATAGTTGCGAAAAAACTACAGATTGTTAAAGCCGATAAAAATTGAGGGTTTTTTAACGCAGCAAAATGAAAATCTGAAAAAAATGGACAAAACATCCAAGCAAATATAGCCGTCATCACAATCTGTGAATAGGCAATCATATAAGGATTTAAGTTGTTTTTAGAAAATCGACCAATATAAATAATGGAAATTGCAGTAAAAAAAGCGCAAGCAAAGATCCACATGTCTCCAATAGAGAGTTTCCCCATATTACATCCTGTCAGCACATAGATTCCGATGCAACAAATCGCTGCACTCAAAAACTCGTGTCTCCCAGGCTTTCCCATCTTAAATAACGGGGAAAAAAATGGGATCAGAAGAACATAGATCCCCGTGATAAATGCGGCTCTTGACGCATTTATCGTCTGTAGTCCGATTGTCTGAGTTAAAAAGGCCCCGCAGTTTAAAAGCCCTACAACGATTCCTACGATCAGCAACTCTTTTGTAAGGTGCTTAAAAAAATAAGGAAGAAGTGGCAGTGCCGCAAGGCTAAATCGTAAAGCTACAAACAAAAAAGGATCTTGCAATTTCATTGAGGCTTCGATTAACGGAAAAGTGAGGCCCCATAATGCAGCCACGATCACCAAAAACAATGTCGAAAATTTTGTAGTCATAATATCTTAAGTAAATGATTAAAAAGATTATACGAACTCATCTGTCGTACAATATAAAGGAAATAATATAGCAACCTTAAGTGAGAAGATCAATCTTATTTTGCACCCCACAGAAAAAGTTCCTCGAAAAATCGATAGAACCCCAATCCTAATTTTAATTAATATCATAAATCCTGTGACATTAAAATGGAGTTCCTCTAGGATGAGACCCATCTCAAATTTTAACCATTAACAAAGAGTCGTTAATAGGTTAATTTTGAGAAGATAATATTAATAAAAAGGGCTACCTGACAGGAGTAGCATTCCCTCCCGGAAAATCCGGGTTTCCTATGCTATAGATTTTATGACGACTATCACTCAAACTACGTTTGCTAAAAAAAGTTCGTTTTGGGCAGTTTCTCTTCTAGTCTCTGGGACATGCATCGGAGGAGGTATGCTTGCCCTACCGATACAAACAGCTAATGCTGGATTTTTTACGACACTTTTTGGTCTTTTAGTGACTTGGTGTTTTATGACATTTACAGGTCTTTTACTTGTAGAGGCCACTTTGTGGGTAAAAAATGAAACCCACTTTTCTTCTTTGTCTCGTATCTTAATAGGAAAAAAAACACGAATCATTTCGCTTCTTGTTTATTTATTTATGAACTATGCCTCCCTCGTCGGGTATACGGCAGGCGGAGCCGCTCTACTTGGTGGATGGTCAGAATCTATTTTAGGTATTAGACCTGCTTACGAAATTTGCTGCCTTCTTTTTACACTAGCGTTCGGTTCCATGATTTATCTAGGGGCTTACTTCATAGGAAGAATCAATCTGCTTTGCATGGTAGGGCTAGCTCTTGCTTATTGCGGACTCATCAGCTTTGGAATCGGCCACATCGAAGCAGCTAACCTAGCCTTTCGCCCTAGAGTGAAAGAAGGGGTCGGGATTTTTTCCATGATTCTTGCAACGTTTAGCTATCAAATGATTGTTCCTTCTCTTTGCTCTCAACTCAACTACGACCCCAAGCAATTAAAAAAAGCCATCATCTTAGGAACTACCATACCTTGTGTTGTTTATGTTCTTTGGGTTTTTGTGATTCATGGCGTAGTGCCTCTAGAGGGTCCTCACGGACTTCAAGCAGCGCTTGATCGAGGAGCTTCTTCCACAGAACCTCTAAGACACCATTTTCATCACTGGTCCTTGAATGCATTAGCTGACCTATTTGCTTTATTTGCCGTGGTAACTTCCTATCTTGGGTTGTCCTTGGCTTTATTTTACTTTTTAAAAGACTCTTTTAACGAACTTAAAATTTCCTTAAATCGAAATGTTATCATTTTATCTTCTCTTATCCCAACACTCTTACTTGCCATGCTGTTTCCAACAGCCCTTGTAAAATGTTTGGATCTAAGCGGCGGATATGGAGATACGATACTCTCTGGTTTAATTCCTATAGCAATGGTATGGATGGGACGGTATAAGAGGGGGATGACAAGTGATTTTAAGGTATTCGGAGGCAAGTGGACTCTTGTTGCCGCTGCCGCTTTCTACCTAGTCATTTTCATCATGCAAATGGTCTAGTTCTTTTACATAACGAAGCGCTTTTACCTAAAAGCGCTTCGTATTCCCAATCAAAAAAACTCAATCGATTCCTTTCTTTAAAAATTCATAGATTTGTGTTTTCTTTTATCCAAAAAACAATACAATCTTAACATTTCTCACACATTTAATTTAAAAATAAAAAGGAGAACCAAAATGTTAAATATTAATTTTCAAACACATAAGATTATCGATAACACGGTTTACAACCTACACAAAGAGTCGATAGATGCTGCAAAATACTTAGAAGCGCATGACGAAGAAGACTTTGGAAAAGCAAATATTAATTCAACCCAATTAGGGGTACGATACGTTACTATTTACGAGGGAGATCACGACACACCTTGCAGTTTACACAAATCCACGGAAAGCGAAGTTACAATTGGCATAACGACAGAGAAAATTAAAACACTTCAAAGGCGCGAACTTATGAATAAAATAACCGAACTAAAAAAGAATGCCCCTAAAGAACAGTTCAACCTATCTCGCGCTTCAGAAACTCTCATAACCCCAGCTCTATCTTCGACTCCTCCCGAACAATCTTTAAAGACATTACCCAAAAGATCGAAGAACTGCGCCAAATACCCGATTTACGACGTTGCCAAAGCCCCTCTATACTTAAGCAATGAAAATGTCGTACAAAAAGAATTTGATCGCTTAACATCTTCAAACTCCAATCCTGGAATGGATACGGCCATCACTAAGGCAGCAAAAACACTCATGCAGTCAGAAACGGAAAGAAGAATAACCACCGAAAATTTTTTAACCGCAGGACTAACCGCAACAACAGCTGTCATAGCGTGGAAATATCTTAATAAATAACAAACGGATGAGTTAAACTTTTTATACAAAAAAAAGCTTAACTCATTATCTTATTTACTAATTTCATCTTTATTTGATATATTTTATCCAAAAAAAGGTACATAAAAATGGCATTTTTAAAAGGTATTTTACTAGGTCTTGGATTAGTGATGCCGCTTGGCCCTCTAAATCTCTATATTTTTAACAACGCTTCTTTGCAAAAACGGTACGCCGCAGCTCTTCCCGTTATTTTAATGTCAGCCCTCTGCGATTTAAGCCTTATCCTATTTGCCGTTCTCGGAGTCGATATTATTTCTCGCATCGATTGGTTCGTCATATTCATGATGAGCGTAGGAAGTGTTTTTCTTTTTTACATGGGAATTAAAATGTGGGTCGGCGCAAAAAAAACGGTCTTGGAGCCCGCCATGGCAACTACTCAATCTATACCCTCTCAACTTGCCTCCTCTGCCATGCTTTCGATTTTAAATCCTCATGCCATTTTAGACACCTTCATTGTTATTGGTGCCGTATCGGCGACCTTCGTCGGTTTTGAAAAATGGACTTTCACGATGGGATGTATGTTCAGCGACTTTGCTTGGTTTTTATTTCTGGGGACGGCTGGTTATTTTTTACGAAAACTCAGCCATGGCCCAAAAATTTTCTTCGTCATCAATCGATTCTCTTCTCTTGTTATGATTGGGCTTGCGCTCCAATTAGTTATATCGTTAGTAAAGATGCTTTGATTAACTCCGTCCGTCCTTCTAAAACTCTTTTCAAGATAGCATGAATACCTTCTAAAGATTCTCCCTTATCGAATGGGGGATTAAACTCAACAAATTCAAAGGCAATCGGAGGATAGTCATCAAATACGGAATAACTTACCAAGAACTCCTCGGGAGCTAGGCCGTTATCTTCGGGAGTCCCCGTCGCACTCATATACATCGGATCAAAAAAATCAATATCAAGAGAGATTCCATAGTTAATTTCTTTTGCTTTAAGGTAATCTGAAATTTCTTTAAAGATTGCCTGTAATCCCCTCTTTTTCACCTCATCAATGTAATAAACTCTTACATTAAGACGCTCCACAAGTTCCTGCTCGGGGGGCTCGTAACTACGAATACCTATTAAAAAGAGGTTCTCGGGCTTAATCTTTGGATTCTTCGATAAAATCTCCGTGAAGCTAGGAGATCCATGCCCTAAAAGAGAAGCTAGAGGCATCCCGTGAATATTTCCTGTTTCACTTGTTTCAGGTCTATGACAATCCATATGAGCATCAAGCCAAAGCAGAGCCATCTCTTTTTTTTGAGCTGTTGCAATGCCCGACCATGTTCCTATGCCGCAAGAGTGATCTCCTCCTATAACCACCGTAAAAGGATAGTTTTTAGCTGCGTTATAAGTTTCTTCCGCAAGCTGAATGTTAAGCAAAGAAATATGCTCTGACTTATCAAGCTCTTCTTTTTTAGGATAAATCATCTTCTTCCATTCAACGAGAAAAGGAAAAGTTTTTTGAATAAGTGGTGGGCCTTCACCCGCCCCCGCATGTCGACCGCCAAGCCCAGAGGCAAGCCCTATAAATACAGTCATGAATTAAATTCCTTATTTAAGTTACTTTTTTTTTACGAGCCCGCTCTACACGTCGCTATCTGCAATAAATTGTCCTATTCGCAATTCCATTTTTGCGTCTGGCGAAGAGAGTTTTATATTCTCATAAACATCCTGACAGACTTTAACGTTATAGTCCAAAGAAGTTTCCGCATTGCCAATTGCAGTGAGCATCATGGCCGTCGTCTCTTCATTTAATCGATAACGCGCATTATCTTTATCTTGCTTACCTAACCAAGCTAACGGAGTGAAGAGTGAGCCTTCACGAACTCCGTAAGTTAAATCACCTGGAGTAATTTTTTTCTTTTTTTTAATGTCTACATGAATTTCCTCATCACCTAAAGCTCTTTTAAAAAAGAGAGTAAAGTCTTTTGGAAAACTGCTTACATCATGGCACCCAAGCCCCTCTACATTAGATAGTGCTACCATATTATAAGAATCTACAAGGGGACCATGACGCC